>CANPZI010000004.1 GCA_947588995.1 uncultured Lachnospiraceae bacterium
CTCTCAACTGAGTCCTGTAAGCTGGGCTACAAGGATTCGAACCTTGAAATGACGGAGTCAGAGTCCGTTGCCTTACCGTTTGGCGATAGCCCATTAACATTACATTTTGGAATTATACAATATATTATGCGCGTTTGCAAGTCTTATTTTCATTATTCCTGTAAAAAATTTCGCAACAGGCAAAACAATGCTTTAGAGGCGGTTTAGAGAATCGGATGCTACAATAATGCCTGTAAATCTGCTCAGAATTACATAATCTTAAAAATCCGAAAGAGAGGTACAGAAAAATGATCGAAAGAAAATATGCACTGCTGGCAGGGATCGGGATCGCAGCAGTCTTGTCCATGACAGGCTGCGTGAGCACACAGGAGGCGGGAACGGACAGCGTCGCCCCGGTGGAGACGCTGACACCCGACGCGGTATCAGACAGCCCGAAGACGGAGGAAAATCCTCCGGCGCAGGAGCCTGCCGCGCAGAATACGGCCGGCATCGACACCGCAGACCCGGACGATTCCCAAACCGACACGGAGAACGTTACCGCTGACAGCATAGCGGATATGGAGATCATCGGCGGCAAAGTGAGAAGCATCGACGCAGACAGTTTTGTCATCAGCCGTACACTGATAGACGAGGAGGGCTATGTCAAGATGCCGGAGGCGGGCAGCCCCGACGAAGAACTGGTAACGATCCGCTGTACGGATGCCACGGTGTTTGCACTCTGGCAGATACAGGGCGGCGGCGCCGGCATTGAGACGTCCGAGGCCGCTTTCTCCGATCTTGCAGTGGGCAGCGGACTGGAAGCGGAGGGACATTTTGACGGAGAAGAATTTGCCGCCGAAAAGGTAATCATCGAAATCTATCAATAACGATAACTTTACATATTTTCTCTACACTGCAAAAAACCTCCGTGCGCTGCGGATAAACCGCAGCCGCACAGAGGTTTTACCTTTGCTCCGTTCTGTTAAATCTCAAACATCAGCTCGCCGTAGGTCGGAATCGGCCAGATTTCCTTATCGACGATCATCTCCAGTCTGTCAGCCGGCGCACGCAGCTCATCCATGACGGCCTTGACCGTATCCTTGTAAAAGAACGCCTGCTTCTTGACATCCTCGATCGCGGAAGCCTCCGCCTCCACTTTCTTCAACTTTGCCAGCGCCGTCTGCATCGCCGCAAGGTTCTCGCACACTTCTTTCAGAAGTTCCGCCTGCACGGATGTGTCCGCCCCTGCCGCCTTCACGGTATTGACGGTGTCCGCCAGCGCCTTGGAGTATTTTACGACGGCGGGGATAATCTGTTTGCCCGCCATGTCGATCATCGCAAGCGCCTCGATATTGATGGTCTTCGCGTAAGTCTCGTAGATGATCTCCTCGCGGGACTCCAGCTCCACTTTCGTGAAAATGCCGAATCTCTCGAACAGCTTCACCGCCTTGTCTGTCGTGATCGTACTCGCCGCCTCAATCATGGACTTGATGTTCGGCAGTCCTCTCTTCTCGGCCTCCGCCAGCCACTCGTCGGAGTAGCCGTCGCCGTTGAAGATAATTCTCTGATGCTCGGTCAGGTACTCTTTGATCAGGTCATGCACGGCCAGATCCAAATCGTCCGCTTTCTCCAGGCGGTCAGCCGCCTCGCAGAACGCCTCGGCCACAATCGCATTCAGCGTCGTGTTCGGGCTCGCGATGGAATCCGCGCTTCCGACCATACGGAACTCGAATTTATTGCCGGTGAACGCAAACGGTGACGTCCTGTTTCTGTCGGTCGCGTCTTTCTGGAAATCAGGCAGCGTCTTGACACCCGTCAGGAGCTTGCCGCCCTCCTTGACGCTGGTGGCCGCACCTGTCTCGATGAGCTGTCTCACCACATCCTCAAGCTGCTCGCCGAGGAATACGGAGATCACTGCCGGGGGCGCCTCGTTTGCGCCGAGTCTGTGATCATTGCCCACATCGGATGCCGACTGACGCAGCAGATCCGCGTGGGTGTCCACCGCTTTCAGGATACATGCGAGAACCAGCAGGAACTGGATATTCTCATTCGGTGTGTCGCCGGGATCGAGCAGATTCACGCCGTTGTCCGTCGTGATGGACCAGTTATTGTGCTTACCGGAACCGTTGACGCCCGCGTAAGGCTTCTCATGCAGCAGGCATCTCATGCCGTGATGCACGGCGACTCTCTTCATCGCCTCCATAACCAGCTGGTTATGGTCTACGGCGATATTGGCCGTCTCGTAGATAGGCGCCAGTTCATGCTGCGCGGGAGCCAC
This sequence comes from uncultured Lachnospiraceae bacterium, assembly GCA_947588995.1. GTDB lineage: Bacteria > Bacillota > Clostridia > Lachnospirales > Lachnospiraceae > UBA3282. The sequence goes on from CANPZI010000004.1 coordinate 2,258, forward strand.
CTCATTGTGCTGCGTCTTCGCCGTCACGCCCAGCTTCCACAGTTCTTCGTTCAGGTCTTTCATATAGGCGCCGACGCGCTCTCTGATAACGCCGAAGTAGTGATCCTCCATCTCCTGCCCTTTCGGCGCAGGCGCGCCGAACAGCGTGCGTCCCGCAAACATCAGGTCGGTTCTCTGACGGTACAGCTTCTCATCTACCAGAAAATACTCCTGCTCGGGGCCGACCGACGCGGTGACTTTCGTCGCCTCCGTATTGCCGAACAGCCGCACGATACGCAGCGCCTGTTCACTCAGCGCTTCCATGGAACGCAGAAGCGGTGTTTTCTTATCCAGCGCCTCGCCCGTGTAGGAGCAGAATGCGGTCGGAATGCACAGTGTCACGCCGCAGCCGGACTCTTTCAGGAACGCGGGAGACGTGATATCCCAAGCCGTATAGCCTCTCGCCTCGAAAGTGGCACGCAGGCCGCCCGAAGGGAAAGAAGACGCATCAGGCTCGCCCTTGATCAGCTCCTTGCCGGAGAACTCCGTGAGCATCTTGCCCATCTCGTCGGGATGCGCCACGAAAGAATCGTGTTTCTCCGCCGTGATGCCGGTAAGCGGCTGAAACCAGTGTGTGTAGTGAGTCGCGCCGTTCTCCACCGCCCACTCTTTCATCGCCATCGCGACGACATTCGCAGCCTCCATGGAGAGCTCGCCGCCCTGATCCATGACCTTGACCACTTCCTTGTACACGTTCTTCGGCAGGCGCTCTTTCATCTTGCCCAGGGTGAACACGTTCTGCCCGAAGATTTCCTCCACATTAAACACTTCACTCATACTCTTTCCTCCATCCCGGCATTCTCTTTCAAAAATAGCGTTCCAAAAAAAAGCCCTTTTTTGGAACGCCATCGTTCTGAATACCTGTATACAATTTCTGTTTTTAACAATACGCTACTTTTTCTGAAAATGCAAGCATAATTTTTCTTTTTTTCTAAAAAAACAATCCAAAGCGAGGCAAATCGCCTCCCGCTAAGTCCTCCTCCCTTAGTCTGACGCAGTTTCGGCTCTCAATATATCATACGGCTCCGGCTCCGCGGACAGGCGTACGTCCACGATCTGCTTCGCATGGGGGCAGGACTGTACGGGCTGCCCCTGCTCGTCGTACATGGCGAGCACCTCCGCGGGTACGTTCCTCCCGTCGGGTTTCATGATCTCGATCGCATCGCCCACACAGAACTTGTTGCGCTGCTCGATGCGGGCGCATGCCCTGCCGTCTCTGGTTACGATCTCCGCGACCGTTCCCAGATAGATGCACTCGTTCACATAGGTGCTGTTGTCATAGATCTGCGCGCTCTCATCGGGCCTGCCGAAGTAGAATCCCGTGGTAAACGGTCGATGCGTGCATTTCCCGATCTCCGCCAGATACCAGTCCATACCTGCCCGGTACTTCTCCTCCGCTTCCAGATAATCATCGATGGCTCTGCGATAGGTACGCGCCACCACCGCCACATAGAGGGCCGTCTTCATGCGTCCCTCAATCTTGAAACTGTCTATCCCCGCGTCGATCAGTTCCGGAATATGCCCGATCATGCACAGATCGCCGGAGTTAAAGAGATAAGTCCCCCGCTCATTCTCGTAGACAGGCATATACTGTCCGGGCCTTGTCTCCTCCACAACCGCGTACTTCCATCTGCAGGGATGCGTGCACGCACCCCGGTTGGCATCCCGCCCGGTAAAATAATTGCTGAGCAGGCACCTGCCGGAATAGGAGATGCACATGGCTCCATGCACAAAGCTCTCAATCTCCATATCATCCGGTATATGCCGCCTGATCTCCCCGATCTCCGCCAGGGACAGCTCTCTGGCGGAAACGATCCGCTTCGCGCCCTGTTCATGCCAGAACAGACAACTCATATAGTTAGTGTTGTTGGCCTGCGTAGAGATGTGTATATCTATCTCAGGGCAGATTCTCCTCGCCAGTGCGAACATACCCGGATCGGCAATGATCAGCGCGTCCGGCCGCAGCTCTTTCAGTTCTCGAAAATAGACCTCCGCGCCCTCCAGATCATCATTGTGCGCGAGGATATTCGCCGTCACATGAACGCGCACGCCGTGATCGTGCGCGAAAGCGATCCCCTGCGCCATCTCCTCCATGGTAAAATTCTTGGCCTTGGCGCGCAGGCCGTACGCCTCACCGCCGACATAGACCGCATCCGCGCCGAACATCACAGCGGTTTTCAACACTTCCAGGCTGCCCGCCGGAACCAGCAATTCCGGTTTTTTTCTCATTGTACAACACTCCTGTCCGCATCTTTCTCTCCACTCTTCCGGACGCTTATCGTCACGCCGTCGCCGACAGGCAGAACCACCGTCTCCAGTTCCGGACAGTGCTTCAGTTCGTACAGGTACTCCCGCATACGACCGTGTATGGTACGGTTTCTTCTGGTCACCGCGAAACGGGATTCCAGAATGTCCCCGTCCTGCAGCACATTGTCCGACACCAGGACGCCGCCCTCGGCCAAAAGCCGCATCACATCCGGCAGGAAATGAATATACTGCCCTTTCGCCGCATCCATAAAGATGAAATCAAAAGCGCCGTCCAGTTCTCTCAAAATCTCGGCGGCGTCTCCCTCCAAAAGCGTGATCTTATCCTCCCGCCCCGCTCTTCTGAAATTCTCTCTGGCGACGGGTATCCTTTTCTCATACTTCTCAATCGTCGTGATGTGGCAGTCTGCCGGCGCGTACTCACTCATCAGCAGCGCGGAGAAACCTGTTGCGCAGCCGACTTCCAGAATCGAGGCCGGCTTTTTCAGCGCAAGCAGCAGCCTGAGGAGACTCTGCACCTGCGCGCGGATAATCGGTATCTCCGCCTGCCTCGCTTCGCTTTCGATCCTGTCCAGAAACGGCGTATTGCCGATATCCAGGGAATCGATAAAGGCGCTCATGCGCTCATCCGTTATCATTCCATACGTCCTTTCCGCCTACTCCTGCGACTCTTCCTCCTCCTGATCCGTCTCTTCCGAATTCGGCGCAATCACTTCCAGGATCTGCTGGGCAGTCATGTTCGTGTTCAGGTCATAGATTCCCGGCTGTATCTTGCCGTGCTGCTCCGACAGAAGTTCCTGAATCATAAAGAGTCTGCCGTCCCGGATCAGCCCTTTCTCCTGCAGCATCTTTCCCACATCAAGCACCGAGGCGTCCTGGGCCACAGAAACGCTGATAATCCTGCCGTCGCCGAAAGTCATAGCCGGTTCCGTGAACACCCGATAGCCATAGTCATAAGCCGCCGTCGCCGCCCTGATGATATACATAATGATAAATGCGAACAGAACCAGTTTGATGATAAACTGCGCCGTCGCTCCGATAATATATTTCAGTCTCATGATTTTCTCCGATCCGACCGTTATTCAAAGTCGATCTCCGCCGTAAGCAACACATTGATCTCCTGCATCAGTCTGCAGAAAGCCAGTTCCGCCCGCAGGAAATCCTCCACCAGCGGATTCTCGCGGAACTTCGCGTACTCCCTCTCAAACGCCTCCATCCTGTCAAACAGATCTTCGCTGTCCGTCTCGTTCTGCAGATCGAAATTCCTCTGCCGGTACTCGTTTACCTTTTCATACAATTCCGGCTGCCTCTTCAGCTTCTCACGCTGACGGTAATACTCCTTATAGGTATCGGACTCCTGAATATAGGCGGCGAACTTCTTTGTCGCCTCCTCAATCTGGGCATTTGACATTGTGCCGTTCCTCCTTAAGTATATAGTATCGGATTCTCTCCGTATGGCAGCTTGTCTCAGCGTATTTGGCGCTCTCCGGCTACACTTCCATGATGATCGGCAGTATCATGGGACGTCTCTTCGTCTTCTTCCAGACGAATTCGCTCAGCACGTCCTTGATCGTAGCTTTCAGCTTGCCCCAGTCGGACTGCCCCTTGTCCAGACAGGACTGTATCGCCTCGTTCACCAGCAGTCTGGCCTCATCCAGAAGCTCGTCAGACTCCTTGACATAGACGAACCCCCGCGAGACAATATCCGGTCCCGACACCAACTGATCGCTGTAGGAATCCAGCGCCAGAACCACGATCATGATGCCATCCTCCGCCAGATGCTGTCTGTCGCGCAGCACTACATTTCCCACATCGCCGACACCAAGGCCATCCACCAGAATCGCGCCCACAGGCACTTTCCCCGTCACTTCGGCTTTCTTGCGGCCCATCTCCAGCACATCGCCGGACTGCAGCATAAAGATGCGGTCTTTCGGAATGCCAAGTTCCCCGGCAATCTTTGCCTGCGCTTTTCTGTGCTTGTATTCTCCATGAATCGGTATCGCGTAGGTAGGCTTCACCAGGCTGTAGATCAACTTGATCTCCTCCTGACAGGCATGTCCGGACACATGGACATCCTGGAAGATCACGTCCGCGCCTTTCATCTGCAGTTCATTGATGACATTGGTGACCGCTTTCTCATTGCCCGGTATCGGATGCGAGGAAAAAATCACAGTGTCCCCGGGCAGAATGGAAATCTTCTTGTGGGTATTGCTCGCCATGCGGCTCAGGGCCGCCATGCTCTCCCCCTGGCTGCCGGTGGTGATGATCACGGTCTTGTCGTTGGGATAGTCTTTGAGCTGCTCTATGTCGATCAGCGTGTTCTTCGGAATGTGCAGGCACTCCAGCGCGGCGGCAGTCTCAATAATATTGACCATGCTCCTGCCCTCCACCACAACCTTGCGCCCGAACTTGTATGCCGAGTTGATGATCTGCTGCACGCGGTCTACATTCGAGGCAAACGTCGCGATAATGATTCTTGTGTCCTTGTGTTCCGCAAAGAGACTGTCAAAGGTCCGGCCCACCGTCTTCTCGGAGGCCGTAAATCCCAAGCGCTCCGCATTGGTGGAATCACACATCAACGCCAGAACCCCCTTGCGCCCCAGCTCCGCGAAGCGCTGCAGGTCAATGGCATCGCCGAACACCGGCGTGTAGTCCACTTTGAAATCGCCCGTGTGTATAACGACGCCCGCCGGGGAATAAATCGCCAGCGCCGCCGCGTCCACGATGCTGTGGTTCGTCCTGATAAATTCGATGCGAAACTGCCCAAGGGTAATGCTCTCGCCAAAGCTGACAACACTCCTCTTGGTCACATCGAGCAGATCATGCTCGCTCAGCTTGTTCTCAATAATCCCCATCGTCAGGCGCGTGGCATAGACGGGTACGTTCAGTTCTTTCAGAATATAGGGCAGCGCGCCGATATGATCCTCATGCCCATGAGTGATGACAAAGCCTTTGACTTTGTCCGCGTGTTCTTTCAGGTAGGTAATATCGGGAATCACGAGATCAATTCCCAGCATCTCGTCCTCCGGGAAAGAAAGCCCGCAGTCCACCACGATAATACTGTCCCCGTATTCAAAGGCAGTAATATTCAGTCCGATCTGTTCCAGGCCGCCTAGCGGAATCACCTTTAGCCGGGAAGCAGATTTTCCATGTTCACTTTTTCTCAATCAAAAATCCTCCATACAAAATAATCGTCACTTCAGTTCAATATCGTCCAGCATATTTTCAAATACAGCTGCCACTGCATTCAGTTCCTCATCGTCTTCCACGATCTCGTACACCGCTTCGCTCTCCTCCGGCGCGGAGGTGTCGCGCAGGATCAGAGCCTCCCCGTCGCCATCCTCCGCATCCGTCACCAGGATGTAATCGATACCGCTCAGTCTGGTCTGTTCCAACACATAGAACCGGACAGGTTCGCCGCCATCCGGTGTAAAAACGATCTTATCCACTTAATCCGTCTCCTTGCCTGCCCGATAGTCCAGATATCCCTGCAGAATCAAAACCGCCGCGATCTTGTCCACATACTCCCCGCGGTGTTCCCGCCGTATTCCCGCCTCCATCATGGCCTGCTCGGCCGCCACCGTGGTGAGGCGTTCGTCCCACATCTTCACGGGAAGTCCCGTTCTTCTCTCCAGTTTTTCCTGAAAGTCCAGCGTGATCCGCGCTCTCGGCCCTATCGTATCATTCATGTTCTTCGGCAGCCCCAGCACAATCTCCGACACCTCGTACTCCTCGATCAGCTCCTCAATGCGCGCCAATGTCCGCCGCAGTTTATTCTCTTCTTTTCTCCTGATGATTTCGATCCCCTGCGCCGTGATGAGAAGCGGATCGCTGATCGCCACGCCGACCGTCTTCGAGCCGAAATCCAGCCCCATGATCCTCATACGTTCTTCCTGCCGCTCACTTCAGGGAATTTTTGATGTACTCTACCAGCATCTCTTCCACCAGCTCGTCCCGCTCTACTTTCATGATCAGGCTTCGCGCGTTCTTATGGCTGGTAATGTAGGTCGGGTCGCCCGACATGATGTAACCCACGATCTGATTTACCGGGTTATAACCTTTCTCTGTCAGCGCCTCATACACTGTGGACAGCACAAGCTTCACGCCCGTCTCCGGCTCGCTCTCCACGGTAAAAAATTGTGTGTTCTCCAAATCCTGCATAGTCTCACGCCCTTATCCGCTGCCAATTTTGATATTGCCCCTATTATCACTATCATACTCTATCGACGGGCAAAATTCAATCATTTTAACAATAGGATATCCTCTTGCAGAAAACCGTCAAGCGTTCCCGCGACGATTTGATTCCTGAGGCCTGTCGTTGGGTCCGCCTCTTTCGCGGCCATGACATACTGCGGCGTATGCCCGACCCAGTACGGCTTCCCGGCGATCTCTTTCTTCTCCTCAAAGAGAACCTCGCTCCTGCTGCCCATCAGGCTTGTCCGGTAAGCCCGAGACATCCTGCGCTCCTCTTTCGCCAGGATGGCGCTGCGCCTGCTCTTTTCCGCCTCCGTAAGCTGGCCCGCCATCGCCGCGGCCGGCGTGCCCTTTCGCCTGGAATATTTGAAAATATGCATCTCGTAGAAGTCAACCCGCCGCACAAACTCCCGCGTCTCGCAGAATTCCTCCTCCGTCTCCCCCGGAAAACCCACGATCACATCCGTGGTGAGCGCCGGATTTCGGTAATATGCCCGGAGAATCTCTGTCGTCCGAAAGTATTCCCCGCTGGTATAGCGTCTATTCATTCGCCCAAGCACCGAATCGCAGCCGCTCTGCAGGGACAGATGAAAGTGCGGGCAGATCTTCGGCATGGCGCTGATGCGCGCGGCAAACTCTTCGGTGACGATGCGCGGCTCCAGCGATCCGAGGCGTATGCGCTCAATCCCCTCCACAGCGTGCAGCTTCTCCAGCAGTCCGAGAAGTTCAGGCTCTCCCCTGTCCAGCCCGTAAGAGCTGATATGGATCCCTGTCAGCACAATCTCCCGATATCCCGCGGCCGCAATGCCCTCTGCTTCGCGCAGGATATCCTCCTCCCTGCGGCTTCTGACCCGCCCCCTGGCATAGGGAATAATACAGTAAGAGCAGAACTGATTGCAGCCGTCCTGAATCTTGAGATAGACCCGGGTGTGCTCCGCCGTCTCCGTGAGCGTCATCTCCTCGTACTCGTCCGTATGGTTGATATCGATGACGGCATCCCCGCTCTCTCTGCCCTCCAGATAATTCTCCAGAATGTCGACCAGATCTTTCTTGCGGTTGTTGCCGACGACCAGATCCACAGCGTCGTCCGCCCTCGCCTGTCCCTCTTCCATCTGCACATAGCATCCCACCGCCACCACCACGGCAGCGGGATTCTGCTTCTTCGCGCGGTGCAGCATCTGCCTGCTCTTTCGGTCCGCGATATTGGTCACGGTGCAGGTGTTGACAATATAGATGTCCGCGAACTCATCAAAAGGTACAATTTTATATCCTCTTTCCCGCAGTCTTTGTTGCATAACGTCCATCTCATAGGCGTTGACTTTGCAGCCAAGGTTATGTAATGCTACACTTTTCATAGTAATCTCCGCGTTTTTTGTGTTGATTTATCATTGACTTTTGCGCGTCCAGCCTTTAGTATTATAGCAGAGGGTAGAAACCAAAGGAGGTAGATCCGGAATGAAAACCGTACAGATTTCTTTAAATTCCATCGACAAGGTTAAGTCTTTCGTAAATGATATCACCAAGTTTGACTATGACTTCGATTTAGTATCCGGAAGATACGTGATTGACGCAAAATCCATCATGGGCATCTTCAGCTTAGATTTATCCAAGCCTATCGACTTAAATATCCATGCGGAAGACGGGGCCGACGAAGTAATTGCGGCGCTGAAACCGTACATTATGTAATTTACATACCACAAAGCCACCGGCAGCGCCGGTGGTTTTTTCTTTTACGCGGCAATGAGCCAGGCGCGCCCTGTTCTTTGCCTCACCGCACTTCGATCACCTCGTCGGTATCGAGCGCCGTCTGCACCAGCTCGTCGATCTTCCCGTCGAGGTTGTGTTCATCTCTTCTGATAATATTCAGATTCGGTTTCGTCACGGGATGCTTCGCCACGAAGATCGTGCAGCAGTCCTCATAGGGCTGAATGGAAGTCTCATATGTGTCGATCTTCTCCGCGATATCCACAATCTCCATCTTGTCAAAACCGATTAACGGCCGGTAGACCGGCAGAGCGCAGACTTCATCGGTCGCCATCAGGCTGTGCATCGTCTGGGACGCCACCTGGCCGATGCTCTCCCCCGTAATCAGGCCGAGGCACTCCGTCTCTTTCGCGATGTGCTCCGCAATGCGCATCATATAGCGCCGCATGATAATCGTCAGCTCGTCATGGGGGCATTTGTCATAGATATAGAGCTGGATATCCGTAAAATTGATCACGTGAAGCCGGATCGGTCCCGCATAGGCCGCAACTTTCCCCGCCAGATCTACCACTTTCTGTTTCGCCCGTTCGCTTGTGTAGGGCGGCGCATGAAAATATACCGCCTCAATCCTGACGCCTCTTTTGGCGATCATCCAGCCCGCCACGGGAGAGTCGATACCTCCCGACAGAAGCAGCATACCCTTGCCGCCGGTGCCCACCGGCATACCGCCCGGCCCGGGCAGCGTCTCGGAATAGATATAGATCTTATCGCGCACCTCCACGTTCAGCAGAATATCCGGCCTGTGTACGTCCACGCGCATCTCCGGATAAGCGTCGAGAATCAGACCGCCAAGCTCCGCATTGATCTCCATAGAATTGAGCGGATAATTCTTTCTGGCGCGTCTCGCGGACACCTTGAACGATTTGTGCCTGTCCGGATAGACGCTGCCGATATAGCTCACCACGTCCTGTCCCAGCCGGGCAAAACCCTCGTCCTCCACATAGACCACAGGGCAGATGCCGGAGATTCCGAACACCCGCCCGAGCGCCGTCACCGCCTCGTCATAGTCAAAATCCGAAAGCGCATCCACATAGATGCGCCCGTCCGTCTTGCGCACGGCGAACTCGCCGTCACATTTTCGCAGCGCGTACTTAATCTGCCGCACCAGCGCATCTTCAAACAGATACCTGTTTTTGCCTTTCACGCCGATTTCCGCATATTTTATCAAAAAAGCCCTGAACATATTCTGCTTACCTGTTCCTTCCCTGCCGTCTATCGCCGGGTATATCTCCGAAGCATCGGAATCATCTCGGACAATGCCTGTATAGTATAGCGGATTTCCTCCTCGGTTGTAAAGACCGAAAAACTGAATCGTATGGTGGAATCTAAAAGCTCCCTCTCCACGCCGATGGCTTTCAGAGTGGCCGAGGTCTGTGGTTTATTGGAAGCGCAGGCGCTCCCCGCTGACACATAAATCCCCCGTTCTTCCAGCGCATGCAGAAGCACCTCGCTCCGCACGCCGCGCACCGACAGGCTCACGATATGCGGCGCTCCCTCTCCGTTCGGGCAGCCGTTGATCCTGACCTGTTCCAGCCCGCTGACACCCTCGACAAACATGGCGCGCAGACGGTACATCCTATCCATGTCCTTCTCCAGACCGGCATAAATCATCTCCGCAGCTTTGGCCAGCCCCGCGATGCCGGCGACATTCTCCGTGCCGGAGCGCATTCCTTTCTGCTGGCCGCCGCCGTACAGAATGGGATTGACTTTCGCGCCGTCCCTGAGATAGAGAAACCCGACGCCCTTAGGACCGTGAATCTTGTGGGCGCTGACGGACAGCATATCCACGTGCATTTTAGCCGGATGGATGCGGTATTTGCCGAACCCCTGCACGGCATCCACGTGAAACAGTGTCGAAGGATTGACGCGTTTGATCAGCGCCCCCGCCTCCGCGATGGGCTGCACAGTGCCAATCTCGTTGTTGGTGTGCATAATCGACACCAGGATCGTGTCCGGCCTCATGGCGCGCTCCAGATCCTGCAGGGAAATCCTGCCCTCCCGGTCTACGGGAAGATAAGTGACCTGAAACCCCTGCTGCTCCAGATAGGCCATTGGCTGCAGGATCGCGGGATGCTCGATCATCGTCGTAATCAGGTGTCTGCCTCTTCTGTGGTTCGCCATCGCCGTACCGATCAGGGCCATATTGTCAGATTCCGTGCCTCCCGAGGTAAACAGAATCTCTTTTTCATTCACTTTCATGATTTTTGCCAGCGTCTCTCCGGCATATCTTAAGTACCGCTCCGCCTCTACTCCTTTGTGGTGCATACTGGAGGGATTGCCGTAATCCTCGCACATGATCTTATGCATCAACTGCGCGACCTCGTCGAAGCAGCGGGTCGTGGCAGAATTGTCCAAATACGCTTCCATGCCTGTCATTCCTTTCTCTCAACCTGTCGTCAGCTCCGCAGACTGTATGCTCACTACATCTTATGTCATTACGCTTCCAATTGATACAGCAGCCACGACAGCACCGCAAGTCCCGCCGTCTCCGTGCGCAGGATGCGTCGGCCCAGCGTGACGGGCTCTATTCCCGCCGCCAGCGCCTCCTGAATCTCACTCTCCTCGAAGCCGCCCTCCGGGCCGATAAATACGGCGACGCGCTGTCCCGCCCGGACCGTCTCCACGATCTGCCTCGTGCGGCTCATATCCTCCGCCAGTTCATAGGGAATCAGTTTCACGTCCATGTCCCGCGCGTACCCGATCGCCTCCCGCATCGTCATGACTTCGCGCACCGCCGGCATGATACCGCGTCTGCTCTGCTTCGCCGCCGCTTCCGCGATTCCCTGCCATCTGCTCACTCTGGCCTGCGCTTTCTTCTCGTCGAGTTTCACCACGCACCGCTTCGCCGCCACGGGAATCACCTCATGTACGCCCAGCTCTATCGCTTTCTGAATCACAAACTCCATCTTGTCCGCTTTCGGCAGGCCCTGAAAAAGATAGATTTGGGCCGGGAGCTCCACGTCGGCCTCCTTGATAAAGCGCAGCGCACAGATCACTTCGCGCTCCGTATATGCCTCAATACCGCAGCGATATTCACGGCCGTCCGCGCCGTTTCGCACCGCAAGCTCCTCCCCCGGCTTCATGCGCAGCACATTTTTGATATGATTATAGTCGTCGCCCGTGATGACGATTCTCCTGTCCTGTATCTGCGACGGTTCCACAAAAAAACAATGCATCGCCTTACCGTACCTTTCCCCTGATGCTCCCGGCCAGCAAGACAATCGCCAGACCCAGCACAGCACCGGCACTGTCCACCAGCACGTCGCTCACCATACCGGCCCGCCCCGGCACAAAGAGTTGATGGATCTCATCACTGCAGGCGTACAGCATCGCAAACACCGCGGCGGCGCCTGCCCTTTTCAGGCGGGACAGCTGCCATCTGCCAAGCCAGATATAGAGCAGTATGGCCAGAACCGCATACTCCGTCATATGCGCGGCCTTTCTGACAAAATGCTCCATCTCGTTCGCAATCTCCCGCAGTTTTTCTTCGTCTATATGGAGATGAAAAAACAGTCCCGTCGTGTTGACGATGCGATAGCTCAGGCCCAGACTGACCTCGCTCGACTCTTCGCTGGGCTGGGCGGAAAAAGCAAAAATCACGCACATCCATATCAGCGCCAGAATTCCGGCAATTGTACTTTTCATCCGAATCCGCTTTACTCTTATCCCGCTGTCCATCTCTTACCGTTCCCTGCGCGCCGTGACAGACACCCACTCTCCCTGATACGTCGCCTCAAGAATCGTAAGACCGCCCCTCTCCAGAGCCTGTCTGACCGTCTCCTCTTTCGCGTTGATGATACCGGACATAATGCAGATACCGCCCTTTTTCATGTGGCGAACGATCACCGGCGCAAGCGGCACCAGCACATCCGCCAGAATATTCGCCGTCACCATATCGTAGCGCTCGTAACCGACTCTGTCCTGTATCGCCCGATCCGAGATGATATTGCCGATCATCATCTCAAATTTTTCTTCCGCGATGCCGTTGGCCTCCCTGTTCTGCGCTACCGCCTCCACGGCACAGGGATCCAGATCCGTGCCGACCGCGTGCTTCGCGCCGTACATCAGTGCGAGAATCGCCAGAATACCGCTGCCGGTTCCCACGTCCAAAAGCTCCGTCTCCGGCGTGAGGTACTTTTTGATCTGCCGGATGCACAGCTGCGTCGTCTCGTGCATCCCCGTACCAAAAGCCGTCCCCGGATCAATGTGCAGTATCCTCTTATCCGCATCCTCCGCCCTGACTTCCTCCCAGGACGGGATGACAAGCAGATCGTCTATGTAGAACTGGTGAAAATACTGCTTCCAGTTGTTAATCCAGTCAACGTCCTCCGTCTCCTCCACTGTGACCGCACCCTCACCGATGTCCATAAAAGCCCGCAGTCCATCGAGTTCTTCCCTGATCCGGGCGACGACTTCATCTCTGCCGGCGGGCACACCGCCCAGCTCCACGCCGCCATCCTCCCTCTCCTCCAGGAAGAAACTGAGATACGCGATGCCGTCGTCCTCCGGCCCGTCCGGCAGGATATCCACAAACATCTGCTCTTTCTCCCATGCGGTCAGCGGAACCTTATCTTCGATCTGCGCGCCCTCCAGCCCTATGTCGTAGAGCGTGCTGATGATGATATCCTCCGCATCCGTGATTGTCTTAATCCTGAATTTTACCCATTTCATAATAATCTTCATTCCTCTAATCGTCAGACTCTGCCCTCTCGGCCGCCTCGGCTATCGCCGCCGCATCCTCGCCGCTCTCACTCGTGCCGGCAGCCTGCACCGACGGCAAATCCGGCGCGGCCAGATGCTCCTCATCCGCACCGTAGAGCGCATACTCGCCGTACTCCTGCCAGATATTGCAGATCCATGTCTTCCCCTGATTGAATATAATCTCGTCCCCCGCCTCATCGTAAAATCTGGCCGGTGTGAAATCTCCGTCGTAGCGCGACCACGTTCCCTTGATCGCCCTGCCGCCCGTGAAGACGACGGCATCTCCCTCGCCGTGCACCCCGAAAGCCAGATAGTCATGATCATCCCGCACTTCACCGTGACAGTATTGGAATACCACATTGCTGACGGCAAGCTGTTTTCCGTCGTACTCATCAATCTGTTCCTCGCCGTCCTGATAGCGGTAATAGAGGCGGTCGTCCGCGTCATACCGGAAATACGGATGATAAGCGCCATATCCTCCCGAATTGCTCTCCGACACCCCGCCCGGATAAATGAGTACCGCCTCCTCGCAGTCCTCATAGTCCGCCGTCACACCGTCCGCCGCGAACAGAAACGGAGGCACATAATTCTCATCATAATTCCAGTCGTATCCCAGACGTTCCACCGCCGCGAACAGCCCGTCCGTCATGAGATAACCGGTAAATTCCGTGGCATATCCGGGCCGCTCCACTCTGTCGAACGCCTCATTGGCAGGATTGTGGATTCCTGCGACCCCCATGCTGATATTATAATAATTCGGCCTGTTGATCAACTCCTCCACATAAGGTCTGGCCAGCCCCCAGTTGCAGTAGATCGCCTCATAGCCCATCGCCACATAGACAAAATAGTCGCGGCTGGAGCGCACCGGTCCGATCCGGTCCAGATCATCGAAATCCTCAAAGACCGCCATCAGTCTCGTGATACGCCCTTCCACGGGAGCCTCATAGATGATTCCCGCCCGTGACAGCCCATATTGCGGCATAGCCGGCCTGTTATTCGGAATCATGACCGCGATCGGCCTTCTGAGAGCTTTCTCGGTGCTTGTCCACTGACCGGTCAGATAACTCTGTATCTTCCCGTTCTCCTCCGTCCGCTCCTCAATCACCCGCGGCCCCTCTGTGAGTTCTTCCGCAGTCCCCTCCTCCGGCGCGGGCGTCTCTTCCTGCGTCGTCTCCGACTCAGGCGCCGGAGCGGATTCCCGCCACAGGCCGCAGCCGGCAGCACCGACTGTAACACAACATAAAAGCACAAATAATATCGTTTTCCCCCGATTCATATTATTCTCCATTCCGGAGCGTTTTCGCGACGGGGCGACGCGAATCTCAAATTCGCGTCTGCCATCAAGAGAATTTGTGACGCTCCGGCACAAATTCTCGTGTGAAAAATCAGCACATCAGTGTGATTTTTCACACTACCCTCACTTTACCCTTTCTCTTCCGCCTTCACATCCGCCGCTTGTCGGACAGGCATCCCTGTTCTCCTCACTAACGCTCATTATCTCTTGATCTGCGTCCATTATACCCGAAATAGCGGAAAAAGGCAAAAAACCTCTTTCACCGGACATACGCCGATGAAAGAGGTCTATGACAAACGCATTATTTTCTAAACTTCTTCTTACTCTTGCCGCCCGCTTCTTCGGCGGAACCCGAGGTGACATTCTTGGCCGCGTTCAGCGTATCGCCCGTCTCCTCATCAAATTTCTTCAAAAGTTCCCGCGCCTCGTGGGAGAGCTTATCCGGCACCTGCACGACCAGCGTGACGTAGTGATCGCCCCGGACGTTCCTGTTGCGCAGGGACGGAACGCCTTTTCCTTTCAGCCGCACTTTCGTGTCGGTCTGCGTACCCGCCTTGACATCGTAGATCACCTTGCCATCCACGGTATCGATCACGATCTCGCCGCCCAGCGACGCAATCGCAAAGGACATCGGCACGGTAGAGTAAATATCCTCCTCCTGTCTCTGGAAAATCGGGTGTCTTCCCACCACCACTTCCACCAACAGATCTCCTCTGGGACCGCCGTTCGTCCCCGGCTCACCCTTGTCACGGATGCGGACGCACTGCCCGTTGTCGATACCCGCGGGAATCGAAACCTGAATCTTTTTCTTATTGGCGATATAACCCGTACCGCGGCAGTCCGGACACTTATCCCTGATCACCTTGCCCGTGCCGTGACAGTCAGGACAGGTCTGTACATTTCTGACCGTACCGAAGAAAGACTGCTGGCTGAACACCACCTGCCCCTTACCGCCGCACTTCGTGCACGTCTCGGGACTCGTGCCGGGTTTCGCTCCCGTGCCGTGACAGGCTGTACACTCGTCTTTCAGCGTGAGCTCAATCTCCTTATCCACACCGAAGACGGCCTCCTCGAAAGTGATGCGCACGCTGGTGCGGAGATTCGCCCCTTTCATGGGACCGTTTCCTCTGCTGCGGCGGCTGCCAAAGATATCGCCGAAAATATCACCGAAAATATCGCTGAAATCGGCACTGTTAAAATCAAAACCGCCGAAACCGCCCGGCCCGCCCGCGCCGTCGAAAGCAGCATGGCCATACTGGTCATACTGCCTTCTCTTCTCCGGATCACTCAAAATCGCATAGGCCTCGGAGGCTTCCTTGAACTTTTCCTCAGCCGCCGCGTCCCCGGGATTCATGTCGGGATGGTACTTTTTGGCCAAAGTCTTGTATGCTTTTTTGATGGCGGCGTCGTCGGCATTTTTGTCGATGCCGAGCACCTCATAGTAATCTCGTTTCTGCTCTGCCATGACTTATTCCTTCCCTGAGTCAACGTAACATTCAGCCGCGACCTCTCGAATCGCTCAGCCGCAGCCGCTCTGTGGCTGTACAGCAATTCAGCCACACCCTCTCTAAGTCGCTCAGCCGCAGCCGCTCTGTGCGCAAAACGCGCATTCTGCGCTTCCCGTTGCTTCGCAACTCTTTTTGCTTACAGAGAGGCCGCTCCCTCAGACCATCACCCACAGGGCAAATTCGTGCAAGCACGATTTCCCTGCAGGTGTGGTCTGGCTGAGCTTTTTAGACCTCTCTGTAGTCTCCGTCTACCACATCGTCGGCCGGGCCTGACTGCGCGCCGTCATCTGCCGCCGCGCCGCCCATATTGCTCATGTCCGGGCCGCCCTGCGCCTGCTGCATATTCTCGTACATCTTCGTAAAGAGAGACTGCGCGGAGTTCGTCAGCTTCTCTTTGGCCGCTTTCAGCTCGTCTAACTGGCTGTCGGACATCTCCTGATCCTTGGTCTTCTCCAGGATATCCTTGACCGCCTGCAGATCGGCCTCCACGCCCGCTTTCTCGGAGGCGTCAATCTTATCGCCCACTTCGCTCAGCGCTTTCTCTGTCTGGAACACGAAAGCGTCCGCGTCGTTTCTCGCATCGATCGCTTCTTTTCTCTTCTTATCCTGCGCTTCGTACTCAGCCGCCTCTTTGACCGCTTTCTCAATCTCGTCGTCAGACATGTTGGAGCCTGCCGTGATGGTGATGTGCTGCTCCTTGCCCGTACCCAGATCTTTTGCGGACACATTCACGATACCGTTGGCATCAATATCGAACGTAACCTCGATCTGCGGAACGCCTCTCATTGCCGGCGGGATACCGTCCAGTCTGAACTGGCCGAGAGACTTATTGTCTTTCGCGAACTGTCTCTCACCCTGTACCACGTTGATGTCAACCGCCGTCTGGTTATCCGCCGCCGTGGAGAAGATCTGGCTCTTCTTGGTCGGGATCGTGGTGTTTCTCTCGATCAGTCTGGTCGCCACACCGCCCATTGTCTCGATAGAGAGAGACAGCGGCGTAACATCCAGAAGCAGGATCTCGCCCGCACCGGCATCGCCTGCCAGCTTACCGCCCTGAATGGAAGCGCCCAGCGCCACGCACTCATCGGGATTCAGGCTCTTGCTCGGCTCCTTGCCGGTGAGCTGTCTCACCTTATCCTGCACCGCAGGGATACGTGTGGAACCGCCGACCAGGAGTACCTGCCCGAGATCCGCATTGGTCAGGCCGGCATCTTTCATCGCGTTTTGCACGGGAACCGCCGTCTTCTCCACCAGATCGCGGGTCAGCTCGTCAAACTTCGCCCTGGAGAGGTTCATATCCAGATGCTTCGGTCCCTCTGCCGTCGCTGTGATGAACGGCATATTGATGTTGGTCGTTGTCGCGGAGGAAAGTTCTTTCTTCGCTTTCTCGGCCGCCTCTTTCAATCTCTGCATCGCCATCTTGTCGCCGGAGAGATCTACGCCCTCCTGCGCCTTGAACTCGCTCAGCATCCAGTCGATGATCTTTTGGTCGAAGTCGTCGCCGCCCAGATGCGTATCGCCGTTGGTCGCCAGCACTTCGATGACGCCGTCGCCGATCTCGATGATGGACACATCAAAAGTACCGCCGCCCAGATCGTACACCATGATCTTCTGCTCTTTCTCATTGTCCAGGCCGTAAGCCAGCGCCGCCGCCGTAGGCTCGTTGATGATACGCTTGACATCCAGGCCAGCGATCTTGCCGGCGTCCTTGGTTGCCTGACGCTGCGCATCGTTGAAGTATGCGGGAACCGTGATGACGGCCTCCGTCACTTTCTCGCCCAGATAGCTCTCCGCATCCGCCTTTAACTTCTGCAGAATCATTGCCGAGATCTGCTGCGGGGAGTATTTCTTGTCGTCGATGGTGCGGCCTCTGTCCGTACCCATGTCTCTCTTGATGGAAGAGATTGTCTTCTCCGCGTTGGTAACGGCCTGACGCTTGGCGGGTTCACCTACCAGCCTCTCGCCCGTCTTGGTGAAAGCCACGACGGAAGGTGTGGTTCTTGCGCCCTCTGTGTTGGCAATGACGGTGGGCTTGCCGCCCTCCATAACCGCCACGCAGCTGTTGGTTGTTCCTAAGTCGATTCCGATAATTTTACTCATTTCTGTTTCCTCCTGCTATGCCATTCATTTTTTATATTGTTCTATTCACTAACCACCGCAACCATACTGTGTCTCACGACACTGCCGCGGTAGGTGTAACCCTTTTGCAGCTCCTGGGCAATCACACCGGATTCATACTCCTCGCTCTCCACCTGCATCACCGCATTGTGGAAATCCGGATTGAACTCCTCGCCGACCGCCGGTATGGGTTTGACCTCCATATTCTCAAGCTCCGTCAGAAGCTGCTTGTAGATCATCTCCATGCCCTGGGCGAAAGCGCCGCCTTTCTCTTCCTCGGGTATCGTCGCAAGCCCTCTCTCGAAGTTATCCACCACCGGGAGAATCTTCTCGATCACGCTCTTGGCGCCCGTCTCAAACATCATCGTCTTCTCTTTCTCGGTGCGCTTGCGGAAATTCTCGAACTCTGCCATCTGACGCTTGACTCTGTCTTCCAGTTCTTCTATCTTTTCCTTAAGCGCATCCTGCTTCTTATCCGTCTTTTCTTTTTTCTTTTTCTCTTTCCTGTTTTCTCCGGCCTCCTCTTTAGGCTCTTCTTTCGAGGCTTCTTCCGCGGCGCTGCCGTCCGCGTTTTCGGCCCCGCCGTTCTGCTCTGTATCTTCGGAAACCTGTGAATCTTTTTCCTCAGTCAGGTTTTCCTCCTGCACCTTATCTTTTTCCTCTGCCACGCCTTTCATCCCTTTCTGTCCCTGGATTTTATTTTCTATATAAATCATCCAGCTGATTTTTTAGCAGCTTCAGGTTTTTGACCACCTTTTCGTAATCCATTCTTCTGGGGCCGATGATGCCGATCGTTCCTTTCATGCCCTCGTCCAGCTCATAGGTCGCGGTGACGATACTGCAGTCTTTCATGCTCTGTACCGGCGTCTCGCTGCCGATATAGACCTGTATGCCGGTGTTATTCTCATCCGCCAGATTATCCTGCACAAGCTCGCTCAGGAGCTGCTTTTCCTCAAAGGTGGTAATCAGCTCGCTCGCCCGCTCATTGTCCGCCAGCTCCGGATACTTGAAAAAGTTCTTCGTGCCGCTGGTGTAGATTTCCAGATCTTCATCCTCCTTGATCGCCTCCGCAACCGCGTCGATCACACCCGCCACAATATCGCTGTGTATACCTGCCTGCTGTTTCAGAGCCGATATCATACCGAGATTGATCTCATCCAGCAAAAGCCCGTTCAGGTGGGTGTTGAGCAGGATGTTGAGTTTGAGCAGCGTCTCATCGCTCAGCTCTTCCGCCACCGTGAGCATCGTGTTCTTGATCACATTGCCCTCCGCCACAATAACCGCCAGAATCTGGTGGACGTCCACGCGGGACAGCTGGATGAACTTCAGCTTATTGCGGTGATACTGCGGAGCGGAAACCATGGCCGCATACTCGGTATTGTTCGCCAGCATCTTTGCCGCCTGCTTTAAGAGATGATCCATCTTGTCTTCTTTCTCAAGAAGCATCTCTTTCATCTCTTCCACTTCCCGCTCTTTCTCCTCCATCATCTTGTCTACATACAGACGATAGCCCTTATCGGACGGAATGCGTCCCGCGGAAGTGTGCGGCTGGATAATATAACCGAGCTCTTCCAGATCCGCCATCTCATTGCGGATGGTAGCCGAACTCAGGTTCAGATCCGTATATTTGGAAATCGTTCTGCTGCCTACCGGCTCCCCCGTCTCCAAATAATTGCGGATGATGGCCTGCAATATGGTATATTTTCTTTCATCTAACTGCATACCATTTCTCCTGTTGTTAGCACTCATCCAGCTAGAGTGCTAACATGTTCTAGTAGTAAATTATCACTTACGGTTTTCCTTGTCAACATTTCCCTGCAAAAAATTTATAAAAAAAATATTAAGATTATCAGCTTGGCTCATTGCTCGCGTAAAAAACAGCCGATTCAAGTTTTCACTCAAACCGACTGTCATATTCTCTCTTCTGATCTTCCGTTCAATATGTAGCCCAGGAACGGTGCGGGCATATAGCCGACAGATTACAGATCAAAGCTTCCTGTCATATCGCCGTTTACCACGAAGTATACCTTATTCTCCTCAGGCTTTACATACAGCTCGACTTTCTTGAAGTCGCCGACTTTCTGCTTCATGTCGTATCTCCACACATCCTTGGCGATCTTCACAAGCTCATCCGTGGTTCTGGACTGGCCCTTGTACTCCAGATGAAGCGTTACCTTGAGAGCTTCTTTCTTAGCGGGAGCCTTAGCCGGCTTTGCCGCTTTCGCCGTCGTCGTCTTAGCGGTGGTCTTCCTCGCTGCCGCAGTCTTCTTTGCAGCAGTCTTCTTCGCTGCCGCTTTCTTTGTTCCGGGCTTTCTTCCGGGAGTCTTCTTCGGCTCTTCTTTCTTGACCTCTTCCTTGGGAGCTGCCACAGATGCTGCCGTCGCTGTCTTTACTGCCTCTGTCTTTGTATCTGCCGCCTGAGCTGCCAATGCCTTTGCAGCCGGTGTTACACTTACGGGTTTCTTTGTTTCTGCCATAATGCTTCTCCTTTCACACGCCGGAATCTCTCCGACATCTTATGGTACGGTTTCCTTTTTCATAATCCCCGGTCCCTGTACTTTTGGACTTTATGGAAATTTTATCGCAATATCAATGCACTGTCAACCAACATCTATAACAAATCGGCATCTTTCTTTTTCGGATTCTATGCGAAATTACACAAAAACTTCCCACAGACATCCTCTGTGTATTGTACAATCCGCTCTTACGCGGCCAGCGCAAACCAGACAAGCACCAGCGCGCCGAGTACGATCCGATACCAGCCGAACACTTTGAAATCATGCTTCTTAATATAGCTCATCAGAAAGCGGATCACGAGCACCGACACGATAAATGCCGACGCCATACCCGTCAGCAGAATAACCGCCTCCGGCCCCGTAAAAGAAAATCCGAACTTCACAAGCTTTAACAGGCTTGCGCCCAGCATGACGGGAATCGCCAGAAAGAACGTGAACTCCGCCGCCACGGTGCGGGAGACGCCGATCATCAGCGCGCCCACGATGGTCGCCCCCGACCGCGACGTGCCGGGGAACACTGCCGCGATCAGCTGAAAAACGCCGATCATCAGCGCGGTCTGATAAGTGATATCTTTTAGTTCCGTAATCTTCGGCGAGGCATTTTTGTTCCTGTTTTCTATCACAATAAAAGCGACGCCGAAAACGATCAGCGCGATCGCGACGCACCATGGATTGTAAAACAGGGCGTCCAGCACGTCGTCGAACGCCAGCCCGATCACCGCCGCCGGAATACACGCTGTCAGGATCTTGAACCAGAGGGTAAAGATATCCCTGCGTATCACCGGCCTGCCCCGAAACCGGAACGGAAATATCTTGTTCCAGAACAGGATCACCACCGCCAGAATGGCGCCCAGCTGGATCACCACGAGAAACATCTCCCAGAATTCCGGTGTGACGTCCAGCGTGACAAACTCATTTAACAGGATCATGTGCCCCGTGCTGCTGATCGGCAGCCACTCGGTGATGCCCTCGACGATACCGAATAAAATTGCCTTAAGAATCTCTATTATATTCATCGCGTTTTCCTTTATCTATCATGATTCAGCTTAAACCGCGGCTCCTCGAAAATGCTTCGCATTTCATCGCGGATATTCATTCTTCACAAATTTTCTCAGCGCGTCAAGTGACCGCTCCACTTTCTCCGTGTCGATACAGTAGGCGAGGCGGACGTAGCCCTTGACGCCAAAAGTATCGCTGGGCACCAGAATCAGGTCGTACTTCTTCGCCTTCTCGCTGAACGCGACGGCGTCCTCCTCCAATGCTTTCGGGAAAATATAAAACGTGCCGCCCGGCTTCACGCACTCGAAACCAAGGTCCGTAAGTTCCTGATATAAAATATTCATGTTCGTCTCGTAGACGGACAGATCGGCTGTGAGGTCCAGCACCTGAGCCACGGCCAGCTGGATGATCGACGGCGGACAGTTGTGCCCGGTGCCTCTGGAAATCTGGCTGCACATCGTGCTGATCAGCTCCGCGTCCGTGCACTTCGGGTTCACCGCCACATAGCCGATACGCTCCCCCGGCAGGGACAGGGATTTCGAGAAAGAATAGCAGGAGAGCGTGTTGTCGTAAAACTTCGACGGATACGGGGAATCCACGCCCGCGAACACGATCTCCCTGTAAGGCTCGTCGGAGATCAGGAAAATGTCGTGGCCGTACTCTTCCTGTTTCCTCGCCATGATCTCCGCCAGCGTGCGGATCGTCTCCGTGGAGTAGACGACGCCGGACGGATTGTTCGGCGTATTGATCAGCACCGCGGCCACTTTCTTTGTCAGCATCTCCTCGAACGCCTCGAAGTTGATCTGGAAGCTGTCCGTGTCGGCGGGCACCACCTTGAGCACCGCGCCGGTCAGATTGATGTAGGGCCCGTACTCCGGAAAATAGGGCGCGAACGTCAGGATCTCATCCCCCGGCTCGCTGACACAGCGCACCGCATGGGCGATAGCCCCCGCCGCCCCGGTCGCCATAAAAATATGGTTGCCCGTGTACGACATCCCGAAGCGTTTGTTTAACGACGCCGCAATCTGATCGCGCACGGCGGGAATGCCGAGGCTCTGGCTGTAGCCGTGCAGCTCCATCGGATCCCTGTGCTGCAGCAGATCAATCATCACGTCGGTGAACTGCTGCGGCACCGGCACGGAAGGGTTGCCGAGGCTGTAGTCGAACACATTCTCATAGCCGATCTCTTTTCCTCTCGCCGTGGCGAACTCCGAGAGCTGCCGGATCACCGACTTTCCCTGCAGCATATCCTTATACTTCTGTACGATCATCTTCCGAATCCTTGCCTTTCTTTATTATATTATGTATCGCAGCTTTGATATTCGCGATCTTTCGGTTTTCCATTTCAGGCACATTTGCCCTGACACACGCTCCACCATGTCCTATTATAGCAACATCTGATTTTAATGGAAAGGAAAAATTGCGCACGTCTCCGAAAATGCGCACGCGGGAAATGCCTGTGTGAAAATACAGAAAGTATTTGTATTTGCCGGGAACTGTGATAAAATAGTCCGTGTCGCGGCCGCAGAAATTCCTGCGGGCAAAGCGGCGGCAGGGCCGTATTGAACAGGATACATAAAGGATGGGATTGCCATGAATATCACGGTAGTGATCGAACAGATGATTATGATCTTCATACTGATCGGCGTCGGTATGATCCTCTTTCGCAGCAGGATTCTGGATGAGACTTCTTCCAAACAGCTGTCCGGATTGATCGTCAACGTGACGAACCCCGCACTGTTGATCTGTTCCGCTTTTGGCGACGGCCCGAAGATGTCCCTCAGGGAACTGGGATATGCGCTCGTCCTCTTTCTGATGATCTACGCCCTGTTAATCGCGGCGGCTTTTCTGATTCCGCGCATCCTGCGCGTGCCGGACGGATATCACTACTCCTACCAGCTTCTCACGATCTTCGGCAATGTGGGATTCATCGGCATCCCGCTGGCATCCGCGGTGCTCGGCACAGAGTCCCTGATCTTCGTCTCCATCTACAACTTGATCTACAATGTGCTGATCTACACTTTCGGCATCTCCCTGCTGCGCAGGGCGGCGGCGAGACAGGCCGCAGCGGGCGGCGCAGAAGCGCAGGCTGCCGGTATGCCATCAGATACGCCTCTCTGGAAAAAGCTGATCAACGCCGGGACAATCTCCGCGGCGGCGACCATTCTCTTCTATGTGGGCGATTTCCCCGTGCCGTCCATCGTGCCGTCCACGCTGAACTATATGGGGCAGTCCACGACGTTATTGTCCATGCTCGTGCTCGGCATCTCCGTGGCGCAGATGAAGCCGAGGGACATCTTCTCCCACCCGAAGCTGTACGGTTTCGTACTGCTCCGCCAGGTTCTGATCCCCATCGGCTTCATCCTGTTGGTTCGTCCTTTTGTTGACAACGCGCTGCTCGTCGGCACGCTGACGCTGATGCTGGCAGTTCCCGCCGGGAATCTGCCGCTGATGCTCTCCAAGCAGTTCCACGCGGACGGCGAGACGATCTCGCAGGGCATCATCCTCTCTACCCTGCTCAGCCTGGTCACGCTGCCTGTGGTGAGCCTGGCGCTGGCGCTGTAGGCCGGATATCGCTTATCCTGTCATACCTATTCGCTGTCAATTGGCGCCAAACAGCGGTGTGGACAGATATCTGTCTCCGGAGTCGGGCAGAAGAACCACGATGGTCTTGCCCTTGTTCTCCGGTCTGTTTGCCAGAATCTTCGCCGCCTTTAACGCAGCGCCCGAAGAGATGCCCACGAGAATACCCTCGCTGACCGCGAATGCCTTGCCCTCCGCGAACGCGTCCTCATTCTCGATCGGGATGATCTCATCGTAAATCTTCGTATTCAGCACCTCCGGCACGAAGCCCGCGCCGATACCCTGAATCTTGTGCGCGCCTGCCGTCCCCTTGGAGAGTACGGGGCTGGTCGCCGGCTCCACCGCGACAACCTTCACATTCGGATTCTTCTCTTTCAGATACTCGCCCACGCCCGTGATCGTGCCGCCCGTGCCGACGCCCGCGACGAAGATGTCTACCTTGCCGTCCGTCTGCTCCCAGATCTCCGGACCCGTCGTCGCCTTGTGTACCGCGGGGTTGGCCGGATTCACGAACTGTCCCAGAATCACGGAACCCTCGATCTCGTTCTTCAGTTCCTCCGCCTTGGCGATGGCGCCCTTCATACCTTTCGCGCCCTCGGTGAGCACCAGTTCCGCGCCGTACGCTTTCAACAGATTTCTTCTCTCCACACTCATCGTCTCGGGCAGCGTCAGAATCGCCCTGTAGCCCTTCGCCGCCGCAACTGCCGCCAGACCGATGCCCGTGTTGCCGCTCGTGGGCTCGATGATGGTGGCGCCCTCTTTCAAAATCCCTTTCTTCTCCGCGTCCTCGATCATCGCCAGCGCGATGCGGTCCTTGACGGATCCCGCCGGGTTCAGGTACTCCAGCTTCGCGAGGAGCGTGACGTCCGCCACGCCCGCCTTTTTGCTGTAGCCGTTCAGTTTCAGGATCGGTGTCCCGCCGATCAGTTCCAGTGCGCTCTCTTTGATCTTGCTCATGATACATGCCCTCCGTTTTCTTTTTTATTTCCTAGTTGATCTATAGGAATTATATGTTTTTGTTATAATGCTGATTATATGCCCGACTTCTCCGGTTGTCAATAGGTTTTGCAAAAAATTATTTTGCCTGCGTCTTCCTGTCTGTTTCCCGCAGATACCTCCGCAAAAGAAAGGCACAGAAATACGGAAACGTATAGACGCCGTCGCTGTAACCGATATTGGCGGCCGCGAACTTGATACCGTAACGAATATCCCCGTACCTGTCCCCGTCGATCAGGCTGCGCAGCGACTTCGCCCTGCCGTTGGTCGCCTTCACCTCAATCGGGATCAGTTCCGACGCCGTCCGCACGAAGAAATCTTCCTCCAGCGTGGAGTTTTCCTTTTTATAATAGTAGAGACCGTAGCCGCTCTTTACGAGCGCCTCCCCTACAATATTCTCGTACAGTGCGCCCTTATAGACGCCCAGATTCCTGTTGGCGCGCAGATCGTCCTGCGCCTCGTCGTCCAGCATCGCCACCAGAAGGCCGCTGTCGGCAAAATAGATCTTGTATTTATTTTCCTCATAATTCCCTTTGAGCGGCAGTTCCGGGCTTCTCAGGCAATAGCACGGATTGATGATGCCCGCGTCGGCGAGCCACTCAATACAGCCCCGGTAATCCTTGAATCTTGCGCCGGACGCCACCTTGGAGATCTGGAACTTCTTATTGTCTTTCGCCAGCTGCACAGGGATCTGCTCAAAAACATTCAATATCCTCGTCTGGTCCATACCCTCGGCGTACTTTCGGATATCTTCTTTATAATCGGCCAGAAGCTGCCTCTGTATCTCCAACGATCCCTCGAAAGTTCCTCTCTCGATATACTCCCGGACGACAGCCGGCATACCGCCCAAAATACAGTAATCTAAAAAAAGACTCCCGCACACGGACATTGTGACTTCACCGAGCGGTTTTTGCTCCAGCATATGGGTAAGCAGTTCTTCCGTAAAAGAATCGCCATACCCCTTGGCCCACAGAAATTCTTCAAAGTCCAGCGAATACATCTCGTAATCCGTCTTATAACCGACACTGTTGCTCTCGATCCGCTGATACTGTATCCCGAGCAGCGAGCCGCTGCAGATCACATCAAACCGCCCGTCGATCTGAAAAAACTTAAGCGCAGTGGCGATCTCCGGAAACGCCTGCAGCTCGTCGAAGAAGAGTAACGTTTTACCCTCTGCGAACTTCTTCTCAGGATCAAGCAGAGAGATATTCTTGACAATCTCCTCCGCCCTATATCCGTCCGCCGTGATCATCCTGTACTTCGGCTCTTCCACGAAATTGATCTCTATGACGCTCTCATAATTTTGTGCTGCAAACCGCCTGATGGATTCCGTCTTGCCCACCTGCCGCGGCCCTTTGACAATCATCGGCTTTCTCTGCGCATCTTTTTTCCACTCTTCCAGTGCATGGTCTATCTTTCTTGCCAGATACATCCTGTCGGCTCCTTTCTTCTCTTTCCTTTAGTATATGCAATTATCCGCAGAAATACAATGCTTTTACAAAAAAATGAGGGAATTGCGCGGCAGAGATTACAAAAACATGAGCGAATTATCCGGCTATGATGACAAAAAATGAGGGAATTATTATCTTATGGCAGCAAAAACATGAGGGAATTGCCCCAAACATAAAACGAACCCCCGATGGTGGAAGCATCAGGGGCCCGTTTTATAGATACAAACTAAGGGATATAGGTATACGCTTACTCAACATCCTGCAATGCCGCGAAGTCCTCCTCGCCCGTGCGGACCTTGACAACCTTATCGACATTGTATACGAAGATCTTGCCGTCGCCGATATGGCCGGTATAGAGGGCTTTCTTGGCAGCCTCGATCACGGTGTCAACCGGAATCTTGCTGACGACAACCTCAACCTTGACCTTAGGCAGCAGGGTCGCATCCATCTCGACGCCGCGGTACATCTCGCCCGCGCCTTTCTGGATACCACAGCCCATCACCTGCGTCACGGTCATGCCCGTCACGCCCAGATCGTTCATCGCTTTTCTCAGCTGATCATAGCGGGACAGCTTCGCGATGATAGAAACCTTATACATACCCGTAGCAGACGCCACAGGAACCTGCGCCACTTTGACGGCCGCGTTCTTCTGTACTTCCGAAGCCTGATCGTAGTCCTCCACGCCGAGGCTCGTGTTCTCGTTGACATCCATGGACATCGTGTTGGACACATCCATGATGCTGAAGCCCGAGTATGCGGATGCAAGACCGTGCTCCATAGCATCCAGGCCGACGATCTCTTCCTCCTCGGAAGCACGCAGGCCGAAGATCGCCTTGATCGCCAGGAAAGTCAATGTGATCGTCACCGCCGTCCACAGGATCGTAGCGCCCATGCCCAGAAGCTGCAGGCCGAGCTGCTTGAAGCCGCCGCCGTAGAACAGGCCCTCCGCCGCGATCTGGTTTGCACCGAAAGTCACGCCGTCGCCATAGCCTCTCGCAAAAGCGGGCGCCGTATCCGTGGCGAACAGACCAACCGCGATGGTACCCCAGATACCGTTCAGGCAGTGTACCGCAACCGCGCCCACGGGATCGTCGATGCGCAGCTTGTAATCCAGCAGCCATACGCCGAATACCACCAGTACACCGGCAACCGCGCCGATGACGATCGCGCCGAACGCGTCACACACATCACAGGGAGCGGTGATCGCCACCAGACCTGCCAGAGAAGCGTTCAGACACATGGAGACATCGGGCTTGCCGTATTTCACCCAGGTAAATACCATACATACAACCGTCGCAACCGCCGGAGCAATCGTCGTCGTCACGAAGATGGAGCCGAGCTCCTCAACCGATACCGCAGCCGCGCCGTTGAATCCGTACCAGCCGAGCCACAGGATAAATACGCCCAGGCAGCCGATCGGGAGATTGTGCCCCGGAAAAGCGTTCACTTTCGTGATCTTGCCGGATTTGTCTTTCACGAACTTACCGATACGGGGGCCGAGCATCGCCGCGCCGATCAGGGCGCTGATGCCGCCGACCATATGGATGCAGTTGGAACCGGCAAAATCGTGGAAGCCGATCTGTGCCAGCCAGCCGCCGCCCCATGTCCAGTGCGCCTCGATTGGATAGATGACCGCGGAGATCACACCCGAATATACGCAGTAGGATAAGAATTTCGTTCTCTCAGCCATCGCGCCGGACACAATCGTCGCGGTAGTCGCACAGAATACCAGGTTAAACACGAAGTTCGACCAGTCGAACTCCGCATAGTTGGTAAAGATGTCGAAACCGGGCTTGCCGATAATCCCCATCAGATCTTCACCCAAAAACAGGCCGAAACCGATCAGGATGAAAACCACCGTACCGATACAGAAGTCCATCAGGTTCTTCATCAGGATATTGCCCGCGTTCTTCGCTCTGGTAAAACCTGTCTCCACCATCGCGAAACCGGCCTGCATCCAGAAGACCAGCGCGGCGCCGATCAGGAACCAGACGCCGTAGACTTCGCCTGTGATAGCGCTCAAAATCTCTTCACTCATAATTTTTCCTCCTCACATAAAAAATACGGATACAACGCGCCCTCTCAAAGCCCCATTGCTCCGTACCTTTTACAATATATTTCGAGAAAAAAAGATGCCGCGACCTCTGTCACAGCACCTTTGCTCTCTCTGAAAGCGATTCTAGCACCGCCAAAATCTTCTGTCAATAGCTATTTTGAAATTTTGTCAAAATTTTGCAATTCAACCTGTCCGGCAGCCGCCGTCCCGCCTTTCTGCGGCGCGTGCCGCACCAGCCGCACATAGTCGCAGCCCCCGTCCCTGACTTCTCCCGTCTCCCGGAAACCAAGTTTGATGCACAGCGCCAGCGATTTCTCATTGCCTTTCATCACCAGCGCCTGTACCTGTGTCATCCCCAGCTCCCCGGCCGCGTAGCCGAGAATGGCGGTGCACACTTCATAAGCATATCCCTGCCGCTGCCACGGGACGCCGATCACAAAACCCAGCTCCGGCACGTCATACCCCTCGCGCCAGCTGATACCCGCGCGCCCGATCACCGTGCCGTCCTTTAACAGAACCGTCCACATACCGTAGCCGTAGAACGCGTATACTTTCTCCCGATACTCCCGGAGATAGGCCAGTTCCTCTTCCCGGTCGGCATACAAATTCTCCATATAGCCGGTGATCTCCGGCTCCGCGTAGATCCGATAGAAGCTGTCCGCGTCCTCCTCGGTCGTCTCCCGCACGATACAACGTTTTGTTGTAAGAATTTCCCAAGGCAGCCCGGCCAGACGCCGGTAGGCCATGTCAATCTCTCCACAGCCGAGTTCTTCTATCTGTTCAATCACATACGGCGCGCCCGCGAAATCCGCCTCCCGGTTCCCCGCATGACGACAGGGAAGCACATAAAATCCCTGCCCCTGCAGCACGCGGTAGATTTCCTCATCGTCCGTGATATACAGGGCGTCTTCCGGTTCCTCTGCCGGGCCCGCAGCTTCGCCCGCTGCCGCCGCACCGCGCACCGCCTCGCAGCTTTCCGTACGCCACGGTTCTCCGCTCTCTTCCGTGTACGGCGCTGTCATGACACCGACCCCGTGCGCCCGGAGATCGCGCATCAGCGCCTCCGCTTCCCGCACAGTATTCTGTTCCAAATAGAAGTACACCCGTCCGAGCATCACTGCGCTCCGAAACTAATGATAATATTTTTCGATTCTGCGCAGCACATCGTCAAAATCCAAATCCTGTACCTCGGAGAATTCTTCCGTATGAAATCCGGCGTTCAAAACGGTTCTGTACAGATCAAAATCGTATATGGGCGGCTGATTGTCACAGTGCAGCAAATTTTCTCTGATGGACTCCGTCTTGGCAATCAGGCACAGACGCTGATAATCCCTGTCTATGTACTGCGTATGATTATCGGGATGCGCATAGGAAAAGTGCTGAGTCGGTGTAAGCGCAATCAAATTCTCCACGTAATCCGCGATTTGCGGATAGTCGCCCGCCGGAAAGATATGGTGCATCTGCGTTGCGGAATCAGCCAGATGCCGCTCTTCTCTCAGCTCCGTCACGCCGCTGCGGTACCTGTCATTGAAGCGGCGCAGATTTCTTTTGGCACGGTTGATTCTATAGACTGCCATATGATCTTCATCGGGCTTCGGCAGCGTGATCTCATAGTCGGCTCTGGTCATTTCTTTGGGCTTTGCCGACAAAATGTCCCGCCAGTTGCGCTGATTGTACAAAAGCATATCCTGCGTGATGACATCCCTGGAGATATGCCCTCTTTCCGTCCCGCGTTTCCTGTATTTGCAGGCGAGCGGATTTACTATCTTGGTAAATATCCTGCCGCATTCCGTCGCTCCGTTGATGGGCGTATTCGCGATGGTAAATGCCGTATAGCCGTCTTTCAGCTCGCGGAAACTGTCTTTATCCTGCTGCCGGAAAAAGGAGTCAAACAAAGGATATATTCCGCTGTCCCGCAGTACCTTTTCAATATACAGGCAGAGGAAATGATAACAGTTTCTTTCTCTGAAACTGATATACTCCAGAATTTCGTAATTGACAATCTCGTATCTATATCCGGCCCCTCTTCTCTCCCCATGCAATATACCGGCCGCATCCAGCAGTTTGATCGGCTGGCCAAAATATTTATCATACTCGTTAGACGCCTGCTCGGAGGGATTGGGCTTGCTGAATATCTGCCGGACATTCTCCGCCGTATACTCGCTGTACCAGATATCTTTCACGGTAAAGCGTCTGTCCGGCGTTCGTTCCACGAACTCAATAATACAGTCGGCCACAAGACACACCACATCCATGGTGCACTTCTGGTCAATCCATCTGCCGTTCCGTGTTTTCCGGACATCATAGTCATGGGCGTCCAGGAACTCCTGTATCGTCTCATTATCCATTGACCGTCTCCTTCAATATCCCATAGAAAAATACGCTTGTGGCGTCTACATTCAGCGAGCGCGTCTGGTAATTCCTGGCAATCTGGTAGAATCTGCGATACTCGTCCGTCGCAAAGTATTCCATCTGCTCTTCGCTCAGATCCATTTCCTCCTTGGGAATCAAGACCGCCACAGATCCGTTTACGATAACATCGCCGGTATTTCTCATGACCCGCGGCTTATACGTCATATTCGGCGTCAGATATACGTCATGATTCCCGATGTATTTATACGCCCCCAGTTCTTCTGCAACCCCTTTTTCAATATAGGAATCATATCCCGGAATATCCACGATACGCTTCCCGTCGTCGCTGATATTTTTTGACTTCAGCACACGCAGGTATCCTTTTTTCTTCGTTGTGGTCGTATTTGCCCTGGTAATCTGCCTGTCCCTGAAAACCGTAAACTTGTCAAATTCCAGCCTCTCCGAGATCCTGTCAAAAAACAGATCTCTGTAGATCAGCCAATAGGGGAATCTGGCATCCGTAATATATCGCTGGTCCTGCTCAATACTCTTTTTTAACGTCAACGACTCGACCAGGGTTTTCGACGGTTTCTCATGACTCCCGACAAACAGGCAGATTGTCTCCACCAATACGCCCTTAAAGCCGTTCTCGCCAAAATCCTGTATGCACATAATTTTCTTTTTTGACAGCAGCTTGCGCGTGGCGGAAAACTCCGGCGTATTTAACACTGCCTTGGGCAGGATCATCGTCACATAGTCCCCCAGCGACAGCGCTTTCTCAAGAAAGAATTCAAACGTGTTAGTCGTATCCTGATTATAATTATTCCGCAGATACGGCTCGGCCTCTTTCGCTTTCAGCTTGGTGAACGGCGGATTGCCGACAACCAAATCATAATGATGGGGAAAGGCAAACAATAACGTGTTCGCGTGAATGTAATGTATCTCAAAATTATGCGGTATTTCCTGTTTGTCCAGCAATAATTTAAGAATGTCCAGATTCCTGTCATCAATATCTACGACATCAAGATGGACTTTCCGGATATCCTCATACTTCCTGAAAATAAAAGGAAGAAAATTGCCGACGCCGACCGACGGCTCCAGGATATACAGCTCTTCCCTGTTGGAAAACTCCGGCAGCTTCTCATATATTTCATTGATGATAAACTTGTTGGTATAATACGCCGCGTTATTCTCGCGCAGGGAGTTCGCAAGCTCCGCAATCCTGGCCAGCGACGCGCATCCGAGATTCAGCGGATTTTCCCTGATAAAACCGATTAAGCTGTCCACAGATTTCAGGCCGTAATTCTTTATGGTCCGGTTGATGGCGGTACTGTGCAAATGTTCCTGCCGCAGAAAGCTGCGGATATTGACGGCAATGCGGTAAAAAATCCGTGTAGGGACGGCCTCGCCGATACTTTGGCGGATTTTTATCTCTTCTTTCTTTAACAGAGCCTGTTTCTCCTGATCCGACAGCGCGTTTAATTCCTCCAGCGATTTATCTATCCACCTGAAATCATCCGGTATGGTCATCATCCGCATCAGTTCGCGAATCGAAAAAACACGGTCCTCCGCGGGATGTATGGTATTCTGACTCGCGAGCTGATCATTGCGCGTATGAATACAGGGCGCGACCTTGTCCCAGCACTGCCGCGTATATTTATCCCCGTTCTTTTTTTGGTTCGGAATCAGCTTTCCCTCGACGACCTTATGCGGACGCTTACGTTCGTCCGTGTTTTCAAAGGCCCCCTCTCCCTCTTTTAAGTCATGGATCCAGCACCGCATTTCCTCGGGGTACGTCCTGAAAGCATGGTAAAAATCCGTATGGCATATCTCGCCCCACCGAAGCTCCGGCATATCCCCGATCACCTGCCGCAGGGTCTTTTCCTCCACATATGCCGGATATAATTCCACCGGCGCAATATATTCCGACAAGTCGCGGCTCACGCCGATGACGACCGTTCTTGTCCTCGATGAATCAGCGCCGTAATTTTTAAAATTCAGAATACGGCTCGTGATGATATACTGCCCGCTCAACTCCTCATCGACGACGTCGCCTATCCGCTTAACGCTTCCGTCGAATGCCGTACAGCCGGTTTTCATAAAAGCCGCTACATTTTCCAGGATAAAGAATCGCGGGCGAATGCGCTGTATCATATGGATGGACTCCACCACAAGACTGTTCCTGACGATCTCGTTCTCGGCTTTCTTGTGATTTGCCACGGACATCCCCTGGCACGGAGGGGTCGCAATCAACACATCCACTCTGTCATTGCCGCGCTTCTTCCATCCGGCAATTTCCTCAAATATCCTGTCCTTAGTCTCGTCCGCCGTAATATCCGCGCAGATATAGCCGGAATCGTACCGGCATTTGTGATTGTATTTCTGCACCATAATCCTGCGCTCAATCAGCTCATTCGTGGCTATGCACTCAAATCCCGCCTGCTTAAAGCCGTAACACCCTACGCCGGCAGAACTGAACAAACTGATATAGGTAAGAGTCTTATCTTTTAACATTTTTCCTCTTTCCTTTTCTTCCATCATTTACTGCTTTTTATCATTATAGCGGTTTCTCAGTCCAAGATAAAGGACTCGCTGCCGGATGTTTTGCCGTATCGCGGTGGTCCCCCAATCCGCAAAACACAAGATCTTGCGTGCTTATAACCCATTATCCCCATTATATGCTATCGCCGGCCAAAATTCAAGATGCCTCTTAGTGCCGCCGCCGTTTGGCCTTTCCCTTTATTCCGCTTCCGCCCTTGCATTCTTTCCCTTTTTCTATTATCATATCAGCATAAAAATCAAGCGCGGGCGCGGCGGCATCAGAAGCAAAGCGCAGACGCGGAAACGGAGGTTCAAATGGCACAGAATCCTATTGTAACATTTACGATGGAGAACGGCGATGTGATCAAGGCGGAGCTCTACCCCGACATCGCGCCCGTGTCCGTCAACAATTTTATCAGCCTGATCAGACAGGGCTTCTACAACGGCCTGATCTTTCACAGAGTCATCAAGGGCTTCATGATCCAGGGCGGCGATCCCGAGGGCACCGGCATGGGCGGCCCCGGCTACTCGATCCGCGGCGAATTCGCCCAGAACGGTTACCCCAACTCCTTAAAACACACCGCCGGCGTGCTCTCCATGGCGAGAAGCATGCACCCCAACTCCGCGGGGAGCCAGTTCTTTATCATGCACAAGAACGCGCCCCATCTGGACGGCAGCTATGCCGCTTTCGGCAAGGTGACGGAGGGAATGGAAAATGTGGACAAGATCGCGGAGACGGCGACCGACTATGAGGATCGTCCGCTCAAAGAGCAGAAAATCAAGAGCGTAACGGTAGAGACATTCGGCGCAGATTATCCGGAACCGGAGAAGATTCACGCTTCTTTTTAACATATTTTCAATTGTCTATATTCATGATTGCGGCATGTGCATTCATAATTTGTTCATATTTAATTTAAAGAAACTTCATGTGCGAATCATTGTTTAGACATTTCTCCTGCGTATACTAGAACCATAGAAACACGACAGCAGTGATGACCTACAGCCAACAGATTAGTGAAACTTTTTCATAATAAATGCCAAGTAAAGATTTTCTTTACTTGGCATCCTCCCTTTTATGGGAGTTTTTTCTTGCAGAACCGACGCGGATGTGATATACTCGGTGAAGTACAAGTATACACATATAATAAGAAAATTTTCTGAATGTCAGCGTGGACATACTTTCGGTGTCTGCGCTTTTTTTCGGAAAAGAGGGAGGAAATGGTTATGAGTGGATTAGTGGACATGATCACTAAGGTCAACGGCGCTGTCAACAGCTTCGTTTGGGGCATTCCCATGCTGATTATGCTGGTCGGCACCGGTATTCTGATGACCGTCCTGACGAAGTTTTTCCAGCTGTCCCACATCGGGCACTGGTGGAAAAACACGATCGGCGGCATCTTCAGCGACAAGCGCATCACCAAGCACACGGGCAAGGACGATAAGGCGATCTCGCAGTTCCAGTCTCTGTGTACGGCCCTCGCCGCGACCATCGGTACGGGCAATATCGTCGGCGTGGCCAGCGCGCTGATCGCAGGCGGCCCCGGCGCGATCTTCTGGATGTGGGTCGTAGCTTTCTTCGGCATGATGACGAACTACTCCGAGAACGTACTCGGCATCTACTATCGGCGCAAGAATACCAAGGGTGAGTGGTGCGGAGGCGCCATGTACTATCTGAAAGACGGCCTTGGCTCCTACAAGGGCTGCAAGCAGATCGGCGCGGTGCTCGCGGTACTGTTCTCGATCTTCTGCCTGCTTGCCTCTTTCGGCATCGGCAACATGAGCCAGATCAACTCCATCGCGGCCAACATGCAGGCGGCTTTCTCCGTTCCCACACAGATGACGGGCGTGGTGCTGATGATCCTGGCAGCGTTAGTCATTCTGGGCGGCCTGAAGAGAATCGCTGCCGTCACGGAGAAGCTCGTTCCTTTCATGGCGATCCTGTACATCGTCGGCACACTGGTAATCTTCTTTGCCAATATCAGTCACGTCGGCGCAGTCTTCGGCGCAATCTTCAAGGGCGCGTTCGGTCTGAAAGCCGTAGGCGGCGGTATCGTCGGTTCCGGCGTCAGGATGGCGCTCACCTGGGGCATGAAGCGAGGCGTGTTCTCCAACGAGGCCGGTCTTGGTTCCTCCGTTATGGTACACTCCAACTCCAACGTCAAGGAGCCTGTCCGTCAGGGCATGTGGGGTATCTTTGAAGTGTTTGCGGACACGATGGTAGTCTGCACGCTGACGGCTTTCTCCGTACTCTCCTCCGGTCTGATCGACCTGGAGACGGGCGCGGTGCTCAGCGACGCGGCGGACTCCGCACTGGTAGGGCAGGCTTTCGCCACGGTGTTCGGCTCTTTCGGGCCGATGTTCATCGCGGTCGCCATCCTGCTGTTCGCGTTCTCCACAGTGCTCGGCTGGAGCCACTACGGCACAAAAGCGTGGGAGTACCTCTTCGGCACGGCCTCCACGATCGCGTACCGCATCGTGTTCATCATCATCATCTTCATAGGCGCGACCATGAAACTGAGCCTGGCGTGGGATCTCTCCGATACGTTTAACGGCCTGATGGCGATGCCGAACCTGATCGGCGTCCTGTGCCTGTCGCCGCTGGTCATGAAGATCACGAAAAACTACGTGGACCGCATCATCCGCAGGAAGACGGACGTAGAACCGATGCTCTCCGTGTTCCCGGACATCAATGAGGAGCACGCGGAGTAGGCGTACTGCGGCACGAGGCACGTTTTGGCCACACTTACATACAGACAGATGACACTGTAAAAAAATAACATAACTGACAATACAATACGGCTGGCAGAAAAGGCCGCGGCATAGTAGAATAAAGACGGGGTTTCTCTACAAAGGAAATGAGGAAAGTGAAGCGAAAACACAGAGTCTTTAGGATATTGGCTGCCGCAGTCCTACTGTCGGCCGTATTGTATGTCATTCTGGTAAACGTTCTTGTGAGCGCGGCGCTCGTTCCCGCTTTTATGCGCAGGCTGGACGCTTTCCAGCGGATCACGGAGGAGAGCTACGCCGCGCAGGTACAGACGTCGGACATTCAGGTCAATCACCAGCTGGCATTAAACGAGACCGAAGAATGGCTGGAAACCGTGCGGATGCAGAAGATTTCCGTCACGACCGGCGACGGCTACACCTTGATCGCCGCGGAATTTTTCCCGCCGGAGACGACTGCGGACATGCAGACCGGCACGGAGACGGCACAATACGGCTCAGCCGCGTCTCCGGTGATCTCCAAAACGACCGCGGCCGCACAGACCGGCGCCGATTCCGACGGCCACCGATGGGCCCTCATCCTGCACGGCTACACCGGCTGGAAAGAGGAAATGTATCCGTTTGCCTGCCGCTATCAGAGACAGGGATATCATGTGATCGTTCCCGACCTGCGCTGTCAGGGTGAGAGTGAGGGAGATTTTATCGGCATGGGCTGGACAGACCATTTCGACTGCCGCCTATGGATCGCGTACATACTGCGCCAGGACCCGGACGCTGTCATCGTCATCCACGGACAGTCGATGGGAGCCGCCACGGCGCTTATGATGGCCGGCGAAGCAGATGCGTCCGCACATATCGCCGCCGTCGTCTCGGACAGCGCCTACACGGATGCCTATGCCATGTTTGGCGATAAAATCAAAGACTGGTTTCACCTGCCCGCCTTTCCGCTGGTAGATTCCGCGCGTCTCGCGCTGCTTGCCCGCGGAGGCTACGACCTGCTGGACGCCTCTGCCATCGACGCCGTCGCAAAGAGCAAGGTTCCCACCCTCTTCATCCACGGCGCAGCCGACGTCATGATTCCGTCCCGTATGTCCGAAGAGTTGTATGCCGCCGCCTCCTGCCCGAAAGAACTGCTCATCATAGACGGCGCGGGACACGGGCAGCCGCAGGACAAAGACCCTGAGGCCTACTACGGGACCATAGAGGCATTTCTCGCAAAATACGCCGGCTCCCCTCGCGATAACAGGGCGGAATTGTGACACGGCTGAGAAAAAAATAAATTTTCATCCCCACTGTATTCCCAATATGCTATAATAAGAGACAAGAGTTTCGCAAAAACAGCGACAGGAGGGCTGAAACATGTTTCTGTTTACGGAAGATTGTCTTGTCGGCATCGAGGAAATTGACAATGAACACAGACATCTGTTTGACCTGCTGAACCAGGGTCTGTATCTTCTGCAAAATCAATATGTGGGCGATCAGTATTACGCCATCAAGGAACTGCTCGCAGAGCTGGAGGCGTACGCGGACCGGCATTTTGCCTACGAGGAAGCCTATATGCAGCAGATCCGGGATCCGGAGCTGATCTTACAGCGCCCGCAGCACATGATGTTTCGGGAAAGAATACTGGAATTCACCGTAAAGAATATCGACGACTTTGCGTCCCAGATAGAAGCGATAGAAGAACTGATCAATTTTCTGGCCAAGTGGCTCTATCAGCATATTATCGGAAGCGACAGCATGATCGGCAAGCTGCCGCCCTTGGAAGAGTGGATGCTGCGGGAAAATCCCTGCGAGTTTGTGCCGGAATATGAAACAGGGATCGATATTATCGACAAAGAACACCGGATTTTATTTGAGATTGCGGAACGGACCAACAATCTGGTGCGCTCCTATGCCCCGGGAGACGGATATGAGAAAATTTCCGCGATACTGACAGAGTTAAAAGATTACACCAAGCTTCATTTTGCGGACGAGGAAGAATATATGCAGAGCATCCGTTACGAGGGATATGAAGCGCAGAAACGGGCCCACGAGGCCTTTATCGCCCGCCTGAATGAAATCGACATCGAAGACATCAACGGCGATCCCAAAGAGTATCTGGAAAGTCTGGTAGAATTTCTGCTCGGCTGGCTGGTCAACCACATTCTCCGCGCGGACAAACAAATCCCCGCAAAGTAATCGAAAACCTCCTTTTATCCTCAATGCGCCGCATCACAGACAATGATGCGGCGCATACAGATTTCATATCTCAACAGCCTGAAAGAACGGCTCCGCCTCGGTGTACTGCGCCGCCTCCACTTTTCCGTCCCGATAAGTGAGCAGATGGATATTGCCCTGCTTCAGGGTGATCTGGTCGCCCCAGTAGACGATACGGCCGTCCGTGGCGGCGGACATGATCGCAAAGAGGATCGCGCCGTGGCAGACGGCCAGCACATTCTCCTTATCGCGGTATGTCTCCACCATCCGGTCGAACGCTCTGCGTCCTCTCGCCAGCACCTCCTCCAACGTCTCCATCCCCGGATAGAGATGGCCAAACGGCGTATTCTGATATCTGGCCTGCCGCTCCGCCTCCGTCAAGCCCTCTCCCTCACCAAAACAGCGCTCGATCAGCAGCGGCTCCGTCACGATATCCTCCCGCCGATAACCCAGCCTGTCCGCGATGATCTGCGCGCTCTCCTGGGCCCGCGATAACGGGCTCGCCAGAATCACCTCGATGTCCGCCGTCAGACCGGCGAAGACATCCGCCACCCGTCTGATCTGCTCTCTCCCCGTATCGTTCATTCTGACATCCGTGCGTCCCTGTATTCGTCTCTCACGGTTCCAGTCCGTCTCTCCGTGACGAAGTAAATATATGTTCATTCGGCGATCCTCTGTTTCGCATTTTATCCGTTTCTTCATGCCACATGCCGGGCAGCCGCTTTCCCTGCGGAAAAACGAACCCCCTCCGGTCGGAAGGGGTTCTCATTATCTCTGTCTGCTTTACGCTTTGCCGTCGGAACCAAGCACATTCTTGATCTTGTGGGCAACCATATCCTTGACGGCCTGACGAGCCGGCTTGAGATACTGGCGGGGATCGAAGTGATCCGGATGCTCCGCGAAGTACTTGCGGATATTGCCGGTCATGGCAAGACGGATATCGGAGTCGATGTTGATCTTACATACAGCCAGCTCCGCAGCCTTGCGCAGCTGCTCCTCCGGAATACCTACCGCGTCGGGCATGTTGCCGCCGTACTGGTTTACCATCTTGACGAACTCCTGCGGAACGGAAGAGGACCCGTGCAGGACGATCGGGAAACCGGGGAGACGCTTGATGCACTCCTCCAGCACGTCGAAGCGAAGCGGCGGCGGAACGAGAACGCCGTCCGCATTTCTCGTGCACTGTGCTGCCGTGAACTTGTATGCGCCGTGGGAAGTACCGATCGCGATCGCCAGGGAGTCGCAGCCCGTTCTGGAGACGAACTCTTCCACTTCCTCGGGACGGGTGTACATTTCCTTGCCGGCCTCTACCTTTACTTCATCCTCCACGCCTGCCAGCGTGCCGAGCTCAGCCTCAACCACTACGCCGTTTGCGTGCGCGTACTCTACCACCTGCTTGGTCAGCGCGATGTTGTCCTCGAAAGACTTGGAGGAAGCGTCGATCATGACAGAGGTGAAACCGCCGTCGATGCAGGATTTGCACAGTTCAAACGTATCGCCGTGATCCAGATGAAGCGCGATCGGGATCTGCGGATTCTCCTCCACCGCTGCCTCCACCAGTTTTACCAGATAAGTATGGTTCGCATAGGCGCGCGCGCCCTTGGAAACCTGCAGGATAACGGGGCTGTTCAGCTCGCCGGCCGCCTCCGTGATACCCTGAACGATCTCCATGTTGTTCACGTTGAATGCACCGACAGCGTAACCGCCGTTGTATGCCTTCTTGAACATTTCGGTTGTTGTTACTAATGGCATTGTTCTTACCACCTTTCTTATAATTTTAATTATGTCTAAGTCGTGCCGAATCCGCACGGCTTATTGCCTTCCTGAACATTATACCTCAAAGCATGACCCGACGCAAACATAATCTGCAAAGACATTCACGGTTTATGTGACGGCTCCTCCGTCAGGTATCCTGATCCGCAGCACTCTCTGCCTGTTCTCGACCACCGCCCTGGTATGTTCCCCGCCGAACTCCCCGTCTAACGTCCAGGAAAGCGGCGCCTCGCTCTCCACGATAAGCCGCGGCGTCTTGAACGTGTAAATATGCTCCGACTTCACGCGCTTATCCACCAGCGCCCTGATAATATTGTTCAGATCGAGCGGGTTATTCGGCTTGCGCACCAGCATGACTTCAAAGAGCCCGTCATCCAGCAGCACATCCCTGCCCGTGATACCGCGGAATCCGCCGACGGAATAGGAATTGGTGATCATCCCATACAGAAACTCCCCCTCGATCACCTCATCGTCGTGCGTAATCTTAAGGGCATAAGAGCGCACGGCCGGCAGTCTCTTTACGCCTTCCAGCAGATAGGCCGCATGGCCGAGTACATTTTTGATATCCTGATTCGTCTCATAAGACACATCCGTAAACAGCCCGAAAGCCGCCACATAGATAAAGCTGTCGTGGTTGAAAGAGCCGATGTCGCAGGCGAAATCCCTGCCGTTCACGACCACATCCGCCGCCGTGATCATACTCTTCGGAATACCCAGACTGTTGGCGAAATCATTGGTGCTGCCGGCGGGAACATAACCGATGGGGACTATTTCGTCACACTGCATCATGCCGTTCACCACTTCGTCCAGCGTGCCGTCTCCGCCGCTGCACACGACGATATCATAACCGGTATGTCTCTCCTTGACCGCCCTGACGGCGTCCCCCGCCGCCTGCGTCGGGTAGACGGTCACTTCGTAGTCCGCTTTCACAAAAATATCTATGATGTCGAGCAGATTACTCCTGATCTGCGCTTTGCCCGCCCTCGGATTATAGATAAAAAGCATCTTCTGACTCATATCCGCCGCTGCCTCCGTACGTCTCCTATTTTAGCACCGCATCGCCATACAGACAATACGAAAAGATAAAAACAGAGCATACCGCGCTGCGATATGCCCCTGTATTCTGCCTTATCAAAATGCCGTCCGCGAAAAACATTCCGCCTACTTGCCGCTCAGGAATTTCTCAATTCCTTCAATGGCTGCTTCCTCGTCCCTGCCGTCCGCGATGACATTGATCTTCTCACCGCTTGCCAGCCCCAGACTCATCATGCCCATGATGCTCTTGGCATTTACCTTTCTGTCGTCCGCATTGATGTACACGGAACTGTCAAACTGGCTTGCCACCTGCACCAGCATCGCTACCGGTCTCGCCTCCAGACCCGTCTCCAGCCTAATCCGGATCTCCTTTTGAATCATAATATTCTCCTCCTTCTATGACCTAATACCGTCAGCAATCTCACTCAGTCTGCGCAATCTGTGATTGACGCCGGATTTTCCCACCGCGGGTTCCAGATACCCGCCCAGCTCTTTCAGCGCCGCGTCGGGATACTCCAGCCGAACCTCCGCCATCTGCCGCAGATTATCCGGCAGATTTTCAAATCCGTATCTGTCTCTGATCAAAAGAATGTCTTCTATCTGTTTGGAAGCCGCCGTGACGGTCTTGGAAATATTCGCCGTCTCGCAGTTCACGCGCCTGTTGATGGAATTGCGCATTCCCTTGACAATCCGAAGATTCTCCAAATTCATCAGGGAGACATGCGCTCCCATGACGTTGAGAAGATCAACGATGCCCGCGCCTTCTTTCAGGTATACCACATCGTACTTCTTGCGCCTGATGACTTTGGCCTCTATGCCAAACCCCTGAATCATATTCCGAAGCTGTTCAGCCTGCGCCCGCTCATCGCAGACAAACTCCAGATGATAACTCTTCTGCGGATCACTCATCGAGCCGATACTCAAAAAAGCGCCCCGCAGATAGGCGCGCGCGCAGCAGGAGTTTTTGACCAAGAGCGAACTGACCGGCGCCTGCAGCGCTATCGGGCAGCCTTCGTTTCCGCCAAGATGCAGCGCCTGCAGCACCTTTGACTCGGCTTCCCCGTCAGGCAGCATCCTGCCTTTTGCATTCGTCACAACATTATCTATATTAAATGCTTTTTTAAGTAATGTAAAGCACTTTTTCGCGACAGCCTCATTTTCCGTATGCAGACACAGATGCTTTCCGCCCTCACAGACACCGCCGCCAAAATGAAGCAGAGCCGCCAGCTCCGCCATCTGACAATGTCTGGCCGGGCTGATCTGCC
The DNA here is from genome assembly GCA_947588995.1 of uncultured Lachnospiraceae bacterium. Classification (GTDB taxonomy): domain Bacteria; phylum Bacillota; class Clostridia; order Lachnospirales; family Lachnospiraceae; genus UBA3282. The sequence goes on from CANPZI010000004.1 coordinate 44,631, forward strand.
CTGCGAGCTCTTCTTTGACTGTTCCGGAAAAAGACATACTACATCCCCTGCCTGATATCTCTGTGGTACAGCTTCACGCCATAGTTTCCGTGGTCTTTCATCCTGGCGTACAGCTCATTGGCCAGCGTGACGCTCCTGTGCTTGCCTCCCGTGCAGCCGATACCGATCACCAGCTGGTGTTTGCCCTCCTTGACGTAATTGGGAATCAGAAAATCCAGCATGTCCGACAGCTTGTTCAAAAACGCTTCCGCCTCCGCAAAGCTCATCACATAGTCCTGCACCGCCCTGTCATTGCCGGTCTGGTGTTTGAGTTCGTCAATATAGAACGGATTAGGCAGAAACCTGACATCGAAGACCAGATCGGCATCCGCCGGAATGCCGTTCTTAAAGCCAAAGGACAGGATCGTGACCATCAGAGAATTATACTCTTCATTGCGCACAAAAATATGGTCGATCTCCTCTTTCAGCTCCCTCGTCAAAAGATTGGAGGTATCGATCACATAGTTCGCTTTCTGCTTGATCTTCTGCAGGATCTCGCGCTCTCTGTGCACACCCTCCTCCACTCTTCCCTCGGGGGAGAGAGGGTGCATACGCCTCGTCTCCTTGTAGCGTTTGAGCAGCACGGAATCGCTTGCCTCCAGAAAGAGGATTTCAAACAGATAGCCGTTCTTGCGCAGCTTGTCCAGTATCTCCTGCGCATCGCCAAACGGCTGGTCGGCGCGCACATCCAATCCCAGCGCCACTTTGCTGATCTCGCCGTTCGGCGCAGCGACAAGCTCCATGAATTTTTCAATCAGCGGAACCGGCAGGTTGTCCACACAGTAAAAGCCCACATCCTCCAGCATCTTCATGGCGGTTCTCTTGCCCGCGCCGCTCATGCCCGTCACCACAACAAATCTCATTGTGTCTTTCTCCTAAAAATCACCCAGAAAAACAATCTCCGGCTCCAGCGCAACATGAAATCTTTCCCTGACGCGCTCCTGTACTTCCTCGATCACTTCTCTGATATCCGCCGCCGTCGCTTTGCCCGTATTCACGACAAAACCACAGTGTTTATCCGCCACCTGGGCGCCGCCGATGCGATAGCCCCGCATTCCCGCGTCCATGATCAGCTTGCCCGCATAGTACCCCTCCGGCCTCTTGAACGTGCTGCCCGCGCTCGGGTATTCGAGCGGCTGCTTACTCCTGCGCAGCGCCGCCAGCTCCTCCATCCTCGCGCCGATCTGTTCCCGGTCGCCCTCTGTCAGGCGCATCACCACCTCCAGGACGATAAACGCCCGGTTCCTGATCGTGCTGGTGCGGTAGCCGAACTCCATCGTATCATTGTCCAGCGTGGTGATCTGTCCGTCACGGTCCATCACGCGGACCTCCTCCACCACCTGTTTCATCTCGCCCTCATAGGCGCCCGCGTTCATCACGACACCGCCGCCGATACTGCCGGGTATCCCCGCCGCGAACTCCAGTCCGCTCAGACCGTGATCTCTCGCCGCAGACGCAGCCTGCGAGAGCAGCGCGCCCGCCTTGGCCGTGATGCGCGTGCCGTCCACCGCGACCTGCTCCATCGGTCCGTCGAATTTCAGCACGACGCCCCGGTATCCCTTGTCGCCCACCAGAAGGTTGCTGCCGTTGCCCAGAATGAAGTATTCCTGCTCGATTCGGTTCAGATAGGGAAGCAGCTTCTCCAGCTCCTCTTCCCGCTGTATGAGAATGATGCAGTCCGCCTCACCGCCCACGCGGAAAGTCGTGTAATCTTTCATTTGCCGGTGAAATAAGATCCTCTCCTCCGGAATCACCGTTTTCACATAATCATACATTGATGCGTTCAAGTTCCCTACCGTCCGTTTCACAGAATTGCTGCCCACTATTCATCATATACTGCATTGGCGCAAAATATGTACCGCGCTTTCTTTTAGTCCAATACCATTCTGGCCGCGCCATAGATACCCGCGTCATTGCCCAGTGTCGCAAGGGCAAATTTCGTATCCTTACAGCCGTGGAATACCGTTCTGTCAAACACCGGTCGGATATACCGGAAAAGCACCTCGCCGGCCCTGGACACGCCTCCGCCGATCACGAAGATCTCCGGATTGACGACGCCCGCAATCACGGCCAGACCCTTGCCCAGATACTCGCCGAACTGCTCCGCTACTTCCACGGCAAGCGCGTCTCCCGCTTTCACCGCGTCGAAGACGGTCTTGGCGGAGACTTCCCCCTGCCTGAGGACGCTGTCCTTATCGCTCGCCTGCAGTCTGCGGTTTGCCAGTCTCGTGATGCCCGTCGCGGAAGCATACTCTTCCAGGCAGCCGTAATTGCCGCAGCCGCAGGCCTCGCTCTCGTGATCCTCCACATGGATGTGGCCGATCTCGCCGCCAGAGCCCGTCGCGCCCGTCATAATCTTCCCGCCTATGATGATGCCGCCGCCGACGCCTGTTCCCAGTGTGACCGCCACCAGATTCCGATATCCCTGGCCGCCGCCTTTCCACATCTCTCCGAGCGCCGCCACGTTGGCATCATTGCCGCCCTCCACTCTCATGCCGCCCAGGAGTGCGCCAAGTTCTTTCTTCAGGTTCATCTCACCCCAGCCCAGATTGACCGCCTTGTGGATGACGCCGTCGCCGTCCACCGGGCCTGGCGCGCCGACACCGACACCGGCCACGTCCCCCGCGGCAATGCCTCTCTCCCGCATCTTATCCTGCACGCTGCCCGCGATGTCCGGCAGGATACTTACCCCGCCGTTCTCCGTCCTCGTGGGAATCTCCCATTTGTCCAGCACACTGCCCTGTGTGTCAAAAAGGCCCAGCTTCACGGTCGTGCCGCCGATATCTACGCCAAATACATAGTCTGCCATCTCTACTTCCCCCTGCTCTCTAGTCTTCGTCGTCGTTTCGCCCTGCCGCCAGAGAAGCCTGCACGCGTTTATACAGCTCCTGCGCCGCATTGTAGCCCATCTTCTTCTGACGGTGATTGACCGCCGCCGCCTCACAGATGATCGCCAGGTTACGGCCCGGCCTGATCGGTATGTTGTGACATACCAGCTTGTTGCCGAGGTATTCCGTGTACTCCTCCTCCAGGCCCAGACGGTCATATTCCTTGTCCTTGTCCCAGTCCTCCAGTTTGATAACCAGATCGACGGACTGCGTATCTTTCACGCTGGATGCGCCGTAGAGCGCTTTCACGTCGATGATGCCGATGCCCCGCAATTCGATGAAATGCCTGGTGATATCCGGCGCGGAGCCGACCAGAGTATCCTCGCTGACACGCCGCAGCTCCACCACGTCGTCGGTGACGAGGCGATGTCCTCTCTTGATCAGCTCCAGCGCCGCCTCCGACTTACCGATACCGCTCTCGCCCGTGATCAGCACGCCCTCGCCGTACACATCCACCAGAACGCCGTGCACCGAGATGCAGGGCGCCAGCTGCACATTCAGCCATCTGATGATCTCCGCCATGCAGGTGGAGGTCGCCTGTCTGCTCATCAGCAGCGGCACGCCGTACTTGACCGCGATCTCCCGGAACAGATCGTTGGGCTGCAGCTCCCTGCAGAACACGATGCCCGGAATCGGATTGTTGAGCAGCTTCTCGAAGATCTCGATCTGCGTCTTCCGCTCCAGCTTGTTCATGTAAGAGTACTCCACGAATCCCACGATCTGCAGACGGGTCGTCTCGAAATGCTCGAAGTAGCCCGCAATCTGCAGCGCCGGCCTGTTGATGTCCGGCTGTGTCACTTTAATTTTGGAGATATCGATCTCCGGCGTAAGATTCTCCAGCTTAAATTTTTCAATCACTTTTGCTAAACTGATACTTGCCATAACCCGCTCCTTCCGCCTCTGCCCTTTTCAAATATCTTACCATAAATGACGGCGGTTCGCAATCTGCCGCCGTCTATTCTACTCCCCGCTCTTTTGCTTTTCAAAATAGTCGTGAATCTGCACCGCGATGTGCTCCGGGATCTCCCGCACCTCGCACAGCCGCTCCACCGACGCCTCCTGAATCTCATGGATCGAACCGAAATGTTTCATCAGCGCCTTGCGCCTCGCCGGCCCCACGCCCGGTATCTCATCCAGCACGGACTTCACCTGCGCCTTGGAGCGCAGAGAGCGGTGATACTCTATCGCGAAGCGGTGCGCCTCGTCCTGGATCCGCGTGATCAGCTTGAACCCCTCTGAATGTGTGTCGATGGGGATCTCTACATTCTGATAATACAGCCCTCTCGTCCTGTGGCTGTCGTCTTTCACCATGCCGCAGACGGGAATATTCAGATGAAGTTCCTGCAGCACCTGCAGCGCGATATTCACCTGTCCTCTGCCGCCGTCCATCAGCAGCAGATCCGGAAACTTCGTAAAGCTGCCAAACTCGTGCCCGATCTGTTTGCGCTCCAGCTCTTCCTTTTCCTCCATGCCGTGCAGGAAACGTCTCGTAAGCACCTCTTTCATGCAGGCGTAATCGTCCGGCCCGGACACGGAACGGATGCGGAACTTGCGATAGTCGCTGCGCTTAGCCTTGCCTTTCTCGAAGACGACCATGGAACCCACGTTGGCGAATCCGCTGATATTGGAGATATCGTAGGCTTCCATGCGGTCAATGTGTTCCAGCCCGATCAGCGCCGCGATCTCCCTGACCGCGCCGATGGTCCTGCCCTCCTCGCGCTTGATGCGCTCCCTGTCCCGGCTCAGCACCAGCTGCGCGTTCTGCGCCGCCAGTTCCACCAGCTTTTCTTTCGCCCCTTTTTTCGGCACACGGAGATAGACCCTGCTGCCCTTGCGCCCGCTGAGCCACTTCTCCAGAATATCAATATCCGCGATCTCCTCCTGCAGCATCAGCTCCCGCGGAATAAAGGGCGTGCCCGCATAAAACTGCTTCACGAAATCAAGCAGGACCTGCGCGCTGCCGCAGCCCTGCACGTGCGTCATATAGAAGTGTTCTCTGCCGATCAGCTTGCCGTCCCGCACGAAAAAAACCTGCACCACGGCGTCCGTCTCGTCTTTCGCCAGCGCGATGACATCCTTGTCCTCGCCGTCGCTGTCCGTGATCTTCTGTTTCTGCGCAACGCTCTTCACGCTGTTGTACAGATCGCGGTAGCGGATCGCCTCCTCGTATTCCATATTCTCCGAAGCCTGCGTCATCTTCTCTTCCAGATCCCGCAGGATCGGTTTATAATTGCCGTTCAGAAAATCCAGCGCCTGCTCGACCCTCTCCCGGTATGTTTCCTGATTGATATAGCCCTGACACGGCGCAAGACATTGTTTGATGTGATAATTCAGGCACGGCCTCTCCAGACCGATATCGCGCGGCAGTTTCCGGTTACACGTTCTGAACTGATAGAGCTTGTTCATCAGATCTATGGTGTCCTTGACCGCCGCCGCGCTGGTGTAGGGACCGAAATATCGGGAGCGGTCCTTTTTCATCTCCCGCGAAAAAAGAATGCGCGGATACGCTTCGCCCACCGTCACCTTGATATAAGGATAGGTCTTGTCATCCTTGAGCATGGTGTTGTACTTCGGGCTGTACTCTTTGATCAGATTGTTCTCCAGGACCAGCGCTTCCAGCTCGGAGTCCGTGACAATATACTCGAACCGCGCGATCTGCTGCACCATCCTGTCGATCTGCGGCCCTCTCCCGACGATCTTGCGGAAATAGGAACGGACGCGGTTGTGCAGATTGACCGCCTTGCCCACATAGATGATGGTGTCCGCAGCGTCGTGCATCAGATAGACGCCCGGCGCATTGGGCAGTTTCTTAAGTTCTTCTTCAAAGTCAAACATAGAGGTTCCCTATTGTTCGCGGCCGATATCCTGCGGAGGCGTCTGCTGCTGTGGCTGCCCCTCCTGCAAAGGCTGCTGTTCCGGCTGCGGCTGACTCTCCCGCGGCGGTGTCTGCTGCTGCACAGGCTGCTGATAAGGCGCTCCCCACTGCTGCTGTTGCTGCACGGGCGGCTGCCCCCACTGCGGGTACGGCGTCTGCTGCTGATAAGGCTGCTGTAATACAGGCTGCTGCGGTACGGCGGGCTGCTGTGCTGCCTGCTGCTGTGGCTGTTCCGGCTGCGGCATCGGCTGCGGCGCTGCCGGCATCTCCGCTTTAGCCGTCTCCTCCGCGGACGGCTGCGCACCTTTTTCACCGTCTTTCTCCTCGGGCTCCGGAATCCCTTTCTCTTTTCGGAAAATCTTCATGAACTCCTTGCCGGTGATCGTCTCTTTCTCAATCAGATAAGCCGCCAGCTTATCCATGATCTCCCGGTTCTCTTTCAGGAGTTTCTTTGCCTGCTTGTAGCTGTCGCGCAGCATCTTCATCACTTCCGTGTCGATGTCTGCCGCGGTCACGTCGGAACAGGTCAGGGAAGCCCTGCCCTCCAGATACTGGCTCTCCACCGTGGCCAGTCCCATCAGCCCGAATTTTTTGCTCATCCCGAAACGGGTAACCATATTGCGGGCAAGGCTGGTCGCCTGCTCGATATCGTTGGCCGCTCCCGTCGTGACGGTGTCGAAGACGATCTCCTCCGCCGCGCGGCCTCCCAGCAGACCCACCAGCCTGTCGCGCAGTTCCAGCTCGGTATCAAGGTATTTCTCCTCCTCCGGCACCTGCATGACATAGCCCAGCGCGCCCATCGTCCTGGGCACGATCGTGATCTTCTGCACGGGCTCGGAATTTTTCTGCAGGGCGCTGATCAAGGCATGTCCCACCTCGTGATAGGACACGATCTTGCGCTCCTCCTTGCTCATGATGCGGTCTTTCTTCTCCTTGCCCACGAGCACCTGTTCCACGGCGTCGAACAGATCTTTCTGGCTCACGTACTCCCTGCCGGTCTTGACGGCGTTGATCGCCGCCTCGTTGATCATGTTGGCCAGATCCGAACCCACCGCGCCGGAGGTCGCCAGCGCGATCTCATTGAGATCCACCGACTCGTCCATGCGCACATCCTTGGAGTGTACTTTCAGAATCTCCACACGCCCCTTTAAGTCAGGTTTATCCACGATAATTCTTCTGTCAAAACGTCCCGGCCGCAGCAGCGCCTTGTCCAGAATCTCCGGCCGGTTGGTAGCCGCCAGAATAATGATGCCTTTCCTGCCGTCGAAACCGTCCATCTCGGACAGGAGCTGATTCAGCGTCTGCTCCCGCTCCTCATTGCCGCCGCCGTACTTGGAGTCCCTGCTCCTGCCGATGGCGTCGATCTCATCGATAAATACGATACAGGGGGCATTCTTCTCCGCCTCCCTGAACAGATCGCGCACACGGGAAGCGCCCACGCCCACATACAACTCGATAAAATCCGAGCCGGACAGCGAGAAGAACGGCACATGCGCCTCGCCCGCCACCGCCTTGGCCAAAAGCGTCTTACCTGTGCCGGGCGGGCCGACCAACAGCGCGCCTTTCGGCAGCCTGGCGCCGATCTTCGCGTACTTGCCGGGATTGTGCAGGAAGTCCACGACTTCCACCAGCGACTCTTTCGCCTCGTCTTCACCGGCCACATCCTGAAAGGTGATGCCCGTCTCTTTCTGTACATAGGCTTTCGCCGTACTCTTGCCGACGCCCATAGGGCCGCCTTTGCCGCCCATGCGCCTGAACAGAAGGCTCAAAAGCCCCCACATCAGCAGGATCGGCAGGATATAGTAGAGCAGCACCGTCATGATGACGCTGGAGCTGTCGGAGGTCTGCTTGTTGAGATCGATGTCATGCTCCAGCAGCCGTTTAGTCAGCGTATCGTCGTCCTCCATCTTGCCCGTATAGTAGGTCATTGTCCCCATACCGTAACCGTAGGCGAACGCAAAGGGAGACTCCGTCTGCTCTTCTTTCGGATAAATCACGATCCTGTCGGACTCCACCGTAACGCTCTCAATCTGGTCATTCTCTATCATATCGACAAATGCGTTGTAGGTAATCTCCTGATTGCTCGCCCCGGTGAACATGCGCATAAACATGCTGACGCACAGAAGCGTCACAAGTGCGGCGATCACCAGCATGATCAGGCTCTGCCTGCGCGGGTCGTTGCCGCCTCCGTTCGGGCCTCCCGGACCGCGGTTCTGGTTGTTGTTCGGCCCTCCGGGGCCTCCCGGACCGCGGTTCGGCCCATTTTCATACGGATTATAATTGTCAGCCATAAGGCGTCCTCTCTTTCGCTCTGTTCTCTTCTTTTTCTTCTCTATTTATTCATTTTGCCAACTATGTCTAGTATATATAAGGCAAAAACATAAATCAATAAGGGAATTATGAATTTCCGATCACAAGTATGAAAGATTTCTAAAGTTTTTTACATTTTTTAACGATAGCAGTAGATTTTTCCTGCGCCCGCATTGTATAATAAATCATATCTTGTTTGCAGAACGAACTTCGTTCGTTTCATTATTATTTATTTGTGCCGGAGCGTCACAAATATCTCTGACGGCAGGGCAGAAGTGATGGAAAGAATTCGCTTCAGGCTTCGTCGCGCAAACGCTCCGGAATGGAGAAGACATGGCTGTAAAATATGTATTTGTAACGGGCGGCGTCGTGTCCGGCCTCGGCAAGGGCATCACGGCGGCCTCCCTCGGGAGATTGCTGAAAGCGCGCGGCTACAAAGTCACGATGCAGAAATTCGACCCCTACATCAACATCGACCCCGGCACGATGAACCCCATCCAGCACGGTGAGGTGTTCGTCACCGAGGACGGCACGGAAACGGATCTGGACCTGGGCCACTACGAGCGTTTCATCGACGAAAATCTGGACAAGAACTCCAACGTGACCACCGGCAAAGTCTACTGGTCCGTCCTGCAGAAAGAGCGTAGAGGCGACTACGGCGGCGGTACCGTGCAGGTCATCCCGCACATCACCAACGAGATCAAGAGCCGGTTCTACCGCAACTTCACCGACGAGGAGACGCGCATCGCGATCATCGAGGTGGGCGGCACCGTGGGCGATATCGAGAGCCAGCCTTTCTTAGAGTCCATCCGTCAGTTCCAGCATGAAGTCGGCCGTGAGAACGCGATCCTGATCCATGTGACGCTGATCCCCTATCTGAGCGCGTCTCAGGAGATGAAGACGAAACCCACCCAGGCGAGCGTCAAGGAACTGCAGGGCATGGGACTGCAGCCCGACATCATCGTGTGCCGCAGCGAACGTCCGCTCGATCAGTCCCTAAAGGACAAGATCGCCCTGTTCTGCAACGTGCCGAGCCATCGCGTCCTGCAGAATCTCGACGTGGAGCATCTCTACGAAGCGCCTCTGGCTATGGAGAAAGAACATCTGGCGCAGGTGGCCTGCGACTGTCTGAAACTGGACTGCCCGGAGCCTGATCTGGCGGACTGGAAAGCGGTGGTGGACGCCCTGCGGAGTCCTACGGACGAGGTGACGGTGGCCCTGGTCGGCAAGTACACCCAGCTCCACGACGCCTACATCAGCGTGGTGGAAGCCCTGAAGCACGGCGGCATCTCCAATCACTGCGTCGTCAATATCCGCTGGGTGGATTCCGAGACGGTGACGGCCGACAATGTGGACGAGCTTCTGGACGGCGTCAGCGGCGTGCTTGTGCCCGGCGGCTTCGGCGACAGAGGCATCGAGGGCAAGATCCACGCTATCACCTACGCGAGAACCAAAAATGTCCCTTACCTGGGCCTCTGCCTCGGTATGCAGCTTGCCATCGTAGAATTTGCGCGGAATGTGCTCGGTTACAACGACGCGCACAGCATAGAACTGAACCCCTCCACGACCCACCCGGTGATCGCGCTGATGCCCGACCAGAACGGTGTGGAGGATATCGGCGGCACCCTGCGCCTCGGCTCCTATCCCTGCGTGCTGGACAAAAACTCCAAGGCGTATGAACTGTACGGTGAGGAGACAATCCACGAGAGACACAGACACCGCTACGAGGTCAACAACGACTACCGCGCGGTGCTCACGGAGCACGGCATGAAGTTATCCGGCCTCTCCCCCGACGGGCGCATCGTGGAGATGTGCGAACTGCCGGAGCACCCGTTCTTCGTGGCGACGCAGGCGCACCCGGAACTGAAATCCAGACCCAACAGGCCGCACCCCCTCTTCAAGGGCTTCGTGAAAGCGGCTCTGGATTACAAGAACAGATAGAACCGCACAGAAAAAAGCTGCATGCCCATCACCTGCGGACATGCAGCTTTTTATTATCCTGTTATTCCGCCTCGATTTTCTCCAGGCGCACACCGCGGATGCGGACCGCGCCCGCGGCCTCCGCTCCGCCGAGGTTAAACTCCAGCCTCCCGTTGTTGTCGTCTCTGTCTTTCATCTTGAAATCGTAGGTATAGGTCTGCCAGTCCGGCGCAAGTTCCACGGCAGTGTCCGGCAGATAACGTCCCCAGCCCGCCGTCGGCGCGGACACGCACACGTTCATCTTCCCCGCCTCTTCGGCGCACGCCTCAAAAATCAGCCGGTAGCTATCTCCCTTGATCATCGGCAGGTCTGCCTGCACCAGCTGCACGGCATAGTCGACTGTGCCGGCTTTCTCCGTATCTATCGCAATCATACCGTCCTGTATGGACGCCTGCGCCGCGCCGCCCTGATCCAGCAGGAATACCCAGTTCTCTTCATCCGCCAGATCTTCCGCCTCGGCAAAATCCCCGTTGTAGATGTAGTTGCCGTCCTCCGTCGCCTCCCGGTAGACTTTCTCCGGCTTCGTCACGTTCGTGTCATAGTGCTCTTTCTGATACACTCTGACATAATCGATCGCAAACTCCGCCCGGTCGAAATCCGTCGTCTCGTCGGGATTGCCCGGCCAGGTGCCGCCCACCGCCAGATTGAGCTGCACGTAGAAATTCTGGTCAAAGGGTGCGGGGTATGGCCTGTCGTCGATTCCCACATCGCCGGAGAACCAGTCATTCACGGTGTGGTACAGCTGATCGTCCACATAGAAACGCATCTCGCCGGGCTCCCACTCGACGGAAAACTCGTGAAAATCATCCGCAAAGCTCTCGCCCGACAGAACAAATTTTCCCTGCTGCTCCGCGTGCGGCTTGCCATAGTGGATCGTGCCGTAAGCCGTCTGCACATCATCCCCTAAGATTTCCATGATGTCGATCTCGCCGCACCGGGGCCAGTTGCCGTACAGACTCTGACTGGTCGGCATCATCCAGAACGCCGGCCACAGACCCTTGCCCTCCGGCACTTTCGCTCGCGCCGTCACCTTGCCGTAGAGGAAATCCTGCTTGCCCTTGGTCGTGACTTTGCCGGAAGTATAGTAGTCTTTCCCTTTCTCGTCCTGCGTCTTGATCGCCTTGATGACCATCTTTCCGTCCCAGACGAAGACATTGTCCGCGGACTCCGTATACTCCTGCAGCTCCGCGTTGGTCCAGCCGGGCGCGTGGGGCTCATAGTTCCAGATTTCCTCGTTCATCTGCGTGCCGTTGAACTCGTCGTGCCACAACAGGGTATAGCCGTCGAGCTGCGGCACCTCCTCGTCCGCCACCTGATCGAGCAGACCGTCCGCCGACCGCTGCGGCACATCGGCCTGTGCCGTATCCGTCTGCCCGGCCGCTTCGTCCGGCTGCGCTTCTGCCGCTTCTTCCCCCGCGTTTCCGGCTGCTCCCGCTCCGTCCGCGGAAGTCTCGTCCGCCTCCTGCCGGGTTTCCTGGCCATTCTCCGCCGGTTCATCCGGCTCCCCGCCGCCGCAGGCGCAGACGCCGCATACCAGCGTCAGGCAGACCGCGGCCGCCGCCGCTTTCCGTATGCCGCGCCGCAATTGTTTTTTTCTCATTTCGCCGTCCTCCGCTCTCACTCATCCAGTGCGTTCAGCCGATCGACCAGCGCCTGCACGTCCGCCATCGTGATATGGCCGCCGAAGCTGATCGGCCCGCGCAGCGGCATGTATTCCGTCATGGAATCCGCCATCTCCTGCGACATGGCCTCTTTCGCCGCATCGCTCTCCTGCTGCTGCGGCTCCAGGTCGGGCATCAGCGATTTCATCATGCCCTCCACGATCGCCAGCGCCCTCGGATCTTTCCTCACATCGCCCAGCGTCGTGTCCGTCGTGTAGACGAAAGGAAGCTTCACCGTGGATTCCACCGTCACCGTCCTGGAGAGTACAATATCCCGGGACGACCTACCAATCAGGATGTCGAACTCGCCCGTCTCCACATGCCAGTCATGAATCCGCACGCTGTAATAGGCGAACGCCCGCTTATCCAGCGTAAAAGCCACAGTCTTCGTCTCGCCGGGCGCAAGCTCCACCTTGGCGAAATCGCGCAGTTCTTTCACCGGGCGGATCACCGTGCTCTCCCTGTCGGCCACATAGAGCTGCACGACTTCCTTGCCCGCCATGCTGCCCGTGTTCGTCACGTCCACCGTCACGCGCAGCGTATCCGTATCCTTTAACCTGTCTTTGTCCACCGTCAGGTTGGCGTAATCAAAGGTCGTGTAGGAGAGGCCGTAGCCAAACGGGAACAGGACATCCATCTTCTTCTTATCATAGTAGCGATAACCCACGAAGATACCCTCGCGGTACTCCACCATATCTCCCTCGCCGATGTAGGACAGATAGGACGGGTTATCCTCCAGCTTTAACGGGAATGTCTCCGGCAGTTTCGCGCTGGGATTCACCTTGCCGAAGAGGATATCGCACACCGCGCCGCCTACCGCCTGACCGCCCAGATAGGCTTCCACAACACCGGCCACCCGATCGATCCAGGGCATCTCCACCGGCGAACCGTTGTGCAGGACGACGACCGTATTCGGCTGCACGGCAGCAATCCGCTCGATCAATTCATTCTGGCAGCCCGGCAGGGACATATGTTTCCTGTCATAGCCCTCGGACTCGAATTTGTCCGGCAGTCCCGCGAAGACAACAGCAGCTTCGGCATTTTTTGCCGCCTCCACCGCCTCCGCCAGCAGTTTCTCATCTGTCCTGTCCTCCGCGTCGTCGAAGCCCTGCGCGTAGACCACGTCATAGACCCCTGCCGCGGCATCCAGCGCGGAAGTTACCTTGTGGCTGTTGATGTGGGAGCTGCCGCCGCCCTGATAGCGGGGCGTCTTCGCGTACTTGCCGATGAACGCCGCTTTCCGCTTCTCCGACAGCGGCAGCACCCCGTCGTTCTTCAGCAGAACAATCGTCTCCTCGGCCACCCTGCGCGCTGTCTCGTGATCTTTGTCCCTGTCAAACACCGCCGTCTTATCGCGGTTCTCCTCATAGCGGAACACAATGTTCAGGATGCGCTCCACCGCGGTGTCCAGAACGCTCTCGTCCAGCTCGCCGCTGAGTACGGCGCCCTCGATCATCTTGTCATTCACCCCGAAAGAACCCGGCATCTCCAGGTCAAGCCCGGCTTTCAGATCCTCCACGCGGCTGTTCACCGCGCCCCAGTCGCTCATCACATAGCCGTCGAAGCCCCACTGCTCCCGCAGTGTGTCCGTCAGATACTGACGGTTCTGCGCCGCGTATGTGCCGTTGATCTTGTTGTAGGAGCACATCACCGTCCACGGCTTCGCTTTCTTCACCGCGCCCTCGAACGCCGCCAGATAGATCTCGCGCAGCGTCCTCTCGTCCACACGCGAGTCACAGGACATTCTCCTTGTCTCCTGATTGTTCGCCAGAAAATGCTTGATGCTCGTGCCCACGTTCTTGCTCTGCACGCCGCTGATCAGCGCGCCCGCCATCTCGCTGGCCACGAGCGGATCCTCCGAATAGTATTCAAAGTTGCGCCCGCACAGCGGAGAGCGCTTGATATTGACGGCCGGGCCGAGAATCACACTGACGCCTTCCGCCTGGCATTCATTGCCGAGCGTCTTTCCCATCTGCCTGATCAGCTCCCTGTTAAAGGAAGCCGCCGTGCCGCAGCCCGCCGGGAAGCAGACCGCCTTGATGCTGTCGTTCACGCCGAGATGATCCCCCTCCTGCTCCTGTTTGCGCAGTCCGTGAGGGCCGTCAGACACCATGCTCGCCGGTATTCCCAGACGCTCCACCGCTTCCGTGTGCCAGAAATCCGCACCCGAGCACATCGCCGCTTTCTCCTCCAGCGTCATCTGTGCCACCAACTCCTTAATCCTGTCTGCCGTCATGATAAATCCTCCTCATACCATATTTTCTGCCCTGCGCCGGGCCCGACGCTTCTTTCAGCGGTCCGTCTCCCGGCGCTCTTTACCCCGTCTTCGTTCACGCCAGCCCATCCGCCCGCGCTTTGTCCGCAATCATCCGATAGGTCGGCACCGGCACGCCATAGCGCTCGCCCATGCGCACCACCTCGTAGATCAGCCCGTCGATTTCGGATGCCCTGCCCGCATAGATGTCCCGCTGCATGGAAGTGCTCGCCTGAGGATCCAGGGTGTCCAGAATCTGCAGATTGGTCGTCACGATATCCGCCAGAAACGGCACGTCCATCGCCGCCGCCAGCGCGTCAATCTCTTTCATGAGTTTTACGAAAGTGTCCCGCGGCTCTCCCGTCACCTGCACTTCCCCGGCAGAGACATGATAATACAGGCCGCAGGCCGCCATCGGGGACACATAGGAGAACTTCTGCAGGGCATCCCGCCTGATATTGTCCGACAGCACGCCCTCGATGCCGCTGTCTTTTAAATCTCTCGCCACCTCAAACAGTTCCGGCCTGATGTCCTGCGGATCGCGGACGCCGTACACGATGCGGAAGATATCGCCGAGCAGCAGGATTGTCCCCGGCTCTTTGATCTCCCCCGCGATATAGATGCAGCCGTCCGTCACGAGGAGCCCCGGCAGTTTTTCCTGCATCCTGCCGCCCGTTCCGTAGAGATTCAGAATCGGAATCACAATCGTCGTCTCTTTCGCAACTCTCCTGATAAAAGGAATCGTCTCGTCCAGGGAATAGCCTTTCACACAGACGAAGATGATGTCGGGCCGCTCGTCGTAATGTTCCATATCCGCCGCCCTGACGGGCTGTACGGTATAGCTGCCCTTTTTCGTCGTCTCCATGTGGATACCGTGCTCTTTCATCCGTCTCAAATGTTCGCCCCGCGCGATGAGCGTCACGTCCTTGCCGGCCTGCGTCATATACGCGCCGATGCTGCCGCCCGTTCCGCCTGCGCCGATCACCAGATACTTCATGTTTTTCCTCTTTCGTCTTTCTATGCTTTCTCCGTCACAAACTCCGCTATGGTCTGCAGGAATTTGTCGATATCGATAGGTTTGGAGAGATGACCGTTCATACCGCTCTCCACCGATTTTTTCATGTCCTCGTCGAACGCGTTGGCCGTCATGGCGATGATCGGAATCGTGGCCGCCCGCGGATGACCGGAGCGCCGTATGATGCGGGTCGCCTCCAGGCCGTCCATGACGGGCATCTGGATATCCATCAGGATCAAATCATAGCGGTCAGGTTCACCGGCGAGGAACATATCCACCGCCTCTTTGCCGTTATGCGCAAGCTCCACCTCCGCCTCCTGCATCTCCAGGATCGTCTTCGCGATCTCGATATTCAGGTCATTGTCCTCCACGAGCAGAATACGCAGACCCGCGGCGGAGACGGGCTGCCGCTCCTCCGGCTGTGCCTGTGCGGCGCTCTGTGCCCGCAGTTCATTGACCGGCAGCGTGATCGTGAAATAGAAATCGCTGCCCTTGCCGATCTCGCTGTCCAACTCGATACTGCCGCCCATCATCTGCACCAGACGGCTGCTGATCGCCAGCCCCAGTCCCGTACCGCCGTACTTTCTGGTGGTGCTTCCCTCCGCCTGCTCGAAAGACTCGAAGATGCGGCTCTGGTTTTCCGGGCTCACGCCGATGCCGGTATCGCGGACGGAGAAAAATGCTCTGTCCCCCTCCTGCCGGATCGTCAGCCTGACGCTTCCCTCGGCGGGGGTAAACTTGATCGCATTGCCCAGCAGATTGATCAGCACCTGATTCAGGTGCAGGGAATCGCCCGTCACTTGCGGACAGGTCAGGGAGATATCCGTCTCGAACGTGATGGATTTCGCCTCCGCCTGAGGCCTGATCAGCGTCGTGATGTTGTTGGTCATATCGTTTAAGTCGAAGTCGGCCTGCTCCAGCGTCAGCTTGCCGCTCTCGATTCTGGACATATCCAGGATATCGTTGATCAGACCCAGCAGATACTGGGAAGACTGCGTGATCTTAGCCAGATCCTCCGAGACTTTGGCCGCGTCCTCCGTGTGCGTCTGCGCGATGTAAGCCATGCCGATAATGGCGTTCATGGGCGTGCGGATCTCGTGGCTCATGCGGGAGAGGAAATCACTCTTGGCGCGGTTCGCCGTGTCATAGCGCTGCCTGTTGATATTGACCTCGATGATCTTGACGACCTCCAGGATTTCCCCGGCCTGTTCCTCCGTCCACGTCTGCGCCTGCGCATCCCGCAGAAACAGAAGCGCGCCGGTGTAGTTATTGTTGTCATAGAGCGGAAAGACATAGCCTTCCCGTCCCTCTCCGATCCGCAGGAAACGGCGCTGCCCCTCGTCAAGCCGCGCCGTGGGCAGCCATGCCGGCCTCTCCTCCCAGAGCGCTCTGTCCAACTCGTCGAACTCCTGCGCCGTATAGTGCAGCAGCTCGTGATCTGTCTCCGTTCCCGGACGTAAGTGCCAGCAATGTGTCGCTTTCACCGTGGAGAAAGCCCGGTTCGCCGCGATGAGCGCGACCTCCTCCGCCTCGAAATGCCGGCCCAGCTTCGGCAGCAGAATCGTCAGAATGTCTTCTATCTTGTCGCTCTTGTCAAAGAAGCCGAAAGTGACCGGTATGACGTTGTCCGTGTCGGTATCGGTGTGCTCGACCGGCGTGGTGCGCCGGAGCGAAATCCGGCTGTCGTCCGCCGCCATCTCATGATAGAAACGGTATGGCAGATTATGCCGGACAGCGTCGGACAGCGCCCTCCTGACATTCATGACCAGCTCGTCATAGTCCGTCCCGCCGCACACCGCGCCGCCGAAGACCAGCTCCAGTTCCAGACCGCCGTCGGCATAGAGCGTCCTCGCCGTGCGGCGCAGTTCCTCTATGCTCTCCGCCGCTTCCTCACAGGAACAATCTTCCAGCCAGAGCATGAACTCATCGCCGCCGTAGCGGATCAGGACGCTCTGCTCCGCACCGCTTTTTTCTTTCCAGTCAACCAGCATACGCCCCAGTTCTTCCAGGATCACATCTCCCACGACCATGCCGTACTCTTCATTGAGCTGCAGGAAGTCCCGCACGTCCGCCAGCAGCAGACAGCCTCCATGTCCGCCGCGGATCTGACTCCGCACGATGTCCTCGCCGGAAGCGCGCAGATACAGTCCTGTCAGGGAATCCTTGTGCAGCGATTCCCTCTCCGCCAGCTCCTGCACTTTCCGGTCGTGAATGTTGTGCATAGAACCGATAAAGGTCCTGCGCCGCCCGTCTGTGTCCGGCAGGATGCGCCCTGTCAGTTCAAACCACTGATATTCATGGTTCTCCGTTCCCCAGTTGGTCCGGAACGAAACCGACAGCTCCGTCTGAATATTCCGAATGCGGGCCAGCACCACGCGCTTTTCCACCGGATGAATATAATCCCCCTGTTCCAGCTTCTCCATCAGATGCTCCACGTGCGTCTCCGCGTTGCCGCTCTCCAGATTGTAAAAGATAGCCAGATCCCGCTCCGGGTCGTAAGTCACCAGAATGTCGGAGCTGTTCCGCAGCACCAGCCGGTAGCGCTCTTTCTCCTCGAGCAGATCCCACTCGATTTTTCTCTGGCGGTTGGTCAGGTTAAAGATGGTGTCGTACAGCTCGTCGATCTCCGTGATGGCGCCTTTGGCAAAAGGCTTCAGCTCATTCTCCGGGCTGGTCTGGATGCAGGCGGAGAGACGCCGGATCGGGTTGGTGATATACCGCACGAGCAGATAGGAACAGAAGATCGCCACCGCGAGCGCGAACAGTGTCGCGGCGATGAAAATCCCCGTGAGCCTGTAGCTGACGCCGAGCAGGGCGTCCCGCGTCTCCATGCCCGCCAGACACCAGCCCTGTTCGTAGAAAGGCGTGTTGGTATTGTAGAGTGTCAGAGGATTTAACGTCAGATAGACCTCATCCTGTCCGCCCGTCCGCTCCAGCCGGTACAGATCCTGCTGTGCCGTCTCTGACAGAACGACCGCGCTCGCGCTGCCTATCGCGTCCCCCGAATACAGGCCGGTGGCACAGACCACCCGATAGGTGTCTCCCGGCTGCCTGGCCAGCAGCAGATAGCCGCCCTCATGGTTGGCATTAACCTCCCTGTAGGGGAGACAGCTCGCCAGGCGGGTCAGGGAGATCTCGATTCCCATGACGCCGTACACCGTGCCGTCCTCCATCCGCAGCGGAATGGAGTAGGTGATCATCCGATAGGGATCGGTGTCCTCCCTGCCCTCCAGACAGAAAGGCGTACTCCAGTAGCAGCAGTCCTCCACCCTCGCCTCGGGACTCTGGCCGGCGGTCAGATAGGGCTGATAGAAAAAATCATCCGCATGGGATTCGCCGTAAGGTTTCAGGGACAGGCTTGTTTTCCAGTAGAGGTCAAAGGGGACTCTGTAATCCTTGGTAATCTGAGACGGCCCTACCGTCAGAAGCAGATCGGAATAATCTGCGGGATTGGTGTCGGGATCGCTGTCCCGGATGTAGAGCGCATTCAGCACGCCGCCGTCTCCCGCCGCGTCCGGCCGGCCCAGAATGATAAACGCGCCAGTGGTGGAATTTTTGCGCAGCATGTAACTCCACGTCGGAAACAGCTCGATAAAGTAGGCCTCCTGCGCGTCCGCGTCGCGCAGAAAATCGTCGAGAGACATACCGTCTGCGGCGAGCCGCTCCGCCAGAAGCTGCCCGGCAACGTCATACTCCTCCTCCAATGCCGTCCAGCGCTGCGTCATATCGTTTTCCAGAATGATGCCCCGCGTCTCCGTGACCTGCTTCAGGCGGTCCAGCGCATAGTTTCGGATCGTGGAAAAGGCGCCGCCCAGAAGCACCGTCCCGAAAGACAGCGCCGCCTGCATGATGATCAGGCACAGCAACGGCACCAGAAACAGCCAGAAGATACGTCTCGATTTTTTTGTATGTGTGGGCCCTGCGCTCAAATCGTATACTCTCCTTCGGCTCTCTGTGATTTACTGTGCGACGGCCTCCTGCAGCGCCGTGACAAAAGAAGCGTACCACTCTTCAAACGCCTGATCGCTCGTCAGATCGGCGCAGGCTTCCTCCAGCGAACTGCCTAACGCCATCCGTCCGAGCACAGTCTCCCGGTCGGCGGCGGCTTTGTCCGCCAGATTGTATTCCAGCACGTTGCGCGCGTCGGCGCCGTGATCAAACGCCTTGTTGGTGTACAGCGTCGTGGTTCCGGCCGTATCGAAGCAGGAGACGAGCGTATCATAGGTCTTGCCCGGTATCTCCAGATCATTGTCCGCAATCGTCTTATCCAGCATCTCGGCGGACAGCGCCGCCTTTTTCACCGGCATATAGCCCGAAGTGCAGCCGAAGAGCAGGTTGTTCTCCTCGCTGGTGAACCACTTTAAGAACGTGACCGCCGCATACTCCCGCTCCGGCGTGCTCTTGGTGACAACCATCCCGGCGCCCTGCTGCACCGCATAGGCCTCGCCGCCCTCAAATACGGGCGCGGGCAGGATGAGGTAATCGATCGCTTTCGTGCCGTCCGCCGTCTCGATCTCGTCCGGGAAGTAGTTGGCGGAGGAAGTGGATCCCGTGTAGGCGATAATCTCCCCGATTCTGACATCGTCCGAGCGGAATCTTCCGTAGGAGGCAAAGTATCCTTTCACATACGGGACATAGTAGGTATCCCAGATCCGGCGCATGATATCCTCGTCCGCCTGTATCGTGACCGTCCCGTCCTCCACCTGAAACAGCTCCGTACCCAGCTGCATGGAGCCGATCAGGAACAGATTCGCCAGCGCGTCCCTGCCGTAGAAAGCCCGGCCGTCGCCCTCGATATCCGGCGTCTGCGCGTCCGTCCACTCATAGTAGGCCTGAGCGGTCTTCGCGACGCCCTCCATCGTGGCCAGATCGTCCAGAGAGGCGCCCGTCGCCTCCGCAAAAGGTTCCCAGTCGGTTCTGCTCATCATGAAGATCTCGCTGGACTTGGCGGTGGGGAAAATGCGCAGCTCCCCGTGCCCGCCGATGCGGCCCTCCTCCACAAAGGAGTCCACGTAAGTATCCAGCTCCTCCTCGGTCATGTACGTGTCCAAGTCTACCAGCATCCCCAGCTTGTCGATAGAGTAGGCTGTGTCCGCATAGGAGGAAAAAATATCCGGCGGCTCGCTGCTGCCGACTTCCTTATTAAACGCGGCCAGCACGCTGCTCTCCAGATCGCTCACGTTGCCCTGGCTGTTGGCAGTCACATAGATGCCGAGTTCCTTGCCCTCGGTGCGGTTGAACTCCTCCACAAGCTGGTCAAAAGCCGCCTGCTGGGAGCCGTTGTAATAATGCCATATGGAAATCTGTGTGGGATTGTCGGGATCGAGGCGGACGCCCGCAGCGCCGCCTTTCCCGCAGCCGCCAAGAAGCAGAACGGCGGCGGAGATACAGATCAGTTTCGTCGATTTCAGTAAACAGGATTTTGGCATGTCAGTCTCAGGTCCTTTCATGTGATCCGCGCTCTCCCGCACGGACATCAAAGCGCTTTTATTATACCAATAAGCACCCTGTTTGACAAGAGATTCCCGCCCGTCTGACACACTTCGGACCCATATGCTGACCGCTATGCCGTCTTCAGGCCGTCCAGGGCTCCTCGCAGCCTCTCCAGAGCCTCCCGCAGCACCGCGCGGGGACAGGCGATGTTGACGCGCTCGAATCCCTCTCCCGCCGCGCCGAAGATGGCGCCGCTGTCCAGCCACAGCTTCGCCTCGTGCACGATCAGATGCTCCAGCCTCTCCTCCGTCAGGCCGAGGGCGCGAAAGTCCAGCCAGAGCAGATAGGTTCCCTCTGGCTCGATCAGCCTGATCTCAGGCAGATACTCTGCCAGATATGCCCTGACATAGTCGAGATTCGCTTTCAGATAGACTTTCAGCTCCTCCAGCCATTCCCGTCCCGTCTCGTACGCCGCCTGGCAGGCGTGCAGGCCGATCATATTGGCCTGGCTGTAGCCGACCGCCGACATCTGCCGCAGAAAAGCCCTGCGGATCTGCGCGTCCGGGATAAAAATATTGGAAACCTGCAGGCCCGCCAGATTGAAAGTCTTGCTCGGCGCGGTGCAGACGATGCAATTGTCCTGAAAAGCCGCGTCCACCGTCGGGAACACATAGTGCTTCCTGCCTTCATAGACAAAATCGCTGTGTATCTCGTCGCTGACGACCCGGACGCCGCAGCGCAGGCAGATCTCGCCCATTCTGCGCAGTTCCTC
Source organism: uncultured Lachnospiraceae bacterium (assembly GCA_947588995.1). Taxonomy (GTDB): domain Bacteria; phylum Bacillota; class Clostridia; order Lachnospirales; family Lachnospiraceae; genus UBA3282. The sequence goes on from CANPZI010000004.1 coordinate 65,858, forward strand.
CGGCGCCCACACCCGTCCCACGGGATTGTGCGGACTGCACAGCACGAACAGTTTCACCTGTTCCTGCGCGATCTTTCGCTCAAAATCCGCAAAGTCGATCTCGTAATGCCCGTCCCGCAGCACCAGCGCGTTGTTCACCAGCTTCCTGCCGCTGTCCCTGATGACTTCGCTAAACGGATAGTAGACAGGCTGCTGTATCAGCACGCCGTCACCCGGTTCGGTCAGCGCCTGTATCGCGACGCCGATGGCAAAGACAATCCCCGGCGTTTTCACCAGCCACTTCCGCTCCACGTTCCAGCCAAAATACTCCCGATACCACGAAGCGACCGCCTGAAAATAGGCGTCCTTGCTCTCCGTGTAGCCGTAGATGCCGGACGCCGCATCCGCCACGGCGCGCTCGATGATCCCCGGCGCGGTCTTAAAATCCATGTCCGCCACCCACAGCGGCAGCACATCCGCGGGCTTTCCTCTCTCCGCGGCGAAGTCATATTTCAGGCTGTCCGTATTTCTCCTGTCTATGATCTCGTCAAAGTTATATTTCATCGTCTCCTCCGTTTTATCACCGAAATATGCCGACCGGCAAAACCTTATGCGAGCGCCTGCGCCAGATCCGCGATCAGGTCCTCCACGTTCTCGATTCCTACGGACATGCGCAGCGTCGTCTCGTCAATCCCGTTGGCACGCCTCTTCTCATCCGGCACGTCGGCGTGGGTCTGGGTGAAAGGATAGGTCATCAGGCTCTCCGTGCCGCCCAGACTCTCCGCGAATTTGATCAGCTTCACCCGCTCCAGCACCCTGTGCGCCGTCTCCTGCGAGTCCACATGGAACGTCAGCATCCCGCCGTACCCTCTGCACTGTCTCTGTGTCACCGCGTAGCCCGGGTGATCCCGCAGGCCGCTGTAGAAAACTTCTTTCACCCGCGGCTGCTCCCGAAGCCACTCTGCGATCGCCAGCGCGTTCTCCTGATGCTTCTCCATGCGCACGGCCAGCGTCTTGATGCCCCGCAGGATCAGCCATGCGTCAAACGGCGCCAGGCACGCGCCCGTGGTCTTCACCATCTGCCTCATCCGCTCGGCAATCTCTTCGCTGCCGGCCACGAGGAAGCCGCCCAGCGTATCGTTGTGTCCCTCCAGATATTTGGTGGCGCTGTGAATCACCACATCCGCGCCCAGATCGAGGGGATTCTGAAAATAGGGCGTCAGGAACGTGTTGTCCACCGCCAGCAGACAGTGATGCCTCTTCGCAATCTCGCTGACCGCGCGGATGTCCGTCACCTGCATCATCGGATTGGTCGGCGTCTCTATGTAGAGCAGCTTCGTATCCGCCTCTATCGCCGCCTCCACCGCCGCCAGGTCCGAAGTGTCCACGTGCGTGAAACGCATCCCGTTCTTCTCGTTGATATTGCGGAACTGCCGGATCACGCCGCCGTACAGATCGTCCGTCGCCACCACATGGTCGCCGGGAGCGAACAGCTCCATGAACGCGCTGACCGCCGCCATCCCTGTCGCAAAAGAGATCGTATCCACACCGTGCTCCAGATCGGTCACGATCCGCTCCACCTCTCTCCTGGTGGGATTCTGCACCCTGTTGTAGTCATATCCCGTGCTTCGTCCGACACCCGGATGCGCATATGCCGCCGTCTGGTAGATCGGGAAACTGATTGCCCCCGTCGTCTCTATCGCCTCTCTGCTGCCCCGTCCGTGAATACACACGGTATCTGTCCTGTAATCCATCTTCTTAACCTCGCTGTCTCCTCTTTAATCCTATTTATCATATAGGAATTATATATATCATATCACAGCACACACAATTGTCAATTCCTTTTTGCAAAAACTTCCCGTATTTCCGGCTTGACTTTTTTTGTCAAAGGTATATAATGGCAACGGTCAACAGGTTTCTGCATTTTTAATAGGTAGGAACTTTTCGGAAGGAGAACCATACATGTTTGTGATTTTTTTTCTGATCTGGATCATTTTCAACGGACAGTTTACCCCGGAAATCGCGGCATTCGGCCTTGTGATTGCAGGGGCAATGTACTGGTTTATCTGCAAATTCATGGACTACAGCCCCCGCAGCGATCTTGTCATGTGCAAAAGATTTTTTCTGCTTCTTCACTATATATGGGTGCTTCTGAAAGAAATCATCAAGGCAAACGCAGCCGTTTTCCGAATAATCTACTCCGCCAGATACGAGCCCGAACCGGCGGTCGTACACTTCACGACCACGCTCCGCTCAGAGTTCACGAGAGTTCTTCTCGCCAACTCCATCACCCTGACGCCGGGCACGATCACCGTGAGCCTGAAAGACGACGAGTACGTGGTGCACTGTCTGGACAAGGAACTGGCGCGGGGCATCGACTCCTCCGTGTTCGTCCGGCTGCTGGAACGAATTGAGAATGTAAAGTAACGGCCGCCGTAAATCCCGGCGGCAAATCGATACTCTATCAGAACAAAGGACGGATTGCCATGCTGTATCACTACATCTACCTCACCACACTGATTATCCTGGCGCTCATGCTCTTCGCCTGCCTGATCCGCGCCGTCAGAGGCCCCCGCGTGGCGGACCGCATCGTGGCGGTGAATATGATGGGCACGATGGTCATGGTCATGATCGCCGTGCTCGCCCTGATGCTGAACGAGGGCTATCTGGTTGACGTCTGCCTGATCTATGCGATGATCAGCTTCTTAGCGGTCGTCATCATCTCCAAAGTGTACATCGGCGTCTACGAGGAGCGGCTGCACAGAACGCAGTCCGCGGATGATACGGCCGCGGATACGGAAGGAGGCATGTCCGATGGGAGCATTTGAGTGGATCAGACTGATTGCGGGAAGCATCTGCCTGGCGTGCGGCCTTTTTATCTTCTTCACGGAGATCTTCGGCATCTTTCACTTCCGCTATGTACTGAACAGAATGCACGCGGCAGCGATGGGGGACACGCTGGGTATCGGCTCGTGTCTGCTGGGCCTGATCATCTTTTCGGGCGTAAACTTTACTTCCCTCAAACTGCTGTTAATCATCATCTTCCTCTGGTTCGCCTCCCCGGTTTCCTCCCACGTCCTGTCGAGACTGGAGGCCTCAACCAACGAAAATCTGGAAGAACACTGCACGGTTTATCCCGACCTGCAAACGCTGGAGGCGGAACTGGCAGGGAGGGAGGCCCGTGCAAAGGAGCCAGACGGCTTCGAGGAGAAAGGCGGTGCGCTATGACTCTGTTCCAATGCCTGCTGATGGGATTTCTGATCGTGTGCGCGATCTGTGTCAGCTTTTCCAAAAATCTCTTAAACTCCATCCTGATCTACATGTCCTACAGTCTGGTGATGGCGATTCTGTGGATGTGCCTGGAATCCCCCGATCTGGCGATCACGGAAGCTGCCGTGGGCGCGGGCGTGACGAGCATACTCTTCTTCGCCACACTGAAAAAGATTCAGGCGATCAGCATAGAGAAAGAACCGCCGAAGAAGGAGGCTGAGGAGCATGAGTAGACGCAAATCCAGAGACGAATATGAGAAGACTTTCGCTTTCCGCTTTTTTCGCTGGCTGTCCGGCCGCAAAGACCCTTATGTGGGCGAAGTGGAGATGCAGCCGCAGCAGGAGCGGGTGATCCCCGAGGAGACGATCATCGAGCGTATGCGCGAATCGGAGATGATCCGCGACAAGATCTACGACGAAGAGCTAAACAGAGCCGCCCGTATCTTCCACCGGATCTACGTGGGCGTGGCGATCTTCTTCTGTGTCGCCCTGGTGGGCATCCTGCTTCTGGCCGTATCCTGTCTGCCGCCAAACGGCCACGCGGACAACCCTGTCAACAACGTAGTCTCCGAGAGATACATCGAGTCGGGACTGCAGGAGACGGGCGCGCTCAATATCGTGTCGGGCATGATCCTGACCTACAGGGCTTTCGATACTTTCGGCGAGACGAACGTGCTGTTCATCGCCACCTGCTGTGTCATGATCCTGCTGATGCTGGACGACGCGATCCTGAAAAAAGAAGCCGCGTCGAACGACCGGCGCTATGAGCCGAAAAACGATGCGATCCTGCAGGGCGTCGCTTTCGTCCTCTGCCCGATCATCTTCATCTTCGGCATCTACATTATCCTGAACGGGCATCTGTCGCCGGGCGGCGGCTTCTCCGGCGGGGCGGTCATGGGATCCGGCCTGATCCTGTATGTGGCCGCGTTTGGCTTCAGGAAGACGCAGCGCTTCTTCGACGAGCATATATACAAGATCGCCAAGATCACCGCACTGTGCATGTACGGCCTGATCGGCACCTACTTCTACATGACCGGAGCCAACGGCATAGAGAACCACATCCCGCTCGGCATTCCGGGACATATTCTGAGCAGCGGCATCATCCTGCCGATCAATGTCTGCGTCGGCCTGGAGGTCGCCTGCACCATGTACGCTTTCTACGCGCTGTTCAGAAGAGGAGGACTATAGGATGGGAACAAATCTTTTCATCAATTACGGTGAAGCGGTCGCTATGATCCTCTTCGGCATCGGGTTCGGCAACCTGCTCCTGCAGCCCAATCTGATCAAGAAGATCATCGGCCTGAACATCATGGATACCGCCATCTACCTTTTTCTGGCGGAAAAAGGCTATATCCGGGGGCGCGTGGCTCCCATCATAGCGGACGGCGTGCAGAGTATGGAGGCCTATATCAACCCGATCCCCAGCGGCCTCGTGCTGACGGGCATCGTCGTCTCCGTCTCCGTCTCCGCGCTGATGCTGGCCCTCACGATCCGTCTCTACAGACGCTACCACACGCTGGACCTGGACGAGATCTCCAAGCGCCTGCGGAAGGAGGGCCTGTGATGGATTTTATACGGAACTTTCCCTGCATCTCTATCATCCTGTGCCTGTTCGCCGGCATCATCAGTTCGGGGCTGCGCGGCAAGGCGGCCATGTTTGTCAACACGGCGCTTCTCGTGGTCAATACGGTGCTGAGCGCCTGCACGCTGATCTACACCCTCGCGACCGGCGAATCTTTCGTCTACGTGATGGGACGCTTTCCGGCGCCCTGGGGCAACGAGATCCGCGCCGGCGTGTTGGAGTCGCTGATGGCGCTCTTCTTCTGCATCATCATGCTCTTCTCTCTCTGCGGCGGCAGACATAAGCTCATACAGGGCGTGGAGGAGGGCAAGCTGTATCTCTACTATGTGCTGATGGACCTGCTGCTCAGTTCCCTGTTAGCCCTCGTCTACACCAACGATATGTTCACCGCCTATGTGTTTGTGGAGATCAACACCATATCCGCCTGCGGCCTGATCATGATACGCCAGAACGGGCGCACCATCGAAGCCGCCGTCCGCTACATGATCATGAGCCTGCTCGGCTCCGGCCTGCTGCTGCTCGGCCTGTGTATGCTCTACGACCTGACGGGCCATCTCCTGATGAGCAACATCAAGGAATCCGTGGCGCAGATCGTGGCCGAGGGCGAGTACACGATCCCTCTCATCATATCGATCGTGCTCATGTCCGTGGGGCTGTGCATCAAGAGCGCCCTCTTCCCTTTCCACGCATGGCTGCCGGACGCCTACGGCTACTCCACGGTATCTTCCGCCGCCGTGCTCTCCAGCCTGGTGTCGAAAGGATATATTTTCCTGCTCATCAAGATTATCTACCGTGTGATCGGCTTTGAGATATACCGCGACTCGCGCATCATCGACATCCTGTTCCTGTTTGGCCTGATGGGCATGATCTTCGGCTCCTTAAGCGCCATCCGCGAGAACGATATCCGCAGGATGATCGCTTTCTCCTCCGTGGCGCAGATCGGCTATATCTACATGGGCTTCGGCATGGGCACGGAGGCTGGCATGACTGCCAGCGTCTTCCACATCCTGTCGCACGCGGCGACCAAGTCCCTGCTGTTCATCGCCGCGGTGGGCCTGACCGACGTCTCCGGCAGGAACCGTCAGTTTATCGAGCTGACCGGCTCCGGCTACCGCAACAGATGGGCCGGCGTCGCTTTCACGGTGGGTTCTCTCTCCATGGTGGGCGTGCCGCTGTTCTCCGGCTTTATCAGCAAGCTGCTGTTCGCGCAGGCGGCCGTGCAGAACCACGCGAAAATGCTGCCCGCACTGATCGTCCTGGGCATCAGTACGATCCTGAACGCGATCTACTTTATGAAGACGGTAATCCGCATCTATACGCCGGTGGAAGATACGCCCTATCCCAGCGCCGCCTACAGAGATATGCCTCTGTACGCCGTCGTCCTGCTGGCGTTCATCCTGTTAAACATAACGCTCGGCATCAGCTCGCAGCCCATTGTCGATATGATCCGGCAGGGGCTTGCCATGTTTGCGTAGGGAGGTAATAGTGGAATGGAGATGCAAATGTCCCTCATGCTTTTATCTATACTGCTGCCGGTCCTCATCGGGATCCGGCTCTTAATCAGAAAAGAATATGCCTCGCGGACGCGTCTGCTCGCCGTGACCGGAACAGGCCTTGTCCTGACCGGCGTTCTCGCCGTGTCGGCCTTTATCACGGCCCGCGGAAACTCCTACACGCTGTTTCACCTGACCGGAACGCTGCCGATCGTCCTGGCGGCGGACGAGATGAGCGTCCTGTTCTCCTGCCTGACGGTCGTCATCCTCCTGTGCGCCGGGCTGTTCTCTTTCGAGTACATGAAGCACGAGACGCACGAAAAGCGCTATTACGGCTTCTACCTGATCGTATTCGGCGTGCTGAACGCGCTGTGCTTTGCGGGAAACCTGATCACTTTTTATCTCTTCTTTGAAATGCTGACGCTGACCTCCATGCCCCTCGTGCTGCACAACGGCAGCCGTGAAGCGATCATGGCGGGACTGAAATACCTGTTCTTCTCCATGTGCGGCGCGTACATGGCGCTGTTCGGCGTCTTTGTCGTCAGCCGTCACTGTGATACGCTTGCCTTTACCGCGGGCGGTGTACTCTCCGCTCCGTCAGGCGCTCATACAGAGCTTCTGCTGATCGCGGCTTTCGCGATGATCGCCGGCTTCGGTGTCAAAGCGGGCATGTTCCCGCTGCACGCCTGGCTGCCGGCCGCCCACCCGGTTGCGCCCGCGCCGGCGTCCGCCGTGCTCTCCGCCGTCATCGTCAAGGCGGGAGTGCTGGCCGTGGTCCGCACCGTCTACTATATCTTCGGCGCGGATTTCCTGCGCGGCACCTGGGTGCAGACCGTCTGGCTGATCCTGACGCTGATCACTGTATTCATGGGCTCCATGCTGGCTTACCGCGAACCGGTCCTGAAGAAAAGACTGGCCTACTCCACCGTGAGCCAGCTCTCCTATATTCTGTTCGGACTCGCCGTGATGGGAGCGGAAGCCGTGACGGGTTCGCTCTTACATGTACTCGCCCACGGCCTGATCAAGACGGTGCTGTTCCTCTGCGCCGGCGCGATCATCTTCACGACGGGCAGGACGCGTGTGGACGAACTGCGCGGCATCGGCAAGGAAATGCCCCTCACCATGTGGTGCTACACGATCGTCTCCCTCGGGCTGATCGGCATTCCGCCCACCGGCGGCTTCATCAGCAAGTGGTATCTGGCGATCGGAAGCCTCGCGGCCGCCATGCCCGTGTTCCGCTGGCTCGGGCCGGTTATCCTGCTTGTCAGCGCGCTTCTGACGGCCGGCTATCTGCTGCCCCTCACGATCCGGGGCTTCCTGCCGGGCGCGGACTATGACTACGAACATCTGCAGAAGCGGGAGCCCTCCCCTCTGATGACAATACCGATCGCAATATTGACCGCCCTGTCCGTACTGATGGGATTATTTCCCGCACAGCTTACGGACTGGCTGACGCGCCTGACCGGACATCTCATGTAACGGCGCTTCATAAAACGGAGGAAGATATGATTATATTAGTGATTTTAATTCCTTTTATCGCGGCGATCCTCTCCGTCTGGATCCCTTTTCGCAAGAGAAGCCACTGGGAGATTTTTCTGGAAAGCGCCGTCATACTGAACAGTATTCTGGTGTGGTATCTGCTGCTCCACCACTCCTCCAGCACTTTCCTGCTGGCGCATTTTACAGGCAATCTGTCCATCAGCTTCAAGGTGGACGGCCCCGGCATGGTCTTCTCCGGCCTGGTTTCCGCCCTCTGGCCCCTGGCCACGCTGTACGCATTCGAGTATATGACCAAAGAGGAGCACGAAAAAATATTTTTCCTCTTCTACACGATGACCTACGGCGTCACGCTGGGCATCGCGCTGGCGGCAAACCTGCTGACCATGTACTTTTTCTATGAACTGCTCACTCTCGTCACCGTGCCGCTCGTCATGCACACCCTGACCAGAGAGGCGATCCTGGCGAGCCGCAAATATCTGTACTATTCGCTGGGCGGCGCGGCATTCGCCTTTATCGGCCTGATTATGATTATCATCTACGGACGCTCCACCGACTTCGTGCTCGGCGGCGTCCTCGACCTTGGCAGAATCGGTGAGCGCACCAACGTGCTGCTCTTCATCTACGTGCTGGCCTTTATGGGATTCGGCGTCAAGGCCGCGGTCTGCCCTTTCAATTCCTGGCTGCCGCAGGCAGGTGTCGCGCCCACGCCGGTCACGGCCCTTCTCCATGCCGTCGCCGTCGTCAAGTCCGGCGCTTTTGCCATCATCCGGCTGACCTACTACAGCTTCGGCACGGATTTCCTGCGCGGCACCTGGGCGCAGACCGTGGTGATGGCCGTCACCATGTTCACCATCGTGTACGGCTGCAGCCGCGCCGTCAAGGAGACACACTTAAAGAGACGTCTGGCCTACTCCACGATCAGCAACCTCTCCTACATCCTGTTCGGCGCAACGCTCATGACGCCTCTCGGCATGGCGGCGGCGCTGACTCATCTGGTCTTCCACGCGGTGATGAAGATCGCCTCTTTCTTCTGCGCGGGCGCTGTCATCCACCAGACGGACTGCTATTATGTGCATGAGCTGGACGGCATGGGCCACAAGATGCCGTGCGTCTTCGGCGTCTTCACCGTTTCGGCGCTCGCCCTGATGGGCGTGCCCGGTCTGGCCGGCTTCATCAGCAAATGGAATCTGGCTTCGGCGGCCCTGGAGAGCGGCAGCACGCTCGCCTGCTTCGGCATTGTCTGCCTGCTGATCTCCGCGCTTCTCACTGCCATCTACATGCTGACGGTGGCCGTGCGGGCTTTCTTCCCCGGCAGGGATTTTGACTACGGCAGACTGGAGGGCGTCAGGGATCCGAACTGGAAGATGCTCGTGCCGCTATTTGTGTTTACTTTCTTTATTGTCGGATTTGGCCTATATTCCCAGCCGCTCGTCGATTTCCTGTACGCTGTGGCTTTGGGCGCTTAGTGTATAAAATCACACGGGCGCTTAGTGCGAAAAATCGCACTGTTAAGATAACTACTGTTGGGTCGGGGTTTGCGCCGACCGGAAAGGCAGGCTTATTTCATGAACGGACTGATCTACTCTATCGTGTTTGGACCGATGGCGGCCGCCATCCTCTGCTATCTCACAGGACGGTTTGACAAGACTGTCCGCTGCCGCTTCGCGGATCTCGTGACAGGGATCACTTTCGGCCTGTCCGTGTGCCTGTTTCTGCTGACGCCTTCTTCAGGCGCGTCCGGTGCTTCTCTTCTGCCCTATCGGAACTATATTGCCGAAATCCCTTATGTCTGCGGCATGGGCCTGCACTTTACCGCCGACGGCTTCCGCGCCCTGTACGGCATGATCGCCTCTTTTATGTGGTTCATGAGCACCCTGTTCTCCAGGGAGTATTTCACCCATTACCGCAACCGCAACAGATACTATCTGTTCCTGCTGCTCACTCTGGGGGCGACGGAGGGCGTGTTCCTCTCCGCCGACTTCTACACGACCTTTATCTTCTTTGAGATCATGTCTTTCACCTCCTATGTCTGGGTGGCGCAGGATGAGCGGCAGGAGTCCCTGCGCGCGGCGGCGACCTATCTGGCCGTGGCGGTGATCGGCGGCCTCGTGATGCTGATGGGCATCTTCCTGCTGTACGACGTGACCGGAACGCTGTTCTTCGACGAACTGACCGGTGCATACTTCACTTACGGTCTGCTCTCCTCCGAGAGCACGGACACCGCACAGCTGATGATTGCGGGTCTGTGCCTGCTGTTCGGCTTCGGCGCCAAGGCCGGCGCATTCCCGCTCCATATCTGGCTGCCGAAAGCGCACCCCGTAGCCCCCGCTCCGGCCTCCGCGCTGCTGTCCGGCATCCTGACCAAAGCAGGCATGTACGGCATCCTGATTCTGACCGCCTATCTCTTCCTCGGCAATATGGCCTGGGCTGCGCTGATCCTCTTTCTGGGCGTGTGCACGATGGTGATCGGCGCGGTGCTGGCTCTCTTCTCCGTCGATCTCAAACGGACGCTCGCCTGCTCCTCCGTCTCCCAGATCGGCTTTATCCTGGTGGGCGTCGGCATGTCCGGGCTTCTGGCTGCCGCCAGCGTGACACTCGGCTCTCAGAGTGCCGACAACCTGACCGCCATCCGCGGCAGCCTGCTTCACATGGTCAACCACTCCCTGATCAAGCTGGTCCTCTTCATGGCCGCCGGCGTGATCTTCATGAACGTGCACAAGCTGAACCTCAACGAGATCCGCGGCTTCGGCCACGGCAAGCCGCTGCTCCTCTTTATCTTCCTGATGGGCGCCCTCGGCATCGGCGGCGTGCCTCTCTGGAACGGCTACATCAGCAAAACCCTGATCCATGAGAGCATCCTGGCATATACCGAACGGCTGATGGCCTCCTCCACCATTCTCTCCGGCTCGGCGCAATACCTCAGCGCAGGCACGATGAAAGCCGTGGAATGGCTCTTTCTCATCAGCGGCGGCCTGACCGTCGCCTATATGACCAAACTGTATGTGGCGATTTTCGTGGAAAAGAATGCGGATGCCGCCGTACAGGCAGAATTTGATGCCCTGAAAGGCAGATATATGAATAAAGTCAGCGCTTTCGCACTGACCCTGAGCGCCCTGCTGCTCCCCCTGATGGGCTTCCTGCCGCACCTCGTGACAGACAGAATCGCCGATGCAGGCCAGGGCTTTCTGCAGACATACGGCTCCGCCGGCGTCAGCGAAGAGATCGCGTATTTCTCCCCTGAAAATCTGAAAGGCGCCGCGATCTCCCTCGCCATCGGCGCCGCCGTCTATCTCGTGATCGTGAGACTGTGGATGATCAAAGACGGCCGATACGTGAACCGCTGGTACCGCTATCTCGATCTGGAAGACTATATCTACCGCCCCATTCTCCTCAGGGCGCTGCCTTTCGTCTTCGGCGTCCTCTGCCGGATCTGCGACAGCCTCGCGGACACGGTCGTCGTCGTCCTGCGCAAAACCCTCTACCGCGACAGTAAGCTGCCGCAGGAGCTGCCGGAGGGAACGCCTCTCACACACGCGGCCGCCTGCGTCGCTTCCTGTTTCCAATGGTTTGGCAACAGAACCTGGCGCAGAAAAAAGCCGAAGACGACAGACTACGACCACCGCTTCGCGATGTTCCATGAGGAGTGGAGCGAGAACAGCGCCATGATCTCCCGCAGCATGTCTTTCGGTCTGCTGCTGTTCTGCGTCGGCCTGTTAGTCACTGTCGGGTATCTGTTCGTCATGGATATCTTTTGAATATATACCGCAATAACCATAAAGAAAACGCCATACGGTAATGGCCGCATGGCGTTTTGATTTACGTGAGCAATGAGTCAAGCTGACAGTGTTCCTATACTCTGAACGACGCTACCGTCTCATTCAGCAGTTCACTCAGGCGGAACAGCTCTTCCATACGGCTGTTCACGGCCACGGAGTTCTCGTTGGAATCCTCCACAGACTGCTCCATGTGCTCCATATGCTCCGCGATCTCACCGATCAGTTCCGCGACCGCCCTGATCGATTCGCTGATCTGCTCCATGCTCGCGTTCATCTCCTGTGAGGAGGAGCCGAGTTCATTGGAAATACCGCTGTAGAACGCGGCATCCTGCTCGTACATCTTCGCGAGCTCCGTCATATTCTTGTAATCTTCCATGACCTTGTCGTTCATGAATTCCAGCAGCTTTGAAGAGCTCTCGGACAAAAACGATACGTTGCGGGTCACATCCTCCGTCACATGGCGGATTTTATCGACCGCCTCCCGGGAATTGTCCGCCAGCTGCCGAATCTCCTCCGCAACTACCGCGAATCCGCGTCCGGCCTCGCCGGCTCTAGCCGCCTCGATGGAAGCGTTTAACGCCAGCAGGTTGGTCTGTGAACTGATGGCCAGAATCTCCTCCGTCAGGGTGTCGATCTCTTTTACTTTCTGGCTGTCCACGATCGCCTGTTCCAGATCGCTCCGCGTGCTCTCATACAGGGAAACGGCCTCCTGCGCGGACCGCTCGGAGGATTGATACTGTCTGTTGGCGCGATCCATGATATCCTTGGACTGCATCGCCGCCTCGCCGGCTTTCTGCGCCACGTGCTCGATGGCCCCTCCCAGCTCTTCGCCGGTCTGTTTGATATCCTCGGCCAGATCCTTGGCCTCCGCCGCCTCGCCCATCACCTTGCCGGCGGAATCGGCAATTCCGGTGATATCCTGATTCAGTGTCGTCATCTTCGCGGATGTCCCCTCCGCGATGGTGTTGATGCTCTCCGCCTTGTCTTTTGTATTCAGGATAATGCTTCTGATCTGCTGTCTCACCTCGGTGGTCGCCGTCTGAATCTGCTCCGTCTCGCTCTTGTACTCTTTCGGGATCGTCTTCTCAACCACCGCGTTCTCCGAGAAATCACCGGTCGCGAACTGCTTCAGCATCTGCACCGGCGCCAGCGTCCTGCCGATCAGCGTGGTCATGAATACCGCCACAATCACGATGACAATCAGAACGACAAGCAGGACCGCAAAGATCATTGCCGTGAGGGAACCCGTCACGTTGGAGGCGGGCACTGCCACGCCCATCTTCCAGCCGCAGCTCTCCACATCGGCCGCCGCAAAATAGCATTTTGTCCCGTCATAATCGACCGCCTTGATCGCTTCGCTCTCCGACCCGTCTATCAGGCCGCTCAGCGCAGGCATTACATCCTGTACCGCAACCGCCGTGTCCGCGGTTGGTTTGAACGCTTCGTTCCTGTGCGACACATACTGTCCGCTGCCATCCGCCAGGAATCCGTAGACGCCGGGCGCATAATTGACGCTCTCTGTCAGCTCCATCACCGTGTCGGTCGTCACGTCCAGACCGATCACGCCGACCAGCGTTCCGTCCACATAAACCGGCGTTGCGATCGTCGCGCACATCTGTCCCGTGATCGCGTCCAGATAGGGATCCGTCACGATCGTATCTCCCTCTGAAGCCGCCTGCTGATACCAGCCGCGCTCCACCGGATCATACCCTTCCGGTATGCCGGCTTCCCGGTTGGACTGGATGAACCTGCTGTCGCTCGTCCCACAGTATAGATTCAAAAGTTCCGATCTGCCGGCGGCATGTGCATCGACTATTGCCTGCAGGGAAGCGTCATCCGTCTCACCCATAGCCATGATACTGTTGGCCGTTCCGACCGCCAGCATCTTCTCGTCCTCAATCCATGTGTTGATCTCCTCCGCGTATTTCTCCGCATTCAGCTTAAGCACCTGCGTCTGGTCCTGAATCATACGGCTGCCCGCCACGGTGATAATACCCGCTGTCGTCAGCAGAATACTCGCCACGACAATCAGTATGACGCTGATAGTCAGTCTGCCCTTGATTGTTTTTGTCATACCGCAACACCTCTTTCTGCCGGCTTTGCCGGTCGTATCGTCTGTCGGCTTTCGCCGATTCGACTTATATTTTATCACTTTAGTAGGAAAAAGCAAGGCGCAATATATTTTGCGCACATTCTCCTTGTGATTTTCTCTGTTTCCGATATAATAAATTATAATGAATGGTAGCAATCAGACTCAGGAGGAAACAAATGCCAAAACGAGAAGACATCCACAAGGTACTCATCATCGGCTCCGGCCCCATCATCATCGGACAGGCCTGCGAGTTCGACTACTCCGGCACCCAGGCCTGCAAGGCGCTGCGCAGACTGGGCTATGAGATCGTGCTGGTGAACTCCAACCCCGCCACGATCATGACGGATCCGGAAATCGCGGACGTGACCTACATCGAACCGCTCAACGTGCACCGTCTCGAACAGATTATCGCCAGGGAGCGCCCCGACGCCCTGCTGCCAAATCTCGGCGGACAGTCCGGCCTAAACCTGTGCGCGGAGCTGAATCAGGCGGGCATACTGGACAAATATAACGTAAAAGTAATCGGCGTGCAGGTGGATGCCATCGAGCGGGGCGAAGACCGGATCGAATTTAAGAACGCCATGAACGCCCTCGGCATCGAGATGGCAAAGAGCGAGGTCGCCTACAGCGTAGACGAGGCGCTGACTATCGCCGACCGCCTGGGTTATCCCGTAGTGCTGCGCCCCGCCTACACGATGGGCGGCGCCGGCGGCGGGCTGGTGTACAACCGCGACGAGCTGAAGACCGTCTGCGCGAGAGGCCTGCAGGCAAGCCTGGTGGGGCAGGTACTTGTGGAAGAGTCCGTGCTCGGCTGGGAAGAGCTGGAGCTGGAAGTCGTGCGCGACGCGGACGGCAATATGATCACCGTCTGCTTCATAGAGAATATCGATCCGATGGGCGTCCACACGGGAGACTCTTTCTGCGCGGCGCCGATGCTGACGATCTCCGAAGAGACACAGAAAAGACTGCAGGAACAGGCCTACCGCATCGTGGAATCGGTGCAGGTCATCGGCGGCACGAACGTACAGTTCGCCCACGACCCGAAGAGCGACCGCATCGTCGTCATCGAGATCAATCCCCGCACCTCGCGTTCTTCCGCGCTGGCCTCTAAGGCGACCGGTTTCCCCATCGCTCTGGTGTCGGCCATGCTCGCTTCCGGCCTCACACTGAAAGACATTCCCTGCGGCAAGTATGGCACGCTGGACAAGTATGTGCCTGACGGCGACTACGTGGTGATCAAATTCGCCCGCTGGGCATTTGAAAAGTTCAAAGGCGTGGAGGACAAGCTGGGCACGCAGATGCGCGCCGTGGGCGAGGTCATGAGCATCGGCAAGACCTACAAAGAAGCTTTCCAGAAAGCCATCCGCTCCCTCGAGACGGGCCGTTACGGACTGGGACACGCCAAAAATTTCGACACCCTGCCGAAAGAAGAACTGCTCAGGCTGTTGATCACGCCCTCCAGCGAGCGCCACTTCATCATGTACGAAGCGCTGCGCAAGGGCGCGTCCGTGGAGGAGCTTCATGAGATCACACATGTGAAAAAATGGTTCATCGAGCAGATGAAGGAACTGGTGGAAGAGGAAGAACGGCTGATACAGTCGAAAGGTTCCCTGCCGCCCGACGAGCTCCTCATCTCCGCGAAAAAAGACGGCTTCTCGGACAAGTATCTGAGTCAGATTCTGGAAGTGCCGGAGAGCGACGTGCGCGCACGCCGCATCGGCCTCGGTGTGGAGGAAGCCTGGGAGGGCGTTCACGTGAGCGGCACGCCGGACAGCGCCTACTATTACTCCACCTACAACGCAGCCGACAAAAACCCCGTGAGCGACAAGCCGAAAATCATGATCCTCGGCGGCGGCCCGAACCGCATCGGACAGGGCATCGAATTCGACTACTGCTGCGTCCACGCCTCCCTCGCCCTGAAAAAGCTGGGTTTTGAGACAATCATCGTCAACTGCAATCCCGAGACGGTCTCCACGGACTACGACACCTCCGACAAGCTCTATTTCGAGCCGCTGACGCTGGAGGATGTGCTGAGTATCTATCAGAAAGAAAAACCGCTGGGCGTGATCGCTCAGTTCGGCGGACAGACACCCCTGAATCTCGCGGCGGATCTGGAGAAAAACGGCGTCAAAATCCTCGGCACCTCCCCGTCCGTCATCGATCTGGCGGAGGACCGCGATCAGTTCCGCGCCATGATGGAAAAACTCGGCATCCCCATGCCGGAATCAGGTATGGCGACCACCGTGGACGAGGCGCTTGCGATCGCCGCACAGATCGGCTATCCCGTGATGGTGCGCCCGTCTTATGTACTCGGCGGCCGCGGCATGGAAGTCGTCTATGACGACGAGAGCATGACGGAATATATGAACGCCGCCGTCGGCGTGACGCCCGACCGCCCGATCCTGATCGATCGTTTCCTCAATCACGCACTGGAGTGCGAGGCGGATGCCATCAGCGACGGCACGCACGCTTTTGTCCCCGCGGTAATGGAACATATCGAGCTGGCCGGCATCCACTCCGGCGACTCGGCCTGCATCATTCCCTCCGTCCATATCTCCGAAGAGAACGTGGCGACAATCAAGGAGTATACCCGCAGAATCGCGGAAGAAATGCACGTCAAAGGTCTGATGAACATGCAGTACGCTATCGAGAACGGCAGAGTGTTCGTTCTTGAGGCCAACCCGCGCGCTTCCCGCACCGTGCCTCTGGTGTCCAAGGTATGCAACATCCGCATGGTTCCCCTGGCGACGGAGATTATCACCACCGAACTGACCGGAAAGCCCTCTCCCGTACCGGCTCTGAAAGAGCAGGAGATTCCCAATTACGGCGTGAAAGAGGCCGTCTTCCCGTTCAACATGTTCCAGGAAGTGGACCCGATCCTCGGGCCGGAAATGCGCTCTACCGGCGAAGTGCTGGGACTTTCCCGCTCCTACGGCGAGGCTTTCTACAAGGCGCAGGAAGCGACCCAGTCCAAACTGCCTCTGGAAGGGACCGTGCTGATCTCCGTCAACCGCAAGGATAAAGAAGAAGTCGTGGAGGTGGCCAGACAGTTTGCAGACTGCGGTTTCCACATCGTCGCCACCGGCACAACCCACGAGCTGATCACCGCGGCGGGCATCCCCGCGGACAAGGTCAACAAACTGTACGAGGGCAGGCCGAACATCCTCGACCTGATCACCAACGGCAAGATCGACCTGATCATCAACTCTCCCGTCGGCAAGGACAGCGTGCACGACGACAGCTATCTGCGCAAGGCCGCCATCAAGGCGAAGATTCCTTATATGACGACCATCGCGGCCGCCAGGGCGACCGCGAGCGGCATCCAGTATGTGAAAACCCACGGGGACAGCGACGTGAAATCCCTGCAGGAACTCCATGCGGAGATCAGAGATAAAGCATAGGGGCAGACCGCTTACGCTCTTCCCATCTTCTCGGCGAAGCGGTGCAGCGTCTCGGGAATCTGTATCGTCTGCGGGCACACTTTCGCGCAGCTGTGGCAGCCGATACAGCACTCGGGCTGTCTGTCCGCCTCCACGGAGGAGAGCCCCATCGGCGCGATGAAATCTCCCGATCCCGCGACCACAGCCTCATTGTAGAGCTTCAACAGGAACGGGATGTCCAGCTTCTTCGGACAGTGGCTCACACAGTAATGACAGCCCGTGCAGGGCACTGTCGTCTTCGCGATCATATCGTCCGCCACGCTGAGAATCAGCGCCATCTCCGCCTCGTTCAGCGGTTTTAATTCCTCGTAGGTAGCGATGTTGTCCTTGAGCTGCTGCATATTCGACATGCCGGACAGCGTCATCGTCACGTTCGGGATCGACTGCAGGAAGCGGAACGCCCACGCCGGTATTTTTTCGTCCGGTCTGGCCTCCTTAAGCTTCGCCGCAAACTCGTCGGAAAGCGCCGCAAGCTGCCCGCCGCGGACAGGCTCCATCACCCAGATCGGGATATTCCACTCGTTGAGCAGTTCCACCTTGCCTTTGGCGTTCTGGAATTTGTAATCGAAATAGTTCAGCTCAATCTGGCAGAACTCCATGTCTTTGCCGTAGGCATCCAGGAATTTCTTCATACAGTCGATGTCTCCGTGGGCGGAGAAGCCCAGATGCCGGATGCGGCCGTTTTTCTTCTGTTCCATGAGATAATCGTATATCCCGTACTGAGGATCCAGATAGGCATCCACGTTCATCTCGCAGACATTGTGAAACAGATAAAAATCAAAATATTCCACCTGACACTTCCGAAGCTGCTCCTCGAAGATCTCTTTCACTTTCGGCATGTTGGCGAGATCATAGCCCGGAAACTTGGACGCCAGATAAAAGCTGTCCCGCGGGTACTTCCTCAGTACCTCGCCGACGACCGTCTCCGAGTTGCCGCCGTGATACCCGTAAGCCGTATCATAGTAATTCACTCCCGCCTGCATGGCATAGGCAAACATTTCCTCGACCGCCTTCACATCGATCTGTGCGTCGTCCCCGCCGATCACCGGCAGACGCATATTGCCCATGCCGAGCGCCGACAGTTTCTCTCCCTGAAATTCCGTGTAAATCATAAAATCATCCTCCTTATCAAATATTATGATAAAAACTCCACCCTGCCGTCCGCCAGATGATAGAGCGCGCCGCAGACACAAAGCCCGTGCTCCTCCTCCCGGCGGATTTCCAGGCTCTCCTCTATCTTTCTGACGCTGTGCCGCACATTCAGACAGCAGGCCCGGTAATCGTCCTGCTCGTCGCCGACGGCGCGCTTAATCTCATCCGTGATGAACTTGATGTAATTCTCCGTCTCATGATGAATCGCCGCATCCACCGCGCCGCAGTGATCATGCCCCATGACCAGAACCAGTCTGCACCCCAGATGCTCCGCCGCGTACTCGATACTGCCGAGCTGATGGTCGTCGATCACGTTGCCCGCCACGCGGATCACGAAGAGCTCCCCGATCCCGGCGCTGAAAATGCTCTCCGGCATCACGCGGGAATCCGAGCAGGTGATGACAATCGCATAGGGCTTCTGCCCCTCCGCACAGGTCTTGAGCCGCAGCGCCGGGGACACGTCCCCCTCGCTTGTCTTGGCATCTATGTACCGCGCATTTCCCGCCCGCAGTTTCTCCAGCGCCTCTTTCGCCGTACATACCGTCTGATGATTCACTTTCTGCCTCTTTCCTCCTTTGTTTTCCGTCTCCAGGTCAGTTGAATATCCCCCGCCTGAGTCTTTTCATAATCTTCCCGCAGGATAGAGTAGACCACCTCGTCCACGATACCCCGGTTGTTCCTGCCGCTTTTGCGGAACGTTCCCTCCTGCACCATGCCCAGCTTCTGCATGACCCTGCCCGACTTGCGGTTCTCCACATCATGCCTCGCCACGATCCGGTTAAATCCGACCACGCCGAAGAGATACTGCAGTACGGCTCTCCCGGCCTCCGGCATGAGGCCCCGCCCCCACCAGCGCGCACCCAGACACCAGCCTACGGTTGCGGCATCCGTCGCGTCATCGTGCGAGACGACCGACAGACTGCCGATGGGCTCGCCGGTCTCTTTCAGTTCAATGCACCAGTTATAAAAATCCGGCGCGCTGTACTTAGCGACCCAATCCTGCAGCACGCCCCGCGTCACGCCGATGTTCGCGTGCGCCGGCCACGTGAGATATTCCGTCACCTTTTCGTCGGATGCCCAGTTCCGATACATGAGAGGCGCATCCGCCAGCGTAAACCGCCTGAGAATCAGTCGGTCCGTCTCCAGATTGCTCGTTCCCATATGCCTCATCCGTCAGCCCTCCTTCAGAGAATATTCCCGCCCGATACAGACCGCGCGCGCGTCCGTCTCATGTCCCACATAGGGCGTCGCCGCGATCGGGATCCGGGACGGAACAATCTTTTCAATCAATTCCCGCATGGCAGGGGTATATCCCTTTTTCTCCATCTCGGAGAAACGGCCGAGCAGGATGCCATTGATCTTCTCAAACACGCCGAGCTGCTTCAGCTGGTGCAGATAAGCCGTCATCTTCATGGGTGTGCCGCTGTAAGCCTCCAGAAGCAGAATCGCTCCGCTCAGATCGGGAAAAAACGGTGTCCCCGCGAGTTTCAGGAAGCAGCGGATATTGCCGGCGAGCACCCGGCCGCGCATGGAATGTCCCCGCAGAAAGCGATATTCCAGATCGCGCTCCGTGACATTCCCCGCCAGGATATGCTCCCTGAAATACGTCCTCTGCGCTTCCCCGTGATCGTACAGCAGATTTCTGACCTGATAGTTAAGCGTCTCCCTGCCCGTCCTCGCATAGACCGCGTTCAGCACGGTAGTGAGGTCACTGTAACCGCAGAACAGCGCCCTGCTGCCGCGGACCGCCTCGTAATCCAGCTCCTGCAGGACAGAATTGGCGATATCGCCGCCGGAGATATCAAAGATAAAATCCATGTCAGGATCACGGAAATATCCTGTCAGTTCATCGGCTTTATCCTTTCCGGAAATCTCCGCCACAGAGTCAAACAGATGCCTGCCAAGAACAACCTCGACGTCTTCTCTTTCCATTAAGCTTTTCAGCCGCTCCACATCCTCCCGCCGATACAGCAGCATCGGATCGGAACAGGCCGTCAGTGCAGCTTTCACGCGAATGCCTTTTCCCACTCTTCCTCCTTAAACCCAACCAGCGCAAACTGCTGCCCCACCAGAATCGGCCGCTTCACCAGCAGCCCGTCCGTGGCGAGGAGCGCATACTGCTCCTCCTCGCTCATGGAAGAGAGCCTGTCTTTCAGCTGCAGTTCCTTGTAGCGCAGGCCGTTGGTGTTGAAGAACCGCTTTAACGGCACGCCGCTCAGCCTGTGCCACTCCCGCAGCTCGTCAATCGTCGGATTCTCTTCCTTGATGTGGCGCTCCGTAAAAGAGACGCCGTTTCTCTCCATCCATCTCTTTGCTTTCTGGCAGGTAGTGCATTTCGGATACCATACAAATAACATTTCTGTCCTCCTGTGCTTTTGTATCGCAAGCATACGCTTATCTCTTTATATTCTTTTATTATATAACCATTTCCTACCATTTGCATATACGAAATCATTCGCCGCAAGTCATTTTATCCGCAAATCATTCGCTCAGGCCATCGGCGCTTTCCCCGTTATTACCCCATACTTCTCCGGGTGCCGGTAGGCGTCGCCCATCACCTCATGCGCACGGTAGTCCCGCAGCAGATCGAGATCGATCCCGGCGAGGAAAATTCCCTCCTCCTCCGGCGCCTCCAGGATGCACATGTCGCGCACGCCCGGCTCGTCCCTGAGCCACGCCACGCCGTCGAACACCGTGGAGTGTCCGTTGCAATCCGGCTGTCCTTGCGGATAATTGCAGGTGGCGACGGCGACCATGTTTTCATAGGCGCGGGTGCGCAGCGCGGCGAGACGGTTCAGCTCCATCGGGCAGGCATTCGGCGCAAGAATCACCTCCGCCCCTTTTAACATCAGAATCCTCGCGCTCTCAGGAAACTCCCTGTCGAAGCAGATCATGCTCCCCACCCGGACCGTGCCCGCGCCGACGTCCAGATCCGTCACATAGAAATCCTCACCCGCAGACAACATCCTCTCCGCATCGAACGCACAGGTGTGCACCTTGGCATAGTGCAGCCGCCGCTCCCCATGCTTGTCAAAGAGTACCATAGAATTGCGCGGTTTCGGATCGTGTTTTTCCAGAAAAGTGATCCCTATCGCCATCTGCAGACGCGCCGCCAGCATACCGAAGCGGCCTACAAAATCGCCGTCCGCCGAAACCGCCAGCCCCTCCAGCCTCTCCCGGTCCTGCGGTATGGCATAGCCGTCGCTCCACATCTCCGGGAAAAGGGCAATGTCCGCACCCATCCTCTGTGCCCGCTCGCAGGCCTCCGTGCCAATCTGTAACTGTTCTTCCAAATCCCTGCCCGGCAGAAGCTGAAGCAGGGCGATCTTCAAAGTCATCGCGATTCTCCTTTTCTCGGTCTGTGATTTTCTCCGGCATCAGATATACGTAACCGGCAATGCGATCAGATTTTCCCGCAGATAGGTTTTGCGGTCAATCAGGCACAGAATAATCCCCATTCCTCTTTTTTTGTCGGGAATCCTGTCCAATACGGTATTCGCCGCAGCCATGTCGGCTCTGGGATTGCCCGTCATCTTGATTTCCACAGGATATAAAACGCCGTTCTCTTCGATAATCAGATCGATCTCGTTCTCCGCCGCCGCTCTCTTATCTTTTCCTCTATAGTAAAAAATGTTGAATTTATAATCCTTTCCCTCATTGGCATAAGATTTCAAAATCTCCGATACGACAAAAGTCTCAAACATACTTCCGGCAACCGCCGAAGACTTCAATGCATCCGCCGTCAGCCATCTGGTCAGATAGCAGGC
The DNA here is from genome assembly GCA_947588995.1 of uncultured Lachnospiraceae bacterium. Lineage (GTDB taxonomy): Bacteria > Bacillota > Clostridia > Lachnospirales > Lachnospiraceae > UBA3282. The sequence goes on from CANPZI010000004.1 coordinate 87,909, forward strand.
AAGTCCCGTATCTCTGAAATAAAGTTTGGGTGTCTTGATCGCACGGTTTAACGCGCCGGGACTGTATGGCTGCAAAAGATAGACAATTCCAGTTCTCTCCAGAATCGAAATCCAGTTCCTGACCGTCGGCTCGCTCACACCCACTTCACTGGCTATATGGGCACAATTCAGCATTTCACCGCTTCTCGCCGCAACGGCTGTCAGAAACTTGGCAAACGTAAGCCCATCACTTGCAATCAACTCATTGACATCTCTTTCCAGATAGGTGGATACATAGGAAGAATAGTATTCCTGCCAGTCTCTTTCCACATCATACAGCTCCGGATAAAAACCTCTGTGAATTGTCTGCCAGAGATCCTGATACGGTTTAAGCTCCCGCTCGCGTTCCTGTATATAAGCGTCTGTCGGCACAAAATGTCTGTTGAAGCGCACCCCGCATATTTCCCGCATGGAAAGTCCCAAAAGCTCCGAGACGGCAACCCGGCCGGCCAGAGATTCGCTCATTCCTTTCATAAGCTCCAGCTTCTGCAAACCTGACAGAATGAATTGTCCTCTCAAATCCGATTCATCGACGATCAGCTTGATCTCCTCCAAAATTCCGCTTTCTTTCTGCACTTCATCAATAAAGAGCGGGCAGGGGTGATTCAGAAAAAAAAGCCTAGGCTCTTCTCTCGCCTGCAGTCTGGCCAGTCTATCGTCAAAGTTCGCCCTGTTAAACGCCGGAAATTCATGTCTGATAACCGTTGATTTGCCAACCTGGCGGGCGCCTGTCACCAGAACACATTTGCTTGTTTTTACCCGATTTTTCAAAACTTCTGTGATTGCTCTTTCAATATATGCCATAGCGCCCCTCCGTGACTAATCTAAAGTCTGGTTTTATTATAGTCGTTTTCGTCTGGAATAGCAATACCGCAAAGATAAGCCATGACTCGTGAAACGAATAGAGCAGATCTGAATAAAAATAATGCCGGAGACCCGTTTTATGATCCTGCGGGCACAGAGCAGATAAAAAGCTTTGGCATTGCCACAGTATCTCCATAAAACGCATGATGCGTCAACAGCATAATCACCAATATACCTTTTGTGATCAGCGTATGGTCTTTGGTAAATTCCGTCTGTTTCATCTCTGTGATCCTCGCTTTGTCCGGTTATGAAGCGGATGCTGCTCATCTACATTGTCAATTCTCGTCTTATAGGTTTCAAAAGAAATCATTTTCCCCTTCGAAAAAGGTACTTTCCTTTTCCTCTTCCCTTGAACGGATATATCAATTTCATTTCCAACATTCTTTTTATCAATACGGATGCCGGAGAAGCGGTTATTGACAGAACTTTCATTACTTCTGTTCGTCCGAAAAACTGATCATATCCAAAGGTTTCAAATAATTCTTGAATGTGCTGTTTCGTCTTTCTGGATACATCCTCTGTCACTTCAACATGGTTTCCGCTTCTGTCAATGTCCTGTTTTGCATTTTGAATGTCCTGTTTTGTATCTCTAATGTCCTGTTTTTCTTCTTTCCACCGAATATGCAGGTAACGATTTTTTAATTCATTTGTCTCTCCAAGCAGAAGATTTCTTAAAAACAGTTCCACAAATTCTGTTGTTTCTCTAATGCCTTTTGACAGATCAGTGAAATTTGCCCTTACGAGAGAATTTCTGAAATACCATGCATTTTCAGCAAATGTAACATTCGTAACATCAAATCCCATTGATCTGAGGTATTTGATAAAAAAGACCGCTGTTGTCCTGGTGTTTCCCTCCCCGAATGCATGTATCTGCCATAGCTGTGACACAAACCTTGCTAAATGCGGGATAATCGCCGATACACTGTTTTGCGGATAATCATATTCTTTTTCCGTACGGATATCATAATCCAGCATTTCCTGTAGTTCTAATGCATTCCCATAATGAACAGATGCACCGTCAAGCACCCACTCTTTCTTAGAAATGTTATAATCTCTGATTTTCCCTGCATGGGAATAAACACCTTCAAATAACCGTCTGTGGATTCCGATATACTGCGGTACGGAGAAAGTAAAAGAACTCTCTGAAAGAATGGCCGCAATGCGCACAGAAACAATATCTGCTTCTTTCGTTCTGTCCGCATCCCTTTCTTCCGATTCGTTGTAATAACTCTCTATGAGCTTGCCGGCTTCCAAAATCGTAATCTCGCCTTCAATATTCTTCTTGGCGGTCTTTTTCAGATAATCCGAAGCCGCAAGACCATCTACTGCCTGAAGCCCCATAGCCGTATACCAGGCATAACCCAATTCGCGTTTGTCCGGTTCTGACTGCCTTATATATTCCTCAAAAGGATCCCTTTTTATATCATCCACCTGTCTCACCGCTTTCTGCATCTTTACCATTCGGGACAATCATTACATCTGCTTATCTTTCGTATTTTCATTATAACATAGATAAAAAATAAAAATAGTGATTCTCTCATTTATATTATACCATCTCGAAATGTTGACTACGATCCCAAGGACACCCTCAAAATGGACTTCTATTGCATAACAGACAGAAAAGAGACGAGAAAAGCAATCGCTTTCACCCGTCTCTTTGGCCTTTTTCTCCTCCCGGAAATATACGCCCTCTATATTATCGATCCGCATCAGTTTCAAATAATGCGACCAACTCAAAAAATTTTTCTTCTGGTTTCAACCGTCGGTATATCTTTAAATTGGCTAAACACTGTTTCCCCAATTTGATCCCGAGAATAAACCATATAGAAACGCTGCATCAATTTCAGATTTTCCGCCGAATAACCTTTATCTCGAAATCCTCCCCTGTCTCATCATTAATCAAAAATCCGGCATTATAATCGCGTTTGTCTAAGTATACTTTCGATTTCGGACACCAATCTTCATGATCTGCTTGTTTTCTTTGACTACATGGATATATTGCCCAACTTCCATTTCGCACTTTATATTCACAAGTTCTATTACAATTGCAAAAAAGTTTCACATTTTCATTTTTACATTTATCATATAATAATTTTCTGTCATTTTTATTCATGTCGTTCGGGCATAATACCTCATTTTTACTGGTTCTTATTCTAAACTGTGCCATATTCTCCAACTATAAAATCAACCTTGCTTTTAATTTCCCCCACCAGTTCATACACCGTCGTACATGGATACATCTCTGATGGCCTTGTTTTTCTTTCTCTTCTGCACTGTTCCCATTTCTGCTGTGCTATCCTAACAGCCTTTTCCTCGTCACCGACTTTACAAAGTTTTCCGTAAATCTGCTCATCGGCTTTAGAATACTTCTGTCCGGTCTTGGCTTCATATACTCGCCCAAATTCAGCGCAGCAAGTCCATGAATCTTTGATCGCCGGCATAGATCCCAAATACGCATACATCCATATCTCGAAACAAGGATTAGACCAGCCTGCCCTTACTCCTTTATTTTCTGCCTCTGCAATAATCTTGTCAAACTCCTGCACTTGATCTCTGTCGAATACAATCCATGGAATACGGTATTGCGCCTCATAAGAGGTGAGTTCCAGACATTTATCAATCATGGTATGAGTCTTTGTTTCTACTACCTTTACTACAAGCCTATCTCTCACTTTTTTTGGCAGCGCCTGATGAAGTCCATTAAAAAAGCAGCGTTCCGTAGCTTCTGTATCTGTAACAATCAAATAGTAGCCTAATTCCGGAATTTTGAATTGTTTCCTCTGTTCTCGTATCTTTCTGTTTCCTGTTCTGTCCTTTTTCGCCATACTCAATCTCTCCGTTCAGCTCTGCTTGTCGCTGAATCCAATTCCTCAGGGTATTGAAAATCTTTAAAAACGTCAATACTCTTTAAGGCAGGAATGGCGCCATATTTACCAATCAGATAATTTTTTTCATAATTTTCATCTTTACGGATGCGGTCGCCATCTTCATCTATAAAATCAGCCAAAGAGTATAGCGTGGAAACGCCTCTCTCATCCTTTTCCGTAAACCAGATTTCATCACGGCGCAACAGTCGGTTAGACAACTGCCATGTGTCATGGGTTGTAAATACAAGCTGTGCATGATTTTGATTAATATTCGGATTTAAAAAGGTCAGCAAAAAATTCCTTACAAGCAGCGGATGCAGTCGGGCATTAAGTTCATCAATAAAAAACACACTTCCCCTTTCCAATACTTCCTGCAATTCCGGATATAACGCAAACATTTTCAAGGTTCCGGCAGACTCCAACCCCAGAGGAATTTCCGCCATTTCATCAGAATCAATCATCTTATGAAGCGCATTGATTTTATATTTCTCTTCTTTGGATTCCTCCTCCTGAGGGACTTTTTCGATTCTAAAATCCTTGATATGTTCATCAAAGGATGCAAAATATTCCACAATCTTCTGCTGAACTTTCTTATCTTCCGCAAATCCTTTTGGCAGTCTGTGAGACATAAAAAAATTCGTAAACGGATCACCAAAATCAGCGAACTCGTTTGCCAAAAACCAATCTCTAATCGCTTTGCATTTTCCTATTTTTAATTTTGCTCCCAAAGAAATGATGAGCACTTGTTTTTCCAAGGCCACCTGAATATTATCTCTGCTGCTCTTAGGAAAGCCCGACAAATCCAGTTCCTCATCAGCAGTGCCGCGATAAAATAGCGTGCTGTACTTTCTGGCGGTTTTAGCTTTGGCATTAAGCCATTCTTCGGTTACCCCATCTTTATCGATACAGAACCCATAGTTATAGATTCTCTCAGACTTGTCATCCGACAACGTGAAATATACCTCAAAACCAGACTCCGCGTTGGCAGACGTAGAATCAAACAAAAACGGCGTCGGTCTGAACTTCTCAAATTTTTCCTCTTCTCCGCCATACTTAAAGGAATCCACAACATATTTGGACATATATTCAAAAGCACTGTATACATTGGATTTCCCACTTGCATTGGCTCCATAAATGGCAGCAACCGGCAAAATCTTCTCACTGCCAACGGTTACTACTCTATCTGAAAACTCCGTCATCTTTGCTGCAGACAAATCCAAAACAGCCTCTTCTCTAAAGGATTTAAAGTTCTTAAAATTAAATTGAATGAGCATAGCTGCTGCCTCACTTTCTTGATCTGCTTTCTATTATATCCAATTTTTTGAGATAAATCAATCTTTTAATGTGATTTTTTCTCATTTAAGTGTATTTTATGGAATCAGAAAGCAAGCGTGTATCTGAAGCAGCGCCCAGCGGTTATTGACAAGACTTTCATTACTTCTGTCAATGTCCTGTTTTGCATTTTGAATGTCCTGTTTTGTATCTCTGAATGTCCTGTTTCTGCCCTTTCCACCAAATATGCAGGTAACGATTTTTTCAGCAAATATAACATTTGCAACATCAAATTCCATTGATCTGCAATATTTGATAAAAAATAAAGATCCCAAGGGCATCCTCAAAAATGGACTTCTATTGCATAACAGACAGAAAAAAGACGAGAAAAGCAATCGCTTTTACCCGTCTCTTTATAAAGCTCTTTCATTCTGTTCCGGCATGAGCTGCCGCCTTGTTACTTTACAAGCAGTGCCTTGCGTGCTACAAGATCCTTTTTACCATCGTTGTTGCACATACTAACCATCGCTTTATCCCTCCTGTTCGATCATTGGAAAGATCCCTTTCCCCTTTAGCAGGTCATAAATGAAAAGCCTCTTCCTTACATGTCACAGGCAATAAAAAAGGGAGGATTTTTACCCTCCCTGAAAAATTTTTAGAAATTCTTTCTGATGCAATCGATGGCCTTGTCGTAATGAACTTTCGCCACCTTGACGCTGATGCCCATAATCTTCGCCGCCTCAGTGATCGTATATTCCTGAAGCCCGATCAGTTCATACGCCTGCCTCTGGCGGTCCGTCATCTTCGTCGCCGCAATCTCCCGGAGCCTCAGTACCTCGCCCGATACTTCCATCTCTTCAAACGGGTCATAACCGGCTCTGGCCAGCACGCTGCTCTTGTCTGCATGCTCATCATCTGACTCTCCGGCAAGATAATCCAGCGAAAGGTTCCAGTTCATCGGGTACCTCTCGCCCGGATGCGCTTCCTCCCACTCTTTCTTCGCACCTTTCTCTTCCGGTGTCAGTTTCGGATGGCCGTTGCGGACATTGCAGTTCACCCAGTTGTCATCCATCCTGTGCAGTTCCTGGATCAAAACCTCCGTCACGCCATCTTCGCCCGCCTTGAACGTGTTATAGGTTTTCCTGTAACCGCCTCGTCCGTCCGGAACATTCACCTCATAACGATACACACCCCTCTGATCCTGCCTTGTTTTCCTGATTTCCATGATTGCCTCCTTAGCTGGCCTGGAGGCAGTGAAAGCAGGACACCCGGCACAGACCTTTGACCGAAGCACCCCGGAACCGGCAGAAAAAATGCGCAGGAAAACAAGGGTACTTACACCCACTTTCCGTCAGCTGCCTTTATTGCAACTGCTTTTCCGTAGTATGCCGTATCCTGCCTCACTGCGCACATGTGGCCGATATGAATTTGTTTTTAGGTTTCTGGAATCTGAATTTACGAAAGCAGATTTTTATCTTGTATTTACGGTAGTTAAATCCGCAATAATGTGATATGGTAGTTGTGTATACTCAACATCACAAGGCCATATCAACTGAAGCCCAGGCTCCAGATTTAACCCTGCTTCCATCTTAATAAAAAGCATGGGCAAAGATGGCTATGTCGGGATACGCTTAAACAATGCAAGACAAAGTTTGGCAAAGAAGGACAAAAAGATGGATTTCAAAGAATTTATTCACAGATTAGCCTCTGTCATCATCGCCGGAGAAAACACAGCCGCATTTACCCATTCGGTATTTGAAGCTATCCTTTCTGAAGAAGGCCAAGTCATTCTGGATGAATATAAAATCAGCAGTTACAAGTCTTTTTATAATGGGCAGGCGAAAATCTCACGCCTTGCCAAAAAGATAAACGCCTACATCGAACCTATGAATTTCCCGGACTATATCTATCAGTTTTCTGATCCTGCAGTTGAAAACCTCTGTAATCAGTTTTCTGATGTACTTCCGGATATTAACCCTCACAATGCAGGGGAACAGCTTGCTGGTTTATTTGTGTCAATAATCACCGAGGCTGCCAGAGCAACTAAAAAAAGCACTCCGAAGAATGCTCATAAAAAAGGCGATAATATTCCCCCGATAATTATCGAGCCCGAGGCCATTGTCCCTGATCTGGCAACTGTAAAGGATGGGGTGTTATATCTTGAAAGGATTCCATCCGATGGAGATGATAATAGCCACCCATTTCAGAAGTATCTTGATGCAGCATCAGACTACTTCTCTACAAAGAAAACCCTGTTGTATGCTGAAAAGCCCCACCCATTCTATGATCTTTACGTATGCAACGATATAAAATACAAAAAATACAGGGTCACTGGGGCCAGAGATCCGAAGCCCGAGATAACTATTCACGACGCTACAGTTGAAAAGCTGGAAAACGAATCTAAATACATAATCATTGAAGGCATAGGCGGCATAGGTAAGTCGATGCTGTTGACTCACCTTTTTCTGTCATCTGAATCCAGTACAGACGGGCGAATTCCTCTTTTGCTGTCTTTAAAAGATTACAAGGATGATACTATCAGCGTTGTTGACTTTATATGGAAGTCTGTAAGAGATTATGATCCTACAATAAAACAATCAACCATCATAGACAGCCTTCAAAAGAAGGCTCTTGTGCTTTTACTGGACGGTCTCGATGAAATACAGTCATCAGCTCGTGATTCCTTTAACACAGATTTGGAAGCATTCATCAAGTCATATCCCGGAAATATGATTGTTATTACATCAAGGCCAATTTACAACTTCATTACATACTCAAAGTTTTCAATTTTTGATATAGAGCCTCTGACAAAGCCACAGGCTTTATCACTCATTGACAAACTTGATTTTTGGGATTTAACTGCAAAGAAAAACTTTACAGAGGCTTTGGATCGCCAGTTATATAATTCTCATTACCAATTTGCCAGCAATCCTCTCCTTCTTACGATTATGCTTATGACATACTCATCATTTGGAGAAGTCCCGGCAAAAATGCATGTATTTTACTCCAAGGCTTATGAAACAATGGCCAGACTTCATGATGCAACAAAAGGTTCCTTTAAGCGTCCACTCCATACAAAACTGACGCCCGAGGATTTCGCCAAGCTCTTCGCAGAGTTTTGTGCCCGTACTTACAGAGATGAGGAACTGGAATTCACCGACATTACATTCGCTGCTTATATGAAAAAAGTGTTGAAAGACACTTTTGCGGAAAAAACAGGTGTAACCCCACGAGATTTCCTCCTTGATCTGACGGACAACCTCTGTATCATGTACCACGAAGGCGGAAAGTATTATTTCATACACCGATCATTTCAGGAATACTTTGCCGCTGTTCACTTTGCCTCCGGGTATGATGCAAAACTTCAGAAAGTTGGAAACTTCTTTGAAAAAATGCAGCATCGCTCTTACACAGATAGAACATTCGATATGCTTTACGATATGATTCCGGAAAAAGTGGAACGATACATCTTTTTTCCTTACCTGAAGAATTTAATAGAAAAGTGCTCTGCCAAAGGCCCCGATGAAGAGTACTGGGTATTTCTTGAAGACCAATATTCTGTACTTTATTATCAGGAGGGGGAAACCGGAGAATCATATTTTAATGAGGCTCAGTCTTTTTTATACAAAGCAATTATTAAGGCAAAATCTCTTGATTCTTTCCAGGATTTTGACGATCTGTCCTGGCCGAAACAAATATATGACTTGCCCACGAGGTACTCTGTAAAGGCGTATGAGTATTTTCTGGATTCAGATTCATACGCAGAAATCCAGAGCTCAGATCAAATTACAGAAGCACAACTGGAAGATACCACTTATATTTTTGAAGATGAACTTCCTTATCAATACGAATCGCTCTTCGGAAAGCCTGATCAAACTGGAAGTACAATAGAAATAGAAATCTATCAGCTGAGGCATAATCCCTCAAAATATACTGTACTACGCAGTTTTATGGAACAGGCCGGATTCCCTCTGCTGGAAGAGTTTCAAAACATAAAAAAATACTTTAATGAACTACAGTCTACAATACAGAAAGAAGACGATTCTGACGACTTATTTGATGATTAGTACCAGGAAGAAAATCCAATGAGAATAAGCTACAACAAATTATGGAAACTGCTAATTGGCAAGGGAATGAACAAACGTGACCTTAAAACCGTGTCCGGGGTAAGCTCAGCTTGATGAGGCTAATCGCGTAGAAATTGCAGTAGGGTATGTCTCACGTGCATCTTTGGAAAAACTTGATGCTTTCCCTTGATATTCTGCATATTTTCGCAGTTTATCTTTCTGGGCATCCAGACTGTAACTATCTACCTGCATAGCCGTAGATACGCGGGTTTAAAGATAATATTTCTTCTGTCTCCTCACTCAGGATCACCTCCCGGAAGCCTTTTCAAACTATCCACGCTGACTAACGATAAAGTTTCCATCTGCTTAACCGCAAGTTCTCGCAACAATACCAAGCGCTCCGACATCTTCTTACCCTGCCCGATCAGCACCGCATTGTAACTCTCCATATTTGCAAGTACCAGAAGCTGGTTGAGATCCGCATCATCCCGAATATTGCCTTTTCTGCCCGGATCAGCATCCCGCCACTGTTTCGCCGTTCTGCCAAAGAATGCAACATTTAAGAGGTCTGCTTCGTTCGCATACTTGTATGCGATCTGCTCCGGCGATATCCATGAGGCAAACTCAAAAGCAATATCCCGATGCGCATATGTGGCAGCATACCGCCCTTGTTTACTTACAATGCCAATTGCAGCAGTTGAATCAATCCAGCGCTTTGGTGTCATGACAAACCCATTATCACCTGCCTCATTTTTAATTGCCTCGAATTCGAGGCAATTAAATTGGCATTACTTTCCTCTCATGCCACAGTCGAAAATTTCATCCACAAACTGTCATGCATAACACCTTTGACGCATATTCCAGTGCTTTCGGTATCGTGCCGTTTTAACACTTTCCAGTATTTGTCTGACAATTTTTCAAAATTGATATGTTCCACACTGATAATACAGTTAGCAATTCCCACTGGAAAGCTAATCTGCACCTGCTTTTCTAGAAAAGAAGCCTCTATGTATCTAGGTAGCAAACCTAGAGTTATTGTGTCGAACATTCATTCTGTTTTCGATGTGTTCCTTTTTCCCTAATCCTCAGCTTTTGAAATTCCTGATTATATTTTTGCATAGCTATTTTTAATTCATTCTCCATATCAGCGCTCCACATTTTTATTTGCTGCATAACCACCACTCTATAAATTTCAACATATTTTCTCATGTAAAAACCGCACTGACCACTATTTAAAATTTCTTTTTTCTCTGCATCAACATGCAGCATTTTATTTCTTGTCTTAACAGTCTTCTTTATAATCGTAGCAATTTCATCACCTGCAAATATATCAAATCCATACACTTTCACAACAGATGCTATCTTATCATTAAAAGAAGGTGGGCTTGGCTTGGTAACTTTATAAGCATTTTCACACATTGGACATTTTTCATTTCTCTCAAGAGTGGGCTTTGAATTAATAAGCTGTATTCTATTTTCTTGGCTTAAAAATTCCGAAAGAGGTTCAAAAATTTCCGAAAAAAGAGCCAACCTTAAATCTGCAGTTATTCCTTCTGAAAAACCTATGTAATAGAACATCTGATTAACATTCAGCAAACGCTTATTATACCTCTCCCAAGCACAAAATCCTCTCTTATAAATAGTATCATTTATAGGCTGACTCAGCATTGAATAGCTTCTTTTCCCGTTATAATATGAAAGCATATAAGGTTCAACAGCGGCGGTCTTATCATTGCCATCTATTTCCAGTTTTTCCAGTGAAAAAAATCTTCCATCATAGAGACATTCATATTTAAGAATGTTCGATAAAAGTTCAAACATCTTAATAAATTTAACAGGTTTAGATGCTTTCATCGCAATTGCCTTTTGGTTTAGCGCCGTTATTACTTCAATCTCATATTTTATATTATTTCTTTGCAAAGACCATTCCCTTTTTATATTGTATGGCAGCAAAGTTTCTATATCATATAGGCCACTATACTTTATCCTATGACACCAACTTTTCTCTAGATTGCGCAATCACAATCCCCCCCCTCAAAACATATTTTATAAAGTCGTCTTTATGCCTCCCTGCACATATATCATCAAGATAAAATCTATCAGAACATATAAGCTATCCCAATCCTTTTGAACAGCCTACTTAAACTGGCTGCCCGTTCAGAAATCAAATACTAATCCAAACTAATCCAAATACAATATCTGATTTAATGACCGACAAATGGTACTACAGAGTTTGCAATTCTTTTTTCATTACCGACAAGTGTCGTATAAAATCTTTGCTCAATGCCAAACAACAGCATCTTCAAATCATCCTCAGTACCAACGGCAAATGTATTTCGAGTGATCATTAAAGCCGGGCAATAATCCCCAATATACGCAAAAATATCACTTCTGTCATCAGGTCGTAATTCTGAAAGTGTTTTTAATGCTAAAGCGATTCTTTTCCGATTTGCAGTTTTTACATCATTGACGGAATAGCCATCTTTTAATGTTATGAAATCACTTTTCAAAAATTGCTCTGTCTCTTCCGCGGTTGCCTCTCGATATAGTTGGTCAATACCCCTAAAAATGCTTGTGATTGATTCAAGCCTGCGAAAGTATAATGCATCTGATGATGCACAAAAAATAGCATCAGGCAAATCATTTATCACTATTTCTTGTAACCCACTTTTGTATTCATATAAACCGCCAATATTTATAAAACTTTTCTTCTTTACTAAACGCGCTTTTGAAATATTTTGAAAGAAAACATTTCCTTCACAAATTAAGAACAGGAAATCAATTTTTGAAAAATCATCGTGCGTTATTGCATCGAAATCGGGAGTATCATATGTTTCCTTTAGTAAATCAATAGCAAAGGCTTGCTGAGAAACGTGTTCAATCTTAAACCAATCACCATCGTTTAATGACGCACCGGGAGCGTATGGGAATGTCGAAGCTACACAATCACCAATGTTAGGAAAAATCTCTTCACTTGTCGTTGCCAATGTTCTATATTTAATTGGGGTGCCGGGAATGCGAAGTTTCACGCAAATTGTCTGCATATCCTTATCCTCTTTCGATAAAAGTTGTATCGTTGATTCGCCTCAAATTATAAAAAGCTATGTATTTTTTATTTCGTATTACTTTCCCACGCGCTATCACAAAAATTCTTGACCCTTGAGGCGTAAGGATGTGATAATAATGATAACCAAATAGCAGGAAAATCGGATTGAAATACTGGGTCTGGGACAAATATGTAAATAGAAACATAAGAACATACAATATTCCCATTGTAATATTATTACCGATACTGAGAGAAACGAAAAAATAACCGAGATAGGTCGGTAAAAACTCATTATCGGCTAGGCCAAACTCTTCACATTCGTTTAGTTCCTCTGGTTCAATCAGTTTAGCAATCCATATAGTTATCAATGACATAACAACCGGAATTGTCAAAAGTAGTAATCCAAGAGTCCAATAAGGAAAGCAAACTATAAAACCCCTAAATTTTACAAATAAAAATTCCTCAGTTTTTATAAAATAGACTGCTACCATCCAAAAAGTTGCATTGATTGTGAGCAGTATACGAAATAAGAATCTCATACTTTACTCCATCGGTTTAATCGTCACCTTTACGAACATAATCTCCTCATCTATCAACCCACTTTGTATACAACTCTTTATCCATCTATGGCTTCGAAAAATCCTGTATGGAGGCCAAACGATATGTCTTACTTGAGGATGCCGTGAAAATTTGGAATTTCCAACATAACCTTTAATTTTTCTTAGCCACGCATTTCTAATAAAGATAACGAAGTTACCAAGATCCCGCACATCAATCGTTCTTATCCCACATTTACTGCTTTAAGGCAAACTGCTTTTTAGCCTGACTTTCTACACTTTTCAGAACCTAGTCATGCGCATTCTTAAATCCCCAGTTCCCTTAATTTCTCTAACAAATTCTTATAATATTCTTTCTTATTACCCCAAATTATATCATTAATCATAGAGAGAACCAGTGCTTGTCCCCCATATACCTGTTCTGGATCATAATCATCTGGTATATCCTCTCCGGATATAGGAATTTCAATTTGATTAATCCACCACTTATCTATTTTCCTATACAATTCTAACAAACTTATATATAATTTTACATCCGATTCATTAAAGCCATCATTTAAATTTTTTAAAAGTTCATGAGTAATATCATTCCTTTTCTTTCGCAATCTTTGAAATAAATCATAATCATCTTCCGTAATAGCTTCTGCGTTAATAAACCAACGCAATGTTGCATTCTCTATATTCTTCTCTAATGCCCGTACTTCTACTTTATATTTTTCTGTCTCTTCACTATGTAGTTCACCATCTTTAATTGATATATCGCAGTAAAAATCTCTAACTTGTGTAACTATATAATCTTTTAAGCACTCAAAATGGAGTACGAATAGTGCCGCAAAATTAATATTATCTTTTAAAATACTTTCATCTAATATATTACGCCAATTGTCCAATTATAAATTTTCTCCCATAATTCGTCAAAACTAGTTTGTTATATGTTAACACCATTTTCCGTCGAACGCAAGTTCTGATTTAATAATTTTTAAAAACCATAATTCCAAATAATATCTCAATCCATTTGGAAGCCACGCTATAAATTTCCAACATCCTTATCACCGCTAAAATTTCTCTCGTTGCACCCGTATATAGGATCTGTTCCCCGGATTAAGAGAATCAATTTTTTCCATGATTTTTGTCTTGACGAAATAGCTCTGCCGGAGCTGTTTCTCAGTTACTGGATCCATTTAGTCAACGTCATAATGTAGCGATTCAATCTGGCTTCATTTTTAAGCGTGTCGAATTGCACACTGTTAAAATTTTGATTATGTAGTTCTTTTCATAATACAAGAAATTCATTTTCAAAATCTGTTGTATAAATGCGATTTCAATTCCTTTGGCATGAATGGCGTCTTCCCTTATATCTTTTGCCATATGCCTCCTCCACTTCTAAACCTATTGATCACTTTGCATTACTTTTCCCTGCCATACTTATGATATTTTATTATATCTGCATCACCGTATTTTCTCGAAGGTACTCAAGGCAGTTTGAGTCTATGAGCGAAATATTATCCTTTACAAAGTGTTCTACAAATGGAGCAACCCAATACTGAGAATTCTCTGGTGGCGTTTCACCACAATCAAGGTAGTCGATATAATCCTCCCCCATTACCGAAACCGGTGAACAGAGAAATAGCAGAATAATAAACACCATCGTCATATATCGAGCTTTCATTACAAGTTCCTTTAACTCTCCGACCAAACCACCACTCAAGAAATAATCGTTATATCTTCTATTATAATATTCACGTCCATTACTATGAACATAGTTATTTAAAGTGTCGCCTATGGTTTTAAAACTCTCTTTCAGATGGTATTTTATAACAATATCTTTGAGTTGTGGCGCCATTGCTATTTCTTTCAAGACTTGACCAATTTGAAAATCTTTCAATTCATTTTCGTTCCATTTTCCTATTTTTTCTATCATTGACTTTGCCTGCTTGGATTCCAAGTCAAGGCTATTACACACGAGAATATAAAGATAAAAAAACAGATCATCACGGTATTTGCGTAAGAGTGTGCTGGCGTCTGCTATACAGCCACACTCACAGCAAGCAATTACATTTCCCATAGTTAATTCCAAGGATGGTAAAATCCGCATAGCCGAAAATAACATTGTTTGGTGATTACATACGCCAATTATATATCCATTTTCCAGATTCAGAAAATAAAAGTCATCAAGAAACTGTTCAAGCTCTTTCAGATCATTTATAACTTGTTGACATTCGTTATTCCCTGCAACGCACTGAGCATTTATTTGCCGTAATGTTTGATTTAAGTCTGCTACTGTTAGGTTATTCTTTTCTTCCATCATTTACTTATCGCTCTATCATTGAAATTTTATAGGTTCATATGTAATATATCATTACTTTTCTTACATAAGTGTTTATGGGGTTGTAGAAATATCATTCTCCAAAATATGCGAATTTCTAATTTTACTGCTGGCATACATACAGTATTTTACACCACTGGCCACAGCCATCTCCTCTGCTGCTGCCTGCTTTGCTTTAACTACAGTATCATCAATTTTATTGTCTCCTTTGACCTCAATAAGCTGATAGGAACCATCTGTCATCCTCGCAAGAAAGTCGGGATAGTACTGGCGGATTCTCCCAGACTCCGGATCGTAGTAGTGTACCGAAAGATCTCCTTGATTAGACGTAAACATACCCGTAAAATACACTTCTGCAACCTTGCCGCTTGTGATGTACTGCATAAAGCACTCCCTCTCTGGAATGGAATCGAAACAGTAGGTATCGGCGTGGAAACTCTTCTTCAGTTGCTCCGGCGTAAAACCTTTATACTTGTTTGTAATAACGAGGTCGTCTTTCGCAGAGAATTCATAATAGCCAGCATCTTTCGGCTCTCGCAACAGTACCAGTTCCCTGTCCTCTGTTTTCAGTTCCGAGGTAATGTCAAAGAGTGCATGAAACACAGCCGGGATGATGTAATCATCCAGAACAATATTATAATGATTAACAGCTTCAAGAATCGTATCAATCCCATCAACTGACTCTCGGAGTATTCTTGCCGCAAGAATGCAGGAAATATTCAGATAACGGGCCACCTCTCCGGTCAGAGAGAACTCACTGTATTTCATGTTCGCCTGAAGATAGTCGATATTCTTTTCTTTGACCGTGGTATCACGAGCAAGGCTGTCACGCTCATACATGATACTGGCGTACTTAGAAAGGTCAGCATCTACCAGTTTGAAGTCAACCGGTTCGGAATATTTCTTTTCGTGGAGCGTATACTCGTGCCATACACGCTTAAGTGTAATTGTTCTTGGAGGCGGCAGGACGCGCACCTGGTATTTATGACGGTCAGCATTGGACGGATTCTTGATATCTTTGATTTCCATATTGAAGTTTTTATGCAGCTCATCATTCAGTGTGTCATAGTTTTCTTTAGAAAGGAAAACAATGGCGGTAAGTCGCTCGTCCGTAATTGCACGGAGACAACGCATAGTAGCCTGGAGTACGAATATCTTTGACTTCGGACTACGGAAAAGTGCCACACCAAACAGAGAACGGCAGTTCCAGCCTTCTTTGCCTTTCTCTACAAGAATAATGAACTGCTTTTCGTTGCCTTCTGTACCAGGGACATCAAGGTTATTGAAATCCCTGATAGCATCGTTCTTTGTGTATTTTGCATCACCGACATTCAAGAGAATCTTTGATGCCGAGATTCCGAGTTTTGTCAGTATCTTCTCAAGAGCGGGTTTTACCTCTGTTGCAGCTTCCTCGACGCCTGCCGCATAAATGGCGAGTTTCGGATTCAATCCCTCATAGGTCCTGCCACCATACCTCTCCCAAAATGTGGTGACAACAGCGGTGAGGAATTCATTGCTCTTCACGTTCTCAAAACCGAGAGGGTCTGCATCTTTCAAGAAGCCGTTCCAGATTGACTCACGCAGACCATAGGCATAGACCACCTCTGGCAGAAGCTGGTTCTTGACATATGGCGTACCTGTGTAGTTATAGCAAGCCACGATGGATGTATTTGCCGCAAGCAGATTGATGGTATCACGGAGGCTTGTTTTATTCGCTCCACTTGATCTGATCTGCTTTTCAAGGTCTGCACCGAAGAGGTGATGTGCCTCATCAACATAGACGCCGAGTTGCGGAAGACGGCAGAGCTTCTTGAAGCGCTGGTTATCCATCAGTGTGGTATCGTCCCATGCATCGTCCTCGTCATCATCGCCACCCGTGCCATAGACAGTGGAAAGCAAAGAGCCAGAGCCATTAAAGAACATCTGACCAGGTGTCTCTTCCTTACGCTTTTTCTTAACGATGATTTTCTGTGTATTAGAGATAATGATATTGAAATCGGAATCATCAATCGTATGCAGAATAGTTCCTGTCTCGTCCAAGAAGTGGAACTTAATGTTTGCATCAAGCACACGGGCATATTCTGGCGGCACCACTTTCGTCTTATCAAAGGTCATAATCTCACGGAGAGACTGAAGGACAGTCTTATCCGGCGCAAATACAAGAGCATTGTGACAGAAACGCTTATCCCCCGGATACTTCTTAGCAAGCAAAAACTCATAGAAGATACAGGTGGCCATAAGAATAGTTTTTCCCAGTCCCATCGTAAGGGCATAGATGTAGTTGGGATACGCTTCCCGATATTTCTTCATCTGCTTGAAAATCGTGTCGGTCTGCTTCTCGGTCGGAGCGTCAAAGAGACGGAGCTGCCCACCTTTGTCAATGGAATAGTAAGACGCATCGGAGAAATGGTCTCGCTTATGACGCCAGTCATCAAACATTTCATAAACCTGCTTGTTGTTCATGAATTCCTTCACGAAGACATACATCTCCAGCGCTTCGAACTGTGGGGTACGCAGAAAGGCATTTGGATTCTCCTGGCTGTCGTTATAGGCGAGGAACTTTCTCGTAAGGTCATTGTATCGTGAACGTATTTTCCCACGGTTCGTAGTGTAATAGTACCACAACTGCTGATTGAAAGAAAAATTCGAATCAAATTCCACAGCCATTTAACGCACCTCCACTTCCAACGACTCGGAGAGCAGGTCGGTAATTTTTACTTTGATTGTGCCACAGCCTTCCGGAATATCATAGATACCCTTTACCATCTCGTTTTTGCCGGGAACATCAGTCACGATAGGCTGCATAACTACGCCATCATAGTTCCAGTCGATCATGATGGAGTCAACGAGTTGACGCCAATCTTCCACATATTCCTTCTGGATGGAAAGTTTCTGCATTAGGTTCATCGGATAGAAGGCACGGATGACCAGTTTACTACCCTCACGGACTATCTCCGCTTCAGAATCTCGCTTCAACTGAAGATCCGCTTTGTCACGAAGTATATCAACAATTTGAACATCCACTTTATACTCAGCAAGTTCTTGCTCCAGCGCTCCTTTTAGGTCAGACTCATGCCCCATGCAGACAATCGTTATTCGTTCTACAGGCTGATTTGGATTTTCCTCCTTGCGTTTCTCATAGGTCTTGTATGGCAAGTTTGCAAGGAGTTCTTTCAAGTCTGCTTTCGTAGCAATGCGGTTGACTGGCATGATCTTCACCATTCTACCATCAAGTTCTCCATCCCAAACATCGCTTTGCGGAAACGGCTGAATCTCCAAAGCCTCAATTAGCAGATCGCGGGCTTCCACAGGATTGCGAAAGAAATCATAGTTGTTTACATTGTAGACTTCAAAGCCTGTGTACTTCACCCCCCCCCCGAGCACAGAAATATTCCCTTCTTTCTCTTTCAAACAATCAAGACCATCGCTATAGCCACTGGCGCTCAATTCCATATCTTCATCTGCACTTTCTGATACAAAATACGGTGTTCCCTCCGCAACCATTAAAGGCTGTAATTGGTTTATGTCATAAGTCACCGGTTTGCGGGTAGGATTCAATTCTGCTGCGATAGCAAGCAAGCGCTTGGTAGTAGTTTGGATGGCACCGAGATTGATGTCTGCACCAATAAAACGTCTGCCAAGTTTCATAGCAACAGCTTGCGTTGTGCCGCTACCCATAAAGCAGTCAAATACAATATCTCCTGGTTTACTAAATGAACGAATAATTCTATCTAAAAGAGCCGCAGGTTTTTGCGTCGGATAATTTAATTTTTCGTTTAAGTCTTTAGGATCAACTGGTTTTATATCTTTCCACACAGAATTTATTGATACACTTTGAATTTCAAAAATAACATCATCAGGGTTTGGCTGTCTACCATTTTCACGAATCCATTTGTTCAAACGCGCAGTAAATCTTGAATCATTAACGGGATAATTAGCTCCCTTTATTTTATTACCGTCAACAACATAGCTTTCCCATCTTTTGTAATTTATTGAATTTTTGTAATCATTGTCATACTGCATTTCATAAAAATATGTGTCTGTTTTCGAATATACAAACAAATTATCATGTTTTCGTGGAAAATATTTTTTCACTGCACCTTGGTATGTTTCATAATACCAAATAATCTCATTGACAAATCTATCGGAACCAAACACTTCATCCATAACAATCCTCAAATAATGTGACTTATGATAGTCGCAATGCAAAATAATAACCCCGCGGTTAGATAGAAGTTCGCGCATAAGAAGTAATCTTTCATACATGAATTGAAGATACTCATCATTTGTCCATATATCACCGTACTGCTTTTCCTCAAATGAAGAACTATCCGATTCAGCACTGCCAACACCACGCACTTCAATTTTTCTTTTATAATCTGCCTTGCTATCGAACGGAGGGTCAATGTATATGAGATCGACCTGCCCACGATAGTCTTTGAGCAGATGGCTCATCACTTGAAGATTATCGCCCCAGAATATCTTATTAATCCAGCCATTCTGCTCCGATCCATACGTCTCCCGCAGTTGTGCAGGATAATACTGCGTAGCACGATAGGGACGCTTGCCCGTCCAACGAAGTTCAGGAAAGCCCTTAATTGTAGGCCTCTGTTCAAATTCAAAAGTAAGCTGTTCACCATTTTCCATTTTCGTCAATCCTCCTGAATAGTTTCAGTTCTTAATTGTCGCTCGATATCCGATACGGCCAGCGGAATATACCGCCCATCCGCAGTAAGATTACGTCCAAATATACTGCCAAGTATTGATTGATTTTGAATCACAAGCTGCGGATTTTTTCCCAAATAAGCATTGAAGCTTTCAAGCACTTTCGGATCATATAGTTTTTCCAATAATGCTACCCTATCGACTATTCCCGCATTGCTGAGATTATCAACACCTTCTGAAATTTTTTTCTTTCCATCAGCTATTTCTACCATACCGACAATTATCTTCATTAACTCTTGTATCACTTCTTCTTGCGTTAGCAACTTTCGTTCGGCATCATTAGTCTTTACAGTTTCCGCCGAAAGCACGGTGCTGGCAAATTCAATTGCCCTTTGTGTACTCTCTTCCTTTTGAAGTTTGACCTGTGCCTTGCGTTGCTCTGCCGCCTTTTCTTCTGTTTTCTTTATCCTATATCTGTCCCATAATTTCTTTATTCCGTAGCTCGCTCCGATAATAGCCGCCACAGTCAAACCACCTATTGCGGCAGAGCCAGCATCAATCCTTTCTGACGGCTCTCCCTCCTCATTACTGTCATTATCATCGTCTAAAAGACTGATATCAACGCGATTTGCTATGGAGCCATCTACACGCCGTGCATAGAAATCAGGCGATAAATTACCTTCTAAGTAAGCCTCATAGTCATCATCAGTAAGACCAATTTTTAAGCCTCTCTCTGGGTCATCTATATACGGCATTGTTATTTCCTCCTGCAGTAGAATCTAAAATCGCACTCTTTACAAATTATTGAATCACTGGCACAATGATGGAAATCTTTCTTCATGATTTTCTTGACTGTGTCATCGAATACCGCCATCGTTCCTTCTACAGCAGACTTCGTGTATGGATATGTGATAGTAGGCACGCCATCATCCTCGCCAGTATAGTAGAGGTGCATCTTGCTGACTTTTTGCCCAGTACGCTCCTCCACGAGATGAGCGTAAATATGAAGCTGTCGTCTGTACTGTTCAAGCCTTTCCCGCATTTTCTCCATATCAGGCTTTCTCTCGGCTTTGAAATCCACTATCTCAACCGTGTCTCCCTCGCCGCGAATAAGATCAACCTTGCCTTCGATAATGTAGTCCGACTTTACTAAAGAAACATCTACTTCAGCTTGCTGTATCTGCGACCAGTTTCCACGCTGTCGTTCAACATAACGCAACACCTGTTTCAAAGCTGCCTCACGCTGTGGGACAGCTAAGTATGTATGCTCAGTCTTTGTCAGAGATACATAGTTGGAATCAAACCAACGGCTAATGTTTTCCTCCGTAATCGACTGTTCCTCATGCCGAAGTGCCGCACGATGTATATCCTCAACTGTCTCGTGGACAAGCGTACCAAAAAGCATAGCATTTGTACGAACAGGCATAAATTCCAATTCCTTATAGAATTTATACTGTAGGGCGCAAGTCTCATAAACTGTGATATGCGATGTAAACGAATAGGTATTCTTAATGTTCACATCCTTTATAGGCTTGAAATCAAATTCTCTTATCTCAAATCCGAGATCGTCCACAGATTGTAGTTTCCCATAAATGTCTTTGAAGTAGTTACTTGGTGTCCTCTTATCCTCACAACAGGTCAGAATCAATAAATCCTGTGCGCGGGAAAATGCCGTATAATAAAGGCGCCAGAAGTCAAAGAACTTTATCACTTCATACGGCTCGAAAGCGGGACGTTTGAAGTATCGGTCCTCTATCCGCATCATCAAGTCATTTGTGTTCTTCCTCGGTACGTTTGCCAAGGAATCCACAAAAACAATCGGAAACTCCATGCCTTTGGACTGATGGATGGTAAGGAAAGAAACGCACCCGCTCGGCGCATACTCTGAATCATCCTCGTACTCCGCGATTCCGCCATCAAAGAGCAGACGGAGATACAGATTGAAAAGCATTTCTGTATTCTGATCGATACGACGTTTACCGCGATATTCGACTGCATCCAAGACGTCTACTCGATGGAGATACTCAAATTTACCAATGATCTGTGTCAGCTTGGCAAGGTTACGAGCCGGTCGGATGTCGACCATGCCAACATCCATCTCTGTATCGAGGATCCCGGCAAACGGCTGGAATTCAAATAGCTGATACATGAGTCCACAATAAGCGTAATCTGTTGCGCCAGTTAAACCGACATGAACTTTACCACGTCGGCGTATCAACTTCAAAAGCTCTGCGTTCTCAGGTTTGGTAAGATATTCGTTCGCAGTTATGATGCAATTTCGGTAATAGGTCAGATGCTCCAGTCGGAGGAAAGTAAACTCCCCGTTCTCCAAGCCCTGAACATATCGTGGGAACATCAGCATGAGGCAGCCGAGGGCAAGCCGTATCTCGTCGCGCTGGAAAAACATATCCGAACGCGGCGAGTAAACACTTATATGGTTCTCCTCTAAGAAACAGGCAAGAGCCATCGTTCTCGGATGTTTCACTGAGTTGAAGAGAAATGCGATCTGGTTATAGTCTGTGAGTTTGCCGGAACCTTTCAGGTCGTTGATGAACCGCAGAATTTTTTCGTACCACTCATCCGTGTCGTCCACACCTGCGAGTTTCACGACCGCAGGACTGTGGAGAGCAGTTCTCTCGTGTGGTTCGATTCGTTTATCATATCTGTAGTTGTCCCAACGGAAATTGAACTTCGCACCGTCCGTGGTGGCCATCCATTCATTGTAGAAATCAACGATATCACTGTTTGAGCGATAGTTAATGACCAATGGAATGATGCGGCACTCGCCATCCGCAAACTTTTGCGGAAACTCCAGAATATTACGGATAGTTGCGCCTCGAAAACGATACAAGCCCTGGTCATCGTCACCGACCACGCAGATGTTCTTGCGATCGCCTGCGAGCAGGAACACAAGCTGTTCCTGGATAAAGTTCGTGTCCTGATACTCATCAATCATTATGTGGGTGATCTTGGAGCGAAGTTCTTCTAAAATCTCTGCGTTATCCTGCAGGAGATGGAAGGCCTCAATCTGGATAGACGAGAGGTCCATTAGATTGGATTCCGTCAGTAGATCGTGGTATTCCTTCAACATTCGTCCAAGAGCCGCAATCGAAAGGTCAGAGTCAGACATAAGCTCCTCCGGCGTCACCAATTCTTCGGAGAGATTATTGACATAGTTGCAGATAGACTCTGCCTGTTTCCATGACCCTCCCTTCGGCAAGGCAATCTCCACTTCCGGGATATTCCGAAAGCGATAGATGTTTTGAAACACCATGTACTGCTGATCAAAGGCATCGAGAAGACGGTAGTTCCTGCGAAGCCTAGTATACTCCAGATGTTCTTTGAGGATACGGAGGCACAGCGAATGAAATGTGCCAATATACATCTCATTGATATTCGCTACGATTCCTCTGTCGGATAGTTCATTCGTGATTCTTGTAATCAGTTCCTTGGCGGCTTTCTCCGTGAAAGTCGCAATGAAGATACTTTCCGGCTTAACACCGCATTCCTCTATAAGATAAATCGCACGCTGGACGAGCGTGTAGGTTTTGCCAGTACCTGGCCCCGCCGTAATAAGAACAGGACCATCTGTAGTAGCTATTGCCTTTCGTTGTCCTTCATTAGCATTTCCGAAATCAAACATAAAAGCTTGATATCCTTTCTTCTGGTTTAAAGTGTAAAAACTTTATCTTATACAATCCATATGGTGTCAGTTAAAATCCAATTCCCTCATAATCCTATAAATTTAATTTAATATCTACCATATATATTATCATATATCTATAACTACTACCAATAAATTATTACTTCTATACATATAAGAACTTTCTGTTCACTTTTTAAACCATCTTAAAATACTCCAGCGCCCTCAGACTTTTGCTGATTGTAATTTACTCTCTCAATAATCCCGCATTTCCTCTTAACCTGGGCAATATAAAGATTACTTACCTTTAGTCCGCTATGCTCCAGCACATATGCCTCAATCTTCTCATAGCTGGTCTTACTCTCAGCCGCCAGCAGATCCATTTCTCATTGTATACTTTCTTTCAAGTGACTCGTATATTGGGGCTGATATAAGAACGCCCCCAAATCACACTCTTGACTTGGAGACGTTTTCGCGTCATATTATAAAAACCATATTCCCCTTTTAAGGATATTCTTCCATTTTCTCCTTTGGTCTATTTTTTCTCTTACTTCTTCTATTGTACTTGTGCGCCCATCCTGCATTGCTTTATAGCCTTCTCCGATCAGCCTGTAAAACTCCAGTTTCGCTGTATCATCCACTTCTGCCGTATTTTGTGCCTTTGCAGCTAACATACGCTCACTTCCTTTTTCTTTTTCTTAACCTTAGTATACGCAAAAATCCATGTTTGTACAATAATTAAGACGAAAAATTTCAGTCCATTCCTTGCACGGATCAATCATTTTGTTTTTCTCTTTCCTGCTGACTCATTACACCAACAATAAAACGCTCGCGCTCTCGGGCATTTTAACCCTACAAATTCTTCTCTTTCCCACAATACTGCATCATTACCGCACTCTCCACATGCACACTTTGCCCGAACTGGTCCACGGCCCTGACTCTCTTCAACTCATACCCGCCTGCCGCCAGCACTTTCAGATCCCTGGCCAGCGTGGCGGAGTCGCAGCTCACATACACGATACGCGCGGGCTGCATGGCGAGCATTGTCTCCAGGCACTTTTCATCGCAGCCCTTGCGCGGCGGATCGACCACGATCACATCGGGATGTTTCATCTCCGGCGACAGCCCCGCAAAACCTGTCTGCTCTGCCGCCGCTGCGGGCGATACGGCTTTGCCGTCCATCTCCGCACTCTCTTTCGCCGCTTTCTCGCCACATCTCTCTGCGCTCCCGTAGAACGCGGGCAGGACTTCCTCGGCTTTGCCCACATAGAATCGCGCGTTCTCGATGCCGTTGATGCGCGCGTTTTCTCTGGCGTCTTCGATGGCCTGCGGAATCACTTCCACCCCGCAGACCTGTCTGGCATGGCGCGCCAGGAAGAGAGAGATCGTGCCGATGCCGCAGTACAGATCCCACACCGTCTCCCGGCCGCTCAGCCCGGCGTAGTCCAGGGCAATCGCGTACAGCTTCTCGGTCTGTCCGGGGTTGACCTGATAGAACGAGAGCGGCGAAATATGAAAGCGCACTTCTTCACCCGTCTGCAGGATTCTGATACTATCCTCGATATATGCGCTGCCCCAGAGTATGCGGATTTCTTTTCCCATGATCACGTTGGTGCGCTCTTCGTTGACGCTGACGGCGATACTGACGATCTTTCTCTCAGTCGCGCTGTCCTGATCCGCACCGTCCGGAAGTTCACCTGTCCTTTTCGCTGCCGCGGTGTCTTCACTTCCTGCTTCGGCTGTTTCACGTGAACCGTATCTGTCAAAATCCAGCCCGCGCAGCTTTTCCACCAGCTTATCTTCCGCGGGTAGTTTCCTGCCGTTGACGACGAGGCAGACCATGATCTGGCCGGAGGCGAATCCTGTGCGGATCAGCACGTGTCTGACGAGTCCCGTGCCGTCCGTCTCCCTGTAGGCGCTCACCCGGTTTTCGCGCATATAGGCGAGCACCGCTTCCAGAATCGCCTGGTTCTCCCCGGGCCCCAGCGCGCAATCGGTGTTTGCGATGATGTCATGTGTCCGGCCTGCGTAGAAGCCGGCGACGAGATTTCCGTTTTTATCATATCCTATCGGATACTGGGCTTTATTGCGGTAGTGCCACGGCTCTTTCATGCCGACGACAGGCTCCATGATCCTGTCGATATGCGCCTCGTCAAAGCCGCCGATACGGATCAGGTTGTTTCTGACTTTTTCCTGCTTATAGGCGAGCTGTCTGTCGTAGCGCATCGCCTGGATCTGGCAGCCGCCGCACTGTCTGTGGAAGCGGCATCTGGGTTCCACACGAAAAGAAGAAGGCGTCACCACCTTCTCCACTCTCGCATAGCCGTAGGTTTTCTTGCACTTCGTGATCCGCGCCTCCACGGTATCGCCGATCACCGCGTCTTTCACAAAGAGCGTGTAGCCGTCGGCTTTGCCGATGCCCTCGCCGTCGCTGCCGATGTCGTCGATTGTGACTGTGACGATATCATTTTTTCTGTATCTGCCTTGTTCCATTCTATCCCTCATTCCAAAGCGTTCCCGCGACGGGCGGCGCGAATCTCAAATTCCCGCCCTTTTATCGCCGCACCTGTCCGCCGGAGAGCCGCCGCGCCCAGACCGCACGGTTTTTCCGGCATCACTCCGTCTTCGTCGCTCTCACATTGGACTCAAACAGTCTGTTATAGCCGAGCCACCCTGTCTCGCTGCTGTTCTCGAGGATCTCCGTGAAAGTCTCCATCTTGGCGTCGGTGTTGTCCGCATAGTTCAGCGCCACCGCCTCCACGATGGCGGGCTTCTTGGGTGAGCCGAACTCATACTCGCCGTGGTGCGCCAGGATGCAGTGTTTCAGCTCGCCGGCCAGCAGCGGCGGGAACCCGTCTATCTCCTTGATCTTTTCGCCCACCATCTCGCTGCCGATTACGATATGTCCCAGGAACTGTCCGTCGTCCGTGTAGTCGTTCTGCGGGAAGAGGGACAGCTCTCTCGTCTTGCCGATATCGTGGCAGATCGCCGCCGTCAGCAGCAGATCGCGGTTCAGCACGGGATACTGTGTACAGAAAAAGTCGCACAGCTTCGTCACCGCCAGCGTGTGCTGCAGCAGGCCGCCCACAAAGCCGTGGTGCACGGTCTTAGCGGCGGAGGAGCGGCGAAAAGCCTTGACAAACTCCTGATCCTGCACGAAAAAGGCCCGCAGCAGTTCTTTCAGGTACGGGTTCCCGACGCTTTCGATCAGTCCCGTGAGTTCCCGCATCATATCGTCGGCCGGGAAGGGGCTCACCGGCAGATAATCCGCCGGATCATACTCTCCCTCGCGGCACTTGCGGACCCGTTTGATATTGATCTGGTTCGCTCCCTGAAAAGTGGTGACGTCGCCGTGTACTTCTATGTAGTCCAGAGAATCAAAATCTTCGATTCCGGCGCTGTTGGGATCCCAGATCTTGGCGTCCGCCGTACCCGTCTTATCCTGCAGGACGACGTTGTCATAGGGCTTGCCGTTCTTCGTGACTGCCGACTGTTTGTGCTTGCACAGATAGATGTCGGACACTCTGTCTCCCTCTCTGTAATCTCTGATATATTTCATACTGCCACCTTTCCGAAGCGCCCTGTAACAGAACCGGCGGAATTTTTCTGAAATACCGCCGGCGCCCGCCGCGCTCCTGCCAAAATATACTCTCACCGCCGCGGCATGCTACCTCGCGCCCAGCGTCACATCCGCGTCCATCTCCTGCCCCTGCCGCATCAGCGTAAACGCCAGGGTATCCTCGGGCTCGGCATTGTACAGAATGTCCAGCAGGCCGTTGTAGGTCAGGATCGGCGTATCGTCTATGCGTGTGACCACGTCGCCGCTCTGGATGCCCGCCGCCATCGCCGGCGAGTCCATCTCAACTTCTCTGATATAGGCGCCCTCGGGGATCTCCAGTTCCTCGCGGATTTCCCAGGGCACATCCGCGCCGTGTATGCCGAGATAGGCCCGCTCTTTATCATTGGACATCTTTTCGATCGTCCGCTTCAGCTCCGATATGCCGTAAGCGGTCAGAAGCCCGCCTTTGTCGCCGCCCGCGTTCGTCGTATCGATGATGCCGATGACCATGCCGTCCATGTTGATGAGCACGCCCGTCGCGTTGCCGCTGCCGTAGATGTCCGTGGTGATCGTCTTGTAGGCGGAGTCCGCCAGATCGACCACCGCTCCCACGGAGGTCACCATGCCGTAGCAGACGGAACCGCTCGTTCCCATCGGGCTGCCCAGCGCCATCACGGGCGTGGCCAGAAGTTCGCTGTTGTTGGAACTCCCCAGATTCGCGATCTGTATGATGTCCAGCGTCTCCTCCCCGACATCCACCAGCGGCACGGACAGAATCGCCAGCCTCGTCGCGGCATCCTGCTGCACCAGCTCCGCGTTCACCCGCGTCTGATCACAGAACGTTACGATGATGCTGTCCGCGCCGTCCAGCACCTCCGCGCTGACGAGGATCAGAATGGACTTGCTGTTGTTCGCCACGATAATGCCCGACGCCGACGCCTCGTTCTCATAGATGTCGTTGAACCAGTCCACGTCCGACACCACGCTCGTGACAGTGACGACAGAGCGTTCCGCGCTCCGCGCAAGTTCCGCCATCTCCTCATAGAGGAGCTGGTAATCGCCCAGCCCGAACTGTACCTGAGACAGCAGCTCTTCGATCTGTTCGCCCTCCAGTTCCGCCGGGGCGGACGCTTCCGCATCCGTCTCCTCCTCGACCAGCATATCCTCCGGCTTCATCTCTTCCGTCGCCGTCTCTTCCGGAAAACGGACTTCCTCCGCCTCCTCCTCGGGATAGAGGCGGTTGCTGATGACCGGCTCCAGCACGAGGAACGTAAAGCACGCAACCAGACCGAAAACCACCGCCATCGCCACGGTAATTAACGTCCTGCGCAGCAGCTTCTTCTTGTTGATCGGTTTCTTCTTGATCGTCTCGCGCAGGAAATCCGACTGTGTCGTCGGCGTGTACTCCGCCTGTCCGCCGCTTTCTTCCGGTTTGATTTCCTGTTGTTGTCTGTCCTGCTCTTCCATCATGCACTGAACCTTTCTACTGCCTTTTCAGTATAGCTTTTTTCCGGTTCGTTGTAAAGGCGGAGTGCGGGAGATCATGATCGTGCAAACAGCTCCCGCTTCCCGTAGCAATTTCTTTTGTTTTATGATAGACTAAAATTAGTCTATAAACGGGGTAAGCCTTATGAACGAAAAAGTCTTTCGTGTTTTGGAATACAACAAGATCATCGATATGCTGACAGAGCGGGCAAACTCCGCGCCGGGCAAGAAACGGGCCGCCGCTCTCCTGCCCATGACGAAACTCTCTGAGATTCTGCAGGCGCAGACGGAGACGGCGGACGCGCTCAGTCTTCTGTTTCGCAAGGGTTCGACTTCTTTCGGCGGCAACAGGGATCTCGGCGTCTGCATCCGCTCTCTCGAGGTGGGCAGCACTCTGTCCGTCGCGGAGCTTCTCGGCATCGCGGCTTTTCTGGAGAATGTGAACCGCATCAAGGCTTATGGCCGCAAAGAGCGGGAGGATGCGCCCCTCGACGCGCTGGACGTCTACTTCGACGCGCTGGAGCCGCTCACGCCGCTGGCGGCGGAGATCCGCAGATGTATCCTGTCGGAGGAGGAGATCGCCGACGACGCCAGCCCTGCGCTCAGACACATCCGGCGCAGCATGGCGCTCACCAACGACAAGATCCACTCCCAGCTCATGTCCATGATCAACGGTTCCTGCCGCACTTATCTGCAGGATGCCGTGGTGACGATGCGCGACAACCGCTACTGCATTCCGGTGAAAGCGGAATACAAGAGTCAGGTGCCGGGCATGGTACACGATCAGTCCTCCACGGGTTCCACCTATTTTATCGAGCCGGCGGCTGTCGTGAACCTCAACAACGAGCTGCGGGAGCTGGAGTTGAAAGAGCGCGAGGAGATCGAAGTGATTCTGGCCGATCTGAGCGCACAGGCGGGTGCGCACACGGAATCTCTGGCACAGAGCCAGCGGGCGATGACCGCCCTCGACTTCATCTTCGCCAAGGCGTCCCTGGCCATGGACCTGAACGCCACAATGCCGGTATTCAACACCGACAGGCATATCCGCATCCGGCAGGGCCGTCATCCCCTCCTGGACAAAAAGAAAGTCGTCCCCATCGACATCCGTCTCGGGGAGGATTTTGATCTGCTGATTGTCACGGGACCCAACACGGGCGGCAAGACCGTCTCGTTAAAGACTGTCGGGCTCTTCACCCTGATGGGGCAGGCGGGTCTCCACATTCCGGCGGCCGACCGCTCCGAACTGTCCGTTTTCCAGGAAGTGTACGCGGACATCGGGGACGAACAGAGTATTGAGCAGAGTCTCAGCACATTCTCCTCCCACATGACGAACATCGTCTCCATCCTGCGGGCGGCGGACACCGACGCGCTCTGCCTGTTCGACGAGCTGGGCGCGGGGACCGACCCCACGGAGGGCGCGGCGCTGGCGATCTCTATTCTGGATTACCTGCACAACCGCGGCATCCGGACGATGGCGACCACCCACTACAGCGAACTCAAGATCTACGCCCTGTCCACGTCTTTCGTGGAAAACGCCTGCTGTGAGTTTGACATCGATACGCTCCGTCCCACCTACCGCCTGCTGATCGGTATTCCCGGCAAGAGCAACGCGTTCGCGATCTCCTCCAAGCTGGGCCTGCCCGACCACATCATTGAGGACGCCAGACGGCACATCACCGAGGACAAGGAGAGCTTCGAGGATCTGCTGGCGGATCTGGAAAACAGCCGCCTGACGATCGAGCGGGAGCAGAGTGAAATCGAGGCGCACAAGCGGGAGATCCAGACGCTCAGGCAGCAGCTGGAAGCCAGGCAGGAGAAGATCGACCAGACGCGGGAGCGCATCCTGCGCGAAGCCAACGAGGAGGCCCGCGAGATCTTACAGAATGCCAAGGATGTGGCGGACGAGACGATCCGCACTTTTCGGAAAGCGGACGCGGGCTCTTCCATCAAGGATCTGGAGAAATCCCGTCAGAAAGTGCGCGACAAGATTGCCGAGAAAAACGAAAAGCTGGGTCTGGGTAACGGCATGCCCGCCCACAAGGTACTGAAGCCGAATCAGATCAAACTCGGCGACAGCGTAAAGATTCTCTCCATGGGCTTAAAAGGCACGGTAAGCTCCCTGCCCGACAAGAACGGCAGGCTCTTCGTCCAGTGCGGCATCATCCGCTCACAGGTATCTCTGGACGATCTGGCCCTCACCGAGGAGGAGACGATACGGACCGACAAGCTGCAGCGGACATCCTCCGGCAGGCTCAAGATGTCCAAGTCCTACTCCGTCTCCACGGAGATCAATCTGCTCGGCAAGACGGTGGACGAGGCGCTCTCGGAGCTGGACAAATACCTGGACGACGCCTATCTGGCGCATCTGCCGAGTGTGCGCATCGTCCACGGCAAGGGCACCGGCGCGCTGCGGGGCGCCGTGCAGAACTATCTGCGCCACAATAAGATTGTCAAGAGCTACCGGCTCGGAGAGTTCGGCGAGGGCGACGCGGGCGTGACGATCGCCGAGTTTAAGGACTGACGCGCCGCCGGTTTCAGGAAGAAAATCAAGAAAAAGAGGTATTGACATGGTAAGCAAACAGAAAATACTGATCGTCGACGACGACAACAACATCGCGGAACTGATCTCGCTGTATCTGACAAAGGAATGCTTCGAGACGATGATCGTGAACGACGGCGAGTCGGCGCTCACCGCGGTGGACAGTTTCGAGCCGAACCTGATGCTGCTCGACCTGATGCTGCCGGGCATCGACGGCTATCAGGTCTGCCGGGAGGTCCGCTCGAAGTCCAGCCTGCCGATCATCATGCTCTCCGCCAAAGGGGAGGTCTTCGACAAGGTGCTGGGACTGGAGCTGGGCGCGGACGACTATATGGAGAAGCCTTTCGACTCGAAAGAGCTGGTGGCCAGAGTCAAGGCGGTCCTGCGCCGCTACAAGCCTGCCGCCGCCGAATCGAAAGCCCCCGATATCAAGTGCGTGGAGTACCCCGACCTGGTCGTCAACCAGACCAACTACTCTGTCATCTATATGGGCAAACCGATTGAGATGCCGCCCAAGGAGCTGGAACTGCTCTACTTCCTGGCGTCCTCACCGAACCATGTCTTTACCAGGGAACAGCTGCTCGACCAGATCTGGGGCTATGAGTACATCGGCGACACGCGCACGGTGGACGTCCATATCAAACGTCTGCGCGAGAAGATCAATGACCACGAGAGATGGCGCATCGCCACGATCTGGGGCATCGGCTACAAATTTGAGTCAAGATAGGATAGACTATGCGAAAGACACTTTATCTCAAACTGATACTCGCCTATATCATCTTCGGCCTGTTCGGTTTCGTCGTGGTGGCCACTTTCGTGTCCAACATGACTTTCGATCACCTGAAAAAAGAGCGGGCGGATTCCCTCTACCGAGAGGCCGTGCTGATCGCCAACACCTACGCGAGCGATCTCTACAACAATGAAGTCTCTCTGGAAGCCGTGAAATCACAGCTCGACGCCCTGGATACCTATCTGGACGCCACTCTGTGGATCATCAACCCGTCCGGGCGCATGATTCTGGATTCCTCCTCCCCGCTGGATGTGGAGAACGAGATCGTGATTGAGAATTTCGACCCGACGATCACGGAAGGCTCCTACTACACGACCGGCAATTTTTTCCATACGTTCAACGAGGAGACGCTGAGCGTCTTCGCCCCCATCACCTCCGATTACAAGGTGAAAGGGTATGTGGTCATCCACTGTCCCATGCAGAGCATCTACGCGGAGACGGACAGTCTGCTCAACATCTCCTACATCACGCTGGTGATCCTCTTCCTGCTCTCCCTGATCATCCTGATCTTCTTCACGGAGATCGTCTACATCCCGCTGCGCAGAATCACGCTGGCCACAGAGCAGTACGCCAGCGGCAACATGCACTATGAGTTCAGCGTGGAGAGCGAGGACGAGATGGGCTATCTGGCCGCCACCCTGTCCTACATGGCCAGCGAGATCGCCCGCTCCGAGGACGACCAGAAAAAGTTCGTGGCCAACGTCTCCCACGACTTCCGCTCTCCCCTGACTTCCATCAAGGGGTATCTGGAAGCCATGATCGACGGCACGATCCCGCCCGAAATGCACGAAAAATATCTCACCATCGTCCTGAATGAGACGGAGCGCCTGCGCAAGCTGACCAACAGCCTCTTAACCCTGAACAACCTGAACACGGCGGGCATGATGTTGAATAAGACGGATTTCGACATCAACAAGACGATACGCAGCGTGGCAGCCTCTTTTGAGGGCACGTGCCGCGCCAGAACCATAGCGATCGAACTGGTGCTGACAGGGGATGAGATGTACGTGACGGCGGACATGGACAAAATCCAGCAGGTACTCTACAATCTGCTGGACAACGCCATCAAGTTCAGCCATCACAACTCTGTCATCAAGATCGAGACGACGGAGAAACACAACAAAATTTTTGTCAGCGTCAAGGACTCCGGCATCGGCATCCCGAAAGACGATCTGAAGCTGATCTGGGAACGCTTCTACAAGTCCGACCTCTCCCGCGGCAAGGACAAAAAAGGGACAGGTCTGGGCCTGTCCATCACCAAGGAAATCATCCGCTCCCACGGAGAGAATATCAACGTCATCAGCACCGAGGGCGTGGGCACGGAGTTCATCTTCTCCCTGCCCAAATCCGACATGGAGGACGACGACTAAGCGCGCCAGTGCAGGCGGTGCAGTTCTCCTTCCGTCTGCATCCCGGCAAAGTGATTCTGTCTGAGCGCTTCATACAACACAATCGACACGGCATTCGACAGATTCAGGGACCTGATCTGATCCATCATCGGGATACGGATGCAGCTCTCTTCGTGATCTACCAGAATCTCTTCGGGAATCCCGCCGCTCTCCTTACCGAACATGAGATAGTCGTCCGGCCCGAACGATACGTCCGTGTAGACGCGTCTGGCTTTCGTGGTCGCATACCAGATCTTCGCATCCGGATGCTTCCCGCAAAATTCGGCATAATTGATATAGCGCGTCACATTGAGCCGCTCCCAGTAATCCATGCCGGCGCGCCGGATCGATTTCTCGTCCAGCCGGAACCCAAGGGGTTCGATCAGATGGAGGGCCGTACCCGTGGCGACACAGGTACGGCCGATATTTCCCGTATTCGCCGGAATCTCCGGCTGATGTAACACAATGTGCATAGACGCCTCGTTTCCTATTTCCGCTCCGCGCGCAGCTTCTCCACGAAATGGGCCAGCTTGCCGATGGCCAGCTTCAGGTTGTCGAGAGAGTAGGCATAGGAGATGCGCAGATATCCCTCGCCGCAGTCGCCGAACGCCGTGCCCGGCACGACGGCCACTTTCTCCTCCGCTAACAGCCGCTCCGCAAACTCCTCGCTCGACATGCCGAACTCCTTGATGCACGGAAAGACATAGAACGCGCCGAAAGGCTCAAAACACTCCAGCCTCATCTCCCGGAAAGCGTTCATCAGATAGCGTCTTCTCTGGTTGTACGCCGTCCGCATCTCCTGCACGTCCGCCTCGCCGTTCTTCAGCGCTTCCACCGCCGCGTACTGGCTCGTGGTCGGCGCGCACATGATCGCGAACTGGTGGATCTTGGTCATCTGCTGAATGATCTCTTTCGGCCCGCAGGCGTACCCGAGACGCCATCCCGTCATGGCGAACGCCTTGGAGAAGCCGTTGATCAGAATCGTCCTCTCCTGCATCCCCTCGATCTCCACGATGGACACATGCTTCTCCTTGTAGGTGAGTTCCGCGTAGATCTCATCGGACATCACGAGGATATCGTGCTTCCTGACGACCTCCGCAATCGCCTCCAGATCCGCCCGCTCCATGATCGCGCCGGTCGGATTGTTCGGGAAAGGCAGCACCAATATTTTTGTCTTCTCGGTAATGGCATTCTCCAGCTCCTGCGCGGTCAGCCGAAATTCGTTCTCCGCTTTCAGTTCAATGATGACCGGAACGCCGCCCGCCATGATCGCGCACGGCTCGTAGGAGACGAAGCTGGGCTGCGGGATCAGCACCTCGTCGCCCGGATTGATGACGGCGCGCAGGCCGATGTCAATCGCCTCGGAGCCGCCCACCGTGACCAGCACCTCGTGGGCCGGATCATAGGTGACGCCCTGCTTTCTCCTGTGATATTTGCCAATCTCCTCTTTCAGTTCTTTCAGGCCGGCATTGGAAGTATAGAAAGTGCGCCCTTTTTCCAGCGAATAGATGCCCTCATCCCGGATATGCCAGGGCGTATCGAAATCCGGCTCACCCACGCCCAAAGAGATCGCGTCGTCCATCTCGCTGACGATATCGAAGAATTTGCGGATTCCCGACGGCTTCAGCGCTTTGATCTGTTCGGATAACATATTTTTCACGGTGTCACCTTCTCTCTGGTGTCCTCGTATTTTTTCGCGAGGATCGTGCCGTGATCCTTATATTTTTTCAGGATAAAATGCGTCGCCGTGCTCAAGACAGAGTCCAGGGTGGAGAGCTTGTCGGACACGAAGCCGGAGATCTCTTTCAGGGATTTGCCCTCCAGCGTGACGAGCAGATCATAGCCGCCGGAGATCAGATAGACGGAAGTCACTTCGGGATATTTATAGATCCGCTCCGCGATAGTGTCAAATCCCTGCCCGCGCTGCGGTGTCACCCGCACCTCGATGAGGGCGGAGACTTTCTCGATGGAAGTCTTCTCCCAGTCGATCATCGTGTGGTAGCCGCAAATGATCCCCTCAGCCTCCAGCGCCGCCAGTTCATTGACCACGTCGATCTCCTCCACACCCAGTATGACAGCCAGCTCTTTCAGATCGATACGGCTGTTCTTCTCAACGATTGCCAATAATTCCTCTCTCATGATGCTCCTCCATTCTCATTCATAGGCAGTAAATCTGATCCGTTTTCGGTTTGTCCAGATAGCGCTTCTCGTCGTCATTGTATATGATGCGTCCGTTTCCGTCCGTCGTCCTGCCGATCAAGACGGCGGGAATATTCTCCCGCGCAAGCGCCTCCACAAGCGCCTCGCCGTTATCCGCCGTCATGAGAAGACAGCCGCCCGACAAAAGCTCATAGGGATTCAGCCCGAAAAACTCACAGATCTCAATGGTTTCCTGCTTCACAGGAATCTTTTTCAGGTCAACCGAAAGTCCGACGCCCGCTCTCTCCGCCAGCTCCCACAGGGCCGCGAAGATCCCGCCCCGGGAGACGTCGTGCATGCCGCAGACGCCGGACTTCACGGCGGTGGCGGCCTCCGGTATCACGGACAGATACCTGTCATAGGCTGCCGCTTCCTCTATCATATACGCCGGATAGCGCTCACACAGCTTCCGGCGGTGTTCTCTGGCAAGCCTCACCGTCCCCTCCAGCCCGATCCATTTGCTTGCGACGATGTCCTGCTCCGGCCCCACGCCCCGCATGGCGCAGTCGGAAGCTCTCCTGCCCACACCGGTCGCCGTCACGACGGGCCGCGCGATATCCGGCACGACTTCCGTGTGGCCGCCCAGTATCTGTACGCCGGCCTCCCGGCACAGCTTCTGCGCCTGCTCCATCATGTGCTTCAGTTCGCTCTCCTCCGCACGCTCCGGCAGCAGCACCGACAGCATAATGCCCACAGGTTCCGCCCCGCCCGCCGCGATATTGTTGAGCGCCATCGGCACCGCGTAGGCGCTGATATCCTCCATCGGTGCCGTCACCGGCGTGGTGGCCAGCACGGTTTCATACCCATCCCCAAACGACACAACGGCGCAGTCCGTCCCTATGTCTGCGCCGTTTATCACTTCTGCCCTATGTAAGTCAATTTTATGCAAAACGGAACGTCTCAGGACGCTCTCCGATATTTTACCTGTTCTCATAACCCTGTGTCCGACTATACACACAATCTGCTGCCTATTCCGACGGTGTCTCCTGCGGTGGTGCCGGGGGCTGATCGGCCTGTGCCGCTGCCTGAGCCGCCGCAGCCTGTGCCGCCGCGGCTTCCGCGGCCGCCTGATAGGAACCCGCCACCGCCTTGACCTGATCCACACTGTTGGTCGCGATCGCCGCCATAATGGCATTCCGCGCGCCCTCGTCCGCCGTGGCGACACCCACCGTCGCACTTCTGGGGACTTTCATGTAGCTGCTGCTGTTGACCTGCTCCCTGCTCACCTCGACGCCGCCCTCGCGGACTATCTTCCACAGCTGCGCCTTGTAGCCGATATGCGCCGACTGCACGACACAGTAACCGACGGGCTGCGACTCGTCCGCGTAGATGACTTCCTCCTCGGGCACGTTCCGTTCCAGAACCACGCTCTCATAGCTCACCTCGCGGCTGCTGTCCCTGGTCTCCACCCCGTAGATCGTAAATGTGATCTGCTTGTCGGCGGTCTTGCCCTCGATATAGATCGGATAGTCCGTATTGTTCTTAAACTTAAAATCCTTGCCGGAAGATTCCGCAATCGCCGCGTCGGCGGAGGGATCCACATAGGTGACGATCATGGAGTGGTTGTAGCGCTCCGTCACTTCCAGCTCCGACAGGAGCACGGCATTGTACAGCGTCGTCGATACCTGGCAGATACCGCCGCCCAGGCTGTCCACCACCTGACCGTTCAGATAGGAGCCCGCCATATAATACCCGTTCGCCTCGGTAAACGGCGACACCGCCTCATAGGCGGAAAACTCCTCGCCCGGATACAGCGTCGTACCGTCGATCAGGCTGCAGCCGTTGGCCACGTTCGCACTTCTGGCTTTACCCGACGTGGAATAGCTGGTCGTAAAGGTGCCCAGCACATCCTTGACCTTGGCGAGATCCTCCGCCTTGCCTTTCGGTTCGTCCACCGTGACCACCAGATCGATCGCGCAGTCCGAGCCGTCCCAGTTTTCCACCAGGTAGTCATACACCGTGTCCGTGGAGGCCGCCGTGTCGATCACCACGCCGCTCTGCCCTTCTGTGATCTCAAATCCGCCGTCAGTCCTGACCAGAGACGCGTTGATAGCCTCTCTGTTGTACTGGTCGACATTCTGCTCGATCAGCGCCCTGATCTTTTCCCTGTCAAAATCAAAAGTGACGTCATATATTTTATTCTTATATTCCAGATCTTTCAGTTCCTTGTAGCAGCGCAGGATGTCCCCGTCATGTCCGAAATTCGCGACCTCGTCCAGAATGGACTCGTTGCCCCATTTCAGGCCGAGCTCCGCGGCCGTCGTGACGATGGTGCCGCCGTCCACGGCATTGAGCGTAATCTGCGCCCCGCCAAAGGAATCCACATACGCCCTGATCTCATCGCCGGCCTCCTCGGCCGTCATGCCGGACAGATCCATGTCACCCGCATAGATTCCCGTCTCTATTCTGTTTTCCGCCGCACGGACCGGCATCACCACCACCGCCAGGGCAGCCAGCGCAGCCGATATCGCCAACGATACTTTCCTCATGGAGTCCGTCCTTTCTCCCGCAGGGAATTGCCTCCGCGGACAGATTATGATATACTGTAATGACTATAGCAGAAAAACCGGCGACGCCTACAGCGCCGACAGCACCAACGGCACTACCATCGCCAGCACAATCACAATAATAATCACAGAAGAGATTATCTTCTTTTGTTTTCGGTTGAGCATACAGTGAATCCTCCCACTTTCTGAAAGGATATTATATATGTTTTTCTTCATAAATGCAAGCGTTCTCATACTTTCCGCGCTCTTCTTCCTGTATATGCGGAAAGCCGGCAAAACCGGCGGCCATGAACAGGACGACTTCTGGGAGAGAGAACGCGCCGCCAACAGCACAAGGCGCAAACCGCTGGACGATCTGGACTATATCAAAATCCCGATCGAAGACTTCCCGATGACGCTGCTTGCGGATGTCCCCAAGGCGGAGGACTATAAACAGATCATCCGTTCTCTAAGCGAACTTCCTGTCGTCAACTTCACAGGCATCAGCAACACGGAACTGAAGCTGCGCTACGGCGCGCCGAACATCGACCTGCTGACCTCCTACGACCAGAATTATACGCTTCTCGTGCGCACCCTGCAGCAGTGGGCGCAGCTGCTCTACGACAACGGATACGTCGAGGAAGCGCGGCGGATGCTGGAATTCGCGGTCTCCACCGGCACCGATGTGAGCGGCACCTACCGGCTCCTGTGCCAAATCTATCGGGAGCAGAACACGCCGGAAAAAATCGGCAGCCTCTATCCGATCGCGGAGATGCTCAACTCCGCCATGCAGAAACCTATCGTCCGTATTCTGCAAGAATCTGAGCGATCCGACGGCTAGCCTCGCTGCGCGTCAGCTTTTCAACGTCATAGTCCAATACCAGTCTATGCCTGTCCGCCAGTTTATATAACTGTTCTTTCTGCGGTATGGTGAGGGGCGTATCGCGCCTGGCCTGATAGCGCAGCCTTTTCGGGCGAAACAGGCTCTTCTTCCCCTCCGCTTCCTCTTGCTCACAAAACTGCTCTGCCAGTCTGCGATACAGTTCCACGGTCGCCCGCGCATCCCGCAGCGCCCTGTGCGCGCTGTGATCAATCCCGTAATGCCCGCACAGCGACGCCAGGCTGCGGCTCTCCAGTTCCGCCAGATACTTGCGGGCAATCTTTAACGTATCGATCCCCTCCCGCTCAAAGGACAGCCGCTGATCGACGGCGGCTTTTTTGACAAAGGAATAGTCAAACAATACGCTGTGTCCCAGCAGGACAAACCCATCCGTCATCTCCAGAAGCCGCGGCAGCACCGCCGCGATCTCCGGCGCGCCGGCCAGCTCCTCATCATGGATGCCGGTCAGCTCTATG
The DNA here is from genome assembly GCA_947588995.1 of uncultured Lachnospiraceae bacterium. Taxonomy (GTDB): domain Bacteria; phylum Bacillota; class Clostridia; order Lachnospirales; family Lachnospiraceae; genus UBA3282. The sequence continues at coordinate 127,057 of CANPZI010000004.1, forward strand.
ATGCGCTCCTCCAGCGCTCTGCCCGGATTCACCAGCGTTTCCCACTCTTCTGTAATCCGGCCGCTCTCCACCCTGACGGCGCCGATCTCAATGATCCTGTCCGTCCTGGGGTTTAAGCCGGTAGTCTCCAGATCAATACAAACATATGAGTCCGTCATCTATTCTCCGCCTCTGCTTTTCCCGCTCCGTTCCGGCTGTCTCTGCCGGCGGCAGGGCGGGATTCCACGTTTCGTCAATTTTCGATTCGATTGCGCTTCCTTAATTTAGATGTCGTGTAATTCACAACATATTGCGGTGCTTTCATATTTTGTACACAATATCTGCGCCAAAATGAAACCGTAACCTGTAGTTTGGCAGACATTTTCCGCAAATATTCCATTCGGAATATCTTTATGACAAATTGGAATATTTTGTGGACGCAATTTAAACTACAATACAAAAAGGAAGTAAAATGAAAACACGGATTAAGGAACTTCGATTAGAAAAAAATTTAACACAACAATCGCTTGCGAAATATCTGGGCATCAATCAAGCCGCGGTCAGCAAACTGGAAAACGAAACGATTACACCTGATGCAATGCTTCTCATACGTTTATCCCGCTTCTTTCACGTTTCAACGGATTACCTCTTGTATTTGTCCGAGCAGCGCCTGAGCGCAGATTCCCTTCTTGCAGATAATCTCCATCTTCTCAAGAAATACCAGCATCTTATTTCCTTATATCAGCGTATGTCTCCTAAACAGCAGCTCGCCTGTTACACTTTTGTTCGCAGCATACTGGACGGCGATGCGGCTTCCGAATCGCAGGTTTCCTAGTAATACAGCACATCTCACAGATTGACAGACCACCCTATATGCAAGATTTACACTACCCTTACTGTCACATCTGATCTACGTGTTTCGCCTTGGGATGAAGCGCGTCTAAAAGGCGGAATTGCTAAATTCCGCCTTCCTCTCTGTCCTATCTTACGGCCTGACCGCCCTGATAAATCTGTCAAACGCCGCCTGACCCTCAGGCGTTCTCTTATACACGCCGGCATCTTCGAGAACCTGCATAAACACTTTCCCGATCTCCTTGTGCAGAATTTCCGTCACGTTGTCTCTCGTCACCGTTTTGTACTCTGGCAGAAATTCTTCCACCCAGTCGGCATGCTTCGCAAGCGCCTCATCCTGCCGGATATCTCTGCCCGCAACGATCGCTTCCCCGAGAAGTTCCATCTCCTCTTTCAATCTCGCCGGCAGAACCGCCAGCCCCATCACCTCAATCAGACCGATGTTCTCTTTCTTGATATGATGCAGTCTGGCGTGGGGATGATACACGCCCAGTGGGTGTTCTTCCGTCGTGATATTGTTGCGCAGCACCAGATCCAGCTCAAATTTGTCTCCCCGTTTCCGCGCGATGGGCGTGATCGTATTGTGCGGCTCTCCGTCCGTCTCCGCATAGATAAAAGCATCCTCGTCCGTATAACCTCTCCACGCGGCGAGGATCACATCCGCCAGCGCGATCAGCCTCTTCTCATCCGCACCGGAGATGCGGATCACGGACATGGGCCAGTTGACGACGCCCGCCTCCACATCCTCGAAACCCTCAATCTGAAAAGTGCGCTCCACTTGCGCCCTGGCCATGGCGAACTCATAGTGTCCGCCCTGAAAATGGTCGTGGCTTAGGATCGAGCCGCCCACAATCGGCAGATCCGCGTTGGAACCCACAAAATAGTGCGGAAACTGCTTCACGAAATCAAAAAGCTTGCAGAACGTGTCGTGCTCAATCTTCATCGGAATGTGCTGCGAATTGAACACGATACAGTGCTCGTTGTAATAGACATAGGGGGAATACTGAAAGCCCCACCTGCTGCCGTTGATCGTCACCGGAATGACCCTGTGGTTCTGCCTCGCCGGGTGATTGACGCGCCCCGCGTATCCCTCGTTCTCGATGCACAGGAGACATTTCGGATATCCGCCCTGCTTCGCGTTCTTGGCCGCCGCAATCGCTTTCGGGTCTTTCTCCGGCTTGGAGAGATTGATCGTGATGTCCAGGGCCCCGTATCTGGTGTCCGCGGTCCATTTCTGATCTTTCCGGATACGGTATCTTCTGATATAGTCCGAATCCTGGCTCAGCTTGTAGAAATAATCCGTCGCCGCCCGCGGGGAATCTTTTTCGTACAGCTCGCGGAACGTCCGGATCACCTCGCTCGGCCTGGGCACCAGCATCCCCATGATCTTCGTGTCAAACAGATCGCGGTACACAATACTGTTCTCCGTCATGATCCCCTGCTCATAGGCATAATCCATCATTTCGGAGAGTACCGTCTCCAGCTCGTCGATGCTCATCGCGGCCTTTTCACCGCTCTCTTCCGGGCCGTCTAAACAAAACAGCTCCAGCAGCCTGTTCGTCGTGTATACCTTGTCTTCCTCCGCGATCAGACCGGTCTGCAGCCCGTACTGCACCAGCTTCGCGATATTCTTTCCGATCATATTAATCTCCATTCCGGAGCGTTTTCGCGACGGGGCGACGCGAATCTCAAATTCGCGTCTGCCATCAGGGGAATTTGTGACGCCCCGGCACAAATTCCTCGAACGAACAAAGTTCGTTCAGTGAAACAATCAGCACATCAGTGTGATTTTTCACACTACTCTCTCCTTTTTGTCAGACTTCTTCCGCCTTTTTCGCGTCCAGTTTTTCCAGCCAGCGCTGCGCCAGCTCTCTGCAGGCCGCATAGTCGAATCGGTTCACCGCGTCCGCGGCCTCCCGCATCTCCTCGCTCCAGCTGTCTGCGAAATCATATTTTGACAGCGCCGCGATCGTCTCCTCCCCGAGAATGGAGTCAAAGGTATCCGCGCTCTCAATCAGCTGTCCCAGCAGTTCCCTCACCGCCTGTTCATCGACGGGCTCCTTTCCGCTTTCCGCCGCTTCGGATTTCGTGTGATAAGGCTGAATGACCGAATATAAGCCGCGGTACATGGCGAGCATGGCGGGCGTCCTCGCGATGATCGGTCCCCACTCGCTGTTTTTGCCGTTTGCCTCCAGCTCTCTGGCGAGTTCGGACAACTCCAGCGCGCCGATGGATTTGGAGACGCTCTTCAGCGAATGCACCTCTATCGTATAAGTCTCCAGATCGCCGTCCGCCACCGCTTTCTCAATGATGTCGGCTTTCTCTTCTATCGTATCCATATAGTCGGACAGCACTTCCCGGTACAGCTCCTCGTCGTCTCCGGAATACTTCATGCCGACCGCGGCGTCGATTCCCTCCATCTGCCAGGAGAACGCGGCTGACGTTCCCGACGACTCCTCCCTGTCCGCTTCCTCCCCGGCATCTCTGTTGGAGATCACTTTCCCGGCCGGCAGCCACTTCCGCAGCACCCTGTCCATCACGCGCATCTCAATGGGTTTGGGCACAAAATCGTTCATGCCCGCCTCCAGGAACAATTCTCTGGCGCCGCGCACAGCGTTGGCAGAGAGCGCGACAATCGGGATTTTGCAAAAACGCTCGTCCTCCATAGCGCGTATGATCTGCGTCGTCTCCACACCGTCCATCTGCGGCATCATATGATCCATAAAGATCAGGTCGTAGTCGCGGTTTTTCACCATCTCGATCGCCATCCTGCCGCTGTCCGCCATCTCGAGAGTCATCTTGTAGGGGCGCAGCAGCCCTTCCGCCACTTTCAGGTTGACTTTGTTGTCGTCCACCAGCAGAATACGCGCTTCGGGGGCCGTGAACGTGGTATGGCGGTTCTCTTTCTCGTGCTTGCCCATTCTGGACGCGGACCGGCCGTCCTGCGTGTGCGAGGTCTGCAGCACAGTCTGCGGGTCCGTCTCGATACACGGCCTTGCGTCTATGACGCCCTGCACTACCGTGAACGAGAACGCCGACCCCTTGCCCGGTTCGCTCTTCGCAAAAATCGAGCCGCGCATCAGATCGATCAGCTTCTTGGAAATCACCAGCCCCAGACCGCTGCCTCCCTTGGCGCGGTTCCTGCCGCCGTCTCCCTGCCTGATCTTGGTAAACAGATCCTGCATCTGCTCTTTCTCGATGCCGATACCCGTATCCGTCACGCTGACTTTCAGCTCGATCTCTCTGTCATGTCCGCTGACCGGCGCATAATCCACCTCCAGATGGATCGTTCCCTTGTCGGTATACTTGGCCGCATTGCTGAGCAGATTCATCATGATCTGCTTGATGCGCATATCGTCTCCGCGCAGTTTGGACGGAATGCCGGGATTGACGTCCACAAGCAGAGCGACCTGTTTCTCCCCGAGCATAACCTGTATCGTGTTGACCACATCGTGCACGAGGGAAGTGATCTCGTACTCCACCTCCGAGATCTCCAGCACGCCGGACCCCGCCTTGGTGACATCCAGAATATTGTCTATGATGGTGACGAGATCGTCCCCCGCCTCCCGGATATTCTGCAGATACTCTCTCTCCTGCTCCGGCAGCGACTCGTTGCTCAGCGCCAGCTCGACCATTCCCGTGATCGCGTTCATGGGCGTCCTGATCTCGTGGCTCATGTTCGCCAGAAAATCTTCTTTCGCCTGTACCGCCAGCTCGGCCTCCCGCGCTTTCTCCTCCACCATATCCTGCATTTTCTTCTGCCGCTTGATGAGCATAACCAGCAGAAACTGCATCAGGTACACGCTGAAAATACGGATCGTGACCGCGATGGAACTGTCGCGCGCGATAGCCTTGGCCCACTCGCCCTGCACGGTCAGCTTATACACGATGTAGATCGTGACAAACAGCGCCATCAGATAATTCGTCATGGGAATATGATAAAAAGAAATCAGACAGACCGCCGCACAGAACACGGTAAACACTTCGGTAAACTCATGAAGCATGGCGCTGTACGCGGAAATATTGATAAAGGTCAGGATCGTGATTGTGTATGCCCGCACCTCTATCCTGCCCTGGAAGAATTTCTCCACCAGAATACTGCACACAAGGCACATCACAGGCACGATAAGCCATTTTTTCTCTGTGCCGAGGTAGAGAACGATGCTGATAAAATATAGTGAATAAAAACAAAACGCGCCGAACAGATACCGCGGAATTTTGTTTTTCCCGTCTTTCCCCATAAAGCAATCCCTTTCAGTACGCCGCCGCAGTCCCCTTACTGGGCGAGCGCTTTCGCCATCTTGTCAAGCAGCGCGTCTTTCGCCACGGGCTTGATAATATATCCCGCAGGTTTCAGAGAAAGACACTCCATAACCGTCGTCCTGTCCGTCTGCCCTGTCAGGAAAAAGACCGGTATATCCCTGGTGGCCTCCCTGCTCTTGATGATCTTGAGCACGGCCGCGCCGTTGTACATAGGCATCATATAATCCAGCAGGATCAGATCCGGCGTATATTTCAGCAGAAAATCCACCGCCACCTTACCGGAATTGATCACCGTCACTTTATAGGCGTCCTGCAGATAATAACGCAGGGTCTTGAGCGTATTCAGATCGTCGTCAACGATCAGAATATGCTTTCTGTTCGATATCTCATGCGTATGCTCTAATACAAATTTCTGATTTTCTTCCATGTGCTCTTCTCCGTCTTCCCGTTGTACAGACTAACAACTGCCATGCATAGTTAGTTGTATTGTATCATCAAATAAGACCGCTTGCAAGACATACACCCATGAAATATACGGTAAATTCCCCGAAAAGTCAAGGTTTTTCCTTTACTTTTCCAAGTTAATATATTAAAGTAAGAGCAGAAAGGAAACAGACGAACTATGCACATGATCACAGGACAATCGATCTCCCCCGAACTTGCCGTCGGCACGATCCGATTCTACAGACATATCAAAAACATTGTCGGGGACGCCATCGCGGCGAATCCGAACATGGAACTGACGCGCTACCGCGCCGCCTACCAGACCAGCATGGAACAGCTGAAAAATCTCTACAACAAGACGCTGGCCCAGCTCAGCGCGGCGGAGGCGGATATCTTCGAGATGCACCGGATGCTCCTCTCCGACAACCGTTTTCACCACGCAATCGAACTCTCCATCATAGAGGAGGGCAAGACGGCGGAGTATGCTGTCTACAGCGTTGGACAGAAGCTCTGCGAACAGTTCATGGCGATGGACGACCCCTACCTGCAGGCGCGGGGCGCGGATATCCAGGACGTCATGAACAGGCTTCTGTTCGCCCTGTCCGGCAAGACGGAGAGCGCTCTGGATCACATCACCGAGCCATTTATCCTGATGGCGGAGGACCTGACGCCGAGCGAGACGGCGCAGATGAGCTCCGACAGGCTGCTCGGCTTCGTGACACGCCAGGGAAGTCCCTACAGCCACACGGCGATTCTGGCCAAGACGATGGGCGTCCCCGCGCTGATGTCCATCGATATCGACGAAAACTGGGACGGCCATCTCGCCATCATCGACGGCGAGAAGCAATGTCTCTACATCGATCCCGACGACGCGCTGGTACAGGAATACCAGCTGAAAATCAATTCAAGCCGCAAGCGGCGCGAAAAGCTGCAGGCTCTCATCGGGCTTCCCGCCGTCACGCGGGACGGCCACAGGGTGAAACTGTACGCCAATATCAACACGCCCGCCGATCTGGCCGCCGCCATCGAGACGGACGCGGAGGGCATCGGCCTGTTCCGCTCCGAATTCCTCTACCTGAACAAGAACGAGTACCCCGACGAGGAAGTGCAGTACACCGTCTATCGCAATGTCCTGGAAAAGATGGCCGGCAAACACATCGTGATCCGCACCCTCGATTTGGGCACGGACAAGAAAAGCCCCTATCTCGCTCTGGAACCTGAGGAGAATCCGGCCCTCGGCTACCGCGCCGTCCGCATCTGCCTGAGCCAGCCGGAACTGTTCAAGGTACAGCTGCGCGCGCTCCTGCGGGCCGCTGCGCACGGCGGGCTCCACATCATGTTCCCCATGATCATCTCCGTGCAGGAAGTGAGGACGATCAAAAAACTGATGGCTGCCTGCCGGAATGAACTGCAGGAAAAAGGGCTCCCCTGCGGGAACCCTGTCGTCGGCGTCATGATCGAGACGCCCGCCGCCGCCCTGATTGCGGACGAGCTGGCGAAAGAAGTCGATTTTTTCAGCATAGGCACCAACGATCTGGCGCAGTACACGCTGGCGCTGGACCGCAACAACGCGCGCGTCCACACATTCTATGACCCGCACCATCCGGCGCTTCTGGAACTCATCCGCATGACCGCGGACGCCGCGCACCGGCACAATATACCGGTCTGCATCTGCGGGGAGTCCGGCGCCGACCTGACGCTGACGAAAGCTTTCCTCTCCATGGGCATGGATGCGCTCAGCGTCGCGCCCAACGCCCTGCTGCCCCTGAAAGGAGCGATCCGCGACATCTCCCTGTCAGTCTGACAGCACCGCCCGCCCCACGGCGGCCGTAAGCTCATCGTTGATAAATTCCATCTCGTCCAGATACTGCTCTTCTACGCCGGCGTAGTCGCCTTTCACATAGATGTAGCAGTTTCCCGCCGCCGTCGGCGTATAGGTCGTCGTGATCTTCTCATCCGGCAGATACACTGTGTCTGCGCTGTCCGCTACGGCCTCTTCGGGCTGATAGTCCTGTGCTGTGATCTCTTCCGCCGCTTTTCCTGTCTCGTCACTGCCGTCTTCTGCAATAATATAGAAATCCTTTCCGGCATAGTACCGTATATATCCTGTCTCATCGCTGCCGTCTTCTACAATAATATAGGTCGTATCGCTGTTGCTGTCCGTTCCGGCTGCGCCATCCTCCACAAGCGCCATAGTGCCGCCAGACGGATCTGCCGTATCGCCATAGCTGTACCGCGTAACTTTCACACCGCCGCCGTCCTGCCTGTCGATATACTCCCGCAGATACGGATTCTGTCCGTAATCGCTCACGGGAACGATCTCCTTTCCCTGTTCCCGGAGAACTACCGCCTCCCCGTAGGACAGCTCGCAAAATCTCCCGACTTCCTCCCCGGAGGAAACCTGATACAGCACCAGATCTGATCCTTTGTCAGTCGCATAGCCGCTGATGCCCTCTATGCTTTCCGGCAATGCGATCTGTATGCTGCCGGCTGTGACAGGCATCCTGACAAAAGCCTCGCCCTCCCATGTGGCGCCGTGGAACGAGGGATCTTTCGTGAACACAAGCACCACAGCGGCGGCGGCGATCGCCACCGTCAATGCCACCGCGGCGCCAAGTATGCGTGGTTTTTCTGTGATAAAGCGGAGCCGCTCTTTCATATTCCTGCCGTTTCCCGTCATGGTCGTCGCCATGCAGACGACATCCGACACACTGCCCCGCCGCGTGATAATGGAGAGCAGCGTCTCCCCATAGGATATCCTCTCCTCCTCACCGAGCGCCCTGATCGCGGACTCGTCGCACGCCAACTCGCAGTCCCGCTTAGACAGAACCGCCGCGGCCCACACGAACGGGTCAAACCAGTACACGATCAGCAGCAGACTGCGCAGGAGTGACCAGAACCCGTCGCCGTGCCTCTTGTGACACATCTCATGGATCAGCACATGGCGCAGCCTCGTTTCGTCCGCGGCGATGTCCGGCGGAAAATAGACCGCCTCCCGAAACGGCAGCCCATACAGGCAGGGCGACTTTAGCCCGCATACGGTATACAGTTTTGTCCTGCCGACAACCCGCTTCTCCCCGTCGTCCGCCGTGTCCCATATATACTCTCTTCTGTCCCGATGCAGCCTGCGCGCAAACAGGATATTGACGCCGACAATCCACAGCGCCATAACGATCATGCCGCCCTGCCAGAAGCCGCGCAGTATGTCAAGCCATGTCAAACCCGTCTTCCCCGCCAAAAAGACGGCGGTCGGTCCGTCCGATATCGGCATGGCAAACAATCCCTTTCCCACGGACAGCGACATCGCAAATTGAACGGGATGATCCAGCAGCGTCTCTATGTCTCCCGTCTGCTTTTCCAGCTCCTGTGCCAGATCCACCGCGCGGAACGATTCCAGAGAACCGATCGCCACAGGAACCGCCGGCACCGGCAGCACCAGCCGGATCGCCGCCAAAAGCCAGAGGGCATACTGCAGCCTGCCGCTGATTTTTCCCCGAAAAATCTTCCTGATCAATATGATGCAAAGTATCAGCACCGAAGAGGTAATGATGACTTCTTTCATAAGGATTTAACCTCCTCTCTATCTGTTCCTGCGCTTTGCCTGTTCGAGAATATCATACAATTCCTGTATTTCCTCCTGCGACAGCGCCTGGTCTTCCACCATGGCATTGACCATCATGCCCAGACTGCCGCGGTACACTTTCTGCAGGAATCCCCGTGTCTCCTGCATCGAAACCTCGCCGCGGGATACGATAGGATAGAAGACTTTGGCGCGGCTTCCCTGCCTGTGGGCCACCGCACCCTTCTTCTCCATGCGGCTCAGCATGGTGATGACGCTGTGCCTGTCCCACGCCGTCTCTTCCCGCAGCGCCGCCGTAAGCTCCGTGATCGTACTCCCCTGACTCTCCCACAGGCGATTCATGATCTTCCACTCGCCGTCCGATAAACTGACCATTTTCTCTTATCCTCCGTCATTTCCCGTATTTAGTATACATGTGTCTACTCCTATGCTTTCATCTTACCCGATTGGTATACGCTTGTCAACCTGTTTCCCAAAATATTTCATAAAACCGCTTGACCTATTGCCCGCAGTCGCCGCCACCCGTAAAACGGGTGGCTCGACTCGCTGGGTATAACCCCTCGACACCGGACAGCGTCTCAAGGCGC
>CANPZI010000005.1 GCA_947588995.1 uncultured Lachnospiraceae bacterium
TTCTCCGCCTGCGGCGAGTCGCGCCAGCGACATCTTCATCTTCGCCGCAGTGCGATCCTGCCCGGAGGGCTTTTTGTGCGTGCACAAAAAAAGACACGGTGAGCCCGTGTCTAACGCTCACCTTTGAGCCCATACATGATTCGGTCAAAATAATACAAACATGATCATAGCACAAAATTTGACCATTTACAACACTAAAGCGGAAAAACTTTCTTTCCGTCGAGAGAAGAAAGAAAGCGTCGGAAAATCATGTCAGCGCGGCAGCACCTGAAGCAGACGCGTGAAGTAGTCCGGCAGCGGCGCCGTCACCTCCACGTACGCCTCGGTCGCCGGATGGACAAAGCCGATCACCATCGCGTGAAGCGTCTGCCCCTCCAGACGGTACGGTGTGCGGCAGCGGGAATAGACTTCATCTCCCAGCACAGGGTGGCCGATACTTGCCATATGTACACGGATCTGGTGTGTGCGCCCTGTCTCCAGCCGGCACTCGACATAGGTGTATTCCCGAAAACGCTCCAGCACCGTATAGTGTGTAAGTGCCGGTTTGCCGCCGGCGACACCGACAGCCATACGCTTTCTCTCTCTCGGATCCCTGCCGATCGGCGCGTTCACAACGCCCTCCGCCTCAATGACCCCGTGGACGATTGCCCGGTATCTGCGCGTGATACTGTGTTCTTTCAGCTGCGCGACGATGGCATTGTGCGCGCGGTCGTTCTTGCAGACGATCAGGGAACCTGTGGTGTCACGGTCGATGCGGTGGACGATACCGGGGCGCAGCACGCCGTTGATGCCTGACAGCTGCCCTTTACAGTGGTACAGAAGCGCATTGACCAGCGTCCCGCTATAGTGGCCCGGCGCCGGGTGTACGACCATGCCTTTCGGCTTGTTGACGACAAGGATATCCGTATCTTCATAGAGGATGTCCAGCGGGATATCTTCGGCCGCAATGGCAGGTTCCACGGCCTCCGGTATCGAGAAGACAATCTCGTCGTCCACGCGCAGGCGATACCCTGCTTTCTGCGGCCGGCCGTTGACGAGCACGCTGTCGTCCCTGATACATTTTTGAATATAGGCGCGGGACAGATCGGGAATCGCTGCGCTGATCCATTTGTCCAGCCGCTCCTCGTCCTCTCCCGGCCCGATCTGATAGGTAAACTGTTCCATAGCGTTTCTATTTGAGTTCCCGATAGCGTTTCTGCTTGAAGCTGATAAAGTTCAGATCGTTCTCCTTGTAGACAAACAAAAGCAGGATCACCAGAAACACCGTGGAAACCGTGACATACATGTCCGCCACATTGAAGATCGGAAAGTTGATCAGCACAAAATAGATAAAATCCACCACATAGTCGAGGCGGATGCGGTCGATCATATTGCCGATGGCCCCCGCGGCGATCAGACTCAGGAGAACATGCAGACTCCTGTATTTCTTCTGCTCCGGCGTTTTAAACAGCACATAGCCGATCACGCTCAAGATCACGACCGCCACAAAGATAAAGAACGCTTTCTGGTTCTGCAGCATACCGAAAGCAGCCCCTTTATTCTCCAGATAGTTGAGCTCCAGAACACCGTTTATGATGATGTAGGCCGGCTTGTCCTTTAAGTGGAGCACGGCGAGATACTTCGTGTACTGATCCAGGGCGACGAGCGCGCAGATCCCCACAATATCCAGGAATAACCGTAATTTTCTCTTTCCGTTCATGCCTTTGCGTCCTCGTCACTGAAATAGATTTCTCTGACAGCCTCCAGAATTTCTTCGTCGGTCACGGTTTTGTCGATCACGGCTTTGCCGACTTTCTTAAGCAGGACGAACTTGACATGGCCGCCCTCCATCTTCTTGTCAGACTTGGTCAGCCGCAGAATCTCCTCCGGCTCGATGTCGTCGATGCTGATGGGCAGGTTGAAAGGCACGAACATATCCCGCACCTCGTAGTATTCGTCCTTGGACAGCCAGTTCCGCTTCCAGGAGAGATGCGCCGCCGCCACCATGCCGAGGGCGATGCACTCGCCGTGCAGCATCTCGAAATTCCTGTACTTCTCAATGGCGTGGCCGATCGTGTGTCCGAAATTTAAGAGGGCTCGGTCCCCCTGCTCTTTCGGGTCTTTTTCCACCACCAGCTTCTTGACCGTGCAGCTTCGCATGACCATCTCCGCAAGCGTTTCGGGATCCCTGTCGTGTATCTCATACATATGATCCAGCAGCCATTCGTAGAACATGGCGTCCTTGATCAGACCGTGCTTCATCACTTCGGCAAAACCCGCGTAGAACTGCCTGTCGTCCAGCTCTTTCAGGGCGGATACGTTCATGTACACCAGCTTCGGCATATAGAAAGCGCCCACCATGTTCTTGTAGCCGTCGAAGTCCACGCCCGTCTTGCCGCCGATGCTGCTGTCCGACTGCGCGATCAGCGTGGTAGGGACCTGCACAAAATCGACGCCCCGCAGATACGTGGCCGCCGCATATCCCGTGATATCGCCCACAACGCCGCCTCCCAGTGCCAGCAGGAGATCCTTTCGGTCGAATCCCGCCTCGATCAGCGCCCGGTAGATGTCTTTCACGGTATCCAGATTCTTGTGTTCCTCCCCCGCCGGGAAGACGTGCAGAAGCGTCCGCCTGCAGCGCCCTTCGAGAAGACCGGTCACCGTGTCGCCGAACAGCCTTGCGGTGTTGGAGTCCGCAATGACGGCCACTCGTCTGTTCTCTATGTCAAGCGCCTGCAGTTCTTCGGCGAGCAGGTCAAAACTGTCCGCAAAGACAATGTCATAGCAGGGCTTTTTCTCATAATTGATCGTCATTCTCTCAGCCATAGCTCTCCTCCGCAGATGATTGATCCGCACATACGAAAACTTCCTGACAGGACTGCCAGGAAGTCATCAGGCATAACTCAGATACCGTTGTTGATCGACACGTCGAACGGGCCGGACAGAATTTCCTGAAAATCACCCGAAATATCAACGCTGGCAGGCGTGATAATGAAAATTCTCTCAGATATTTTCTGGAGATTGCCGGCAATCGCGAAACAGGAACCGGAAGTGAAATCAATGATCCGCTGGGCGATATCATTGTTCAACTCCTCCATATTCAGAACGACCGTACGGTTTGCGAGGAGCGTCTCTGTGATTTCCCGCGCGTCCTCCAGATTCGTCGGCTTGAACATGCAGACTTCCATTCCCGCAGCCGACATCTTCTTCATCTGGCGCATGGGCGTCACTTTCGGCGGCTGCTTCCTGACAGGCTCGTCTGCCGTCGGAGCGGTCTCACGTGTATTCCCCGTCTGCCTCTTGGCAGGTTCGGGCTCATCATCATAAAAATCGTCGTCGTAATACCCGTCTTCTTCGTCATTCAGCTTCATGGCGTTCAAGAACTTGTCCATAACACTCATCGCAACTAAACCCTCCGTCAATTCGATTGCTTCCGTCTCGGATCGCTTATGTATGTCACTCGGCCTTATATTGTCTCTCCCCGAAAATACCGGTGCCAACGCGAATGTATGTTGCCCCCTCCTCTATGGCGACCTCGTAATCTCCGGTCATCCCCATAGAAAGCTCTCCCATACAAACATTATCAATGTTTTTTTGTATTATGTCAACATATATTTGTTTTAATTTTGCAAAATATAGTCTGTTTTCTTCAGGATTCTCTACATATGGTGCTATCGTCATCAGACCCCGGACAACGATGCCGGGCAGCCCGGCGATCTGCTCAACCAATGAGACTGCCTCCGATACCGACGCGCCGAATTTGCTCTCCTCTCCGGCGACATTGACTTCCACGAGAACAGATACGGTGACATTCTTCTTGAGCGCCTCCCTGCTGATCTCCTCGGCGAGGCGCAGGGAATCGACACTGTGAATCAGATATACCTTGTCCACGATATATTTGACCTTGTTGCGCTGCAGGTGGCCGATCATATGCCATCGGATATCTTTCGGAAGCTGCTCGTATTTCTCCACCAGTTCCTGCACCTTGTTCTCACCGAAATCACGACAGCCCAGGTCATAGGCCTCCTGCAGCATGGATACCGGCTTGGTCTTGCTGACGGCAATAAGCTTCACCGAGCCGCGCTCTCTGCCGCTTCGCTCGCAGGACGCACAAATTCTGTCTTCCACCGTGCGCAGATTTTCCTGAATCATTATGTCTTACCTCTCATAAATAAACTGATTGTCATTCACCGTGGAAGCATCCAGCACGATGTGGTCATACACATTGAGGCCGTAAACGGTATTGGATTTCACGATGGAATATTCCTCATTGGCATACAGCACAGTCACCTGCTTGAAGTCCGCATAACCTTTGTTGATATTGTAGACGCCCGTCAGGGAACCTGTCTTGCTGACCGTGTATTTCTGCGTGGAGTCCGGTTTGATGATGTTGTTGCCGGCGCGCAGCACAGAATCATCCAGATAGTATTCCGTCTCCGTCGCATCATAGATCGTCGTCGGGACGAACTGAGTGACCGCGTTGCCCTCCTCGTCATAAGCCTCCAGCAGGACGCCGTCGCTGCCGCTGTTGCCGCCCTTGGTCACATACTCTTTCGGCACGATGAAGAACTCTTTCGTCACCATGGCGGAATTGGGAATCTTCAGGCCTTTCTCGTCCTCCAGAAGAAGCTCGATATCGACGAAGCGGTCCGTGCAGAACGTGATCATGGAGTTGGTGAACGTCAGAGAGACAAACGTATCGCCCGCTCCGTTCGTGTAAGTCTCAACTTTCCCCCACGAGGTGTACTGATTCTTCAGGAAACGCACTTCCACATACTCTTTTTCGAGAAGCTCTTCGGCCAGAGCTTCGTCCACCTGAATGACGATCGACCAGTCCTCGTTCGTGGCCAGCTTATAGATCTGATCGCCGTTTGCGACCAGGTCATTGTTGACAAGGTAGTGTTTCTCGTAATCTTTCTGTTCAAAAAGCTCCGCCGTCATATCTTCCAGCGTCAGATTCTCGTAGCCGTCGATCGAGTAGACGACAATGCCGCTCTTCGGCGCGTAGCGGTAATTGACAAAGCTGCTCCCGCCCGCCTCGTTGAGGGCGTCGGCGTTCTCCAGGATATTATAGTTGGACAGCTTCAGGACAGTGCCCTCCACATTGTATTTGAAGCTGTATACGTCCGCAAACTGCCGGCGGTCGAAGCGGTTCATAAAGGAGGTGATCTCCGTCTTTAACTCCGTCAGGTCAGCGTCCGACAGGGAGTTCTCCCCGCTCTCGCTCGTGTGCATATAGTCGGAGAGCTTTCCCGTCTCGTCCACCGTGTAGACGAGGTCGCCCTTTGCCACGCGCTCTCCCTCTCTGGCGAAGTAATTGACATATCCCGCGTCAGAGCCGGTCACAATCTCCTCGGTGCGCAGCGCAATGCCCTTGTAGATGCTGTTGGAAGTCAGAGAGCCCTCCATGACGTTGTAACCGACGATATGGCCCGTCCGGAAATACATGAACACGCAGACGATCACATAGATAAAGATCGCCGCAAAAATCAACATACCGATATTCAGGTTGAGCGGATGCACATATGGCGTGACTTTGTTCCCTTTATTCGACATGCAGGTGCTCCTTTGACATGGCAAAAACCCCGGCTGCACCGAGGTTTTATGGAATTACCGATATATCCGTTATGTAGGTTTACAGTGAAACGATAACCTTGGACTTCAGGCTGTCAGGCAGGGCGCTTTCGTCTACAGAGACACTGAGTACAAAATCTACGTGGAATTTTGCGCCGATCGTCTCCAGCTTCTCCACCGTAGCGGCAATATCGCTCTCGTCGACACAGGCGATTTTCAGAAAACTGTCAAAATACATATGCTGGAGATCATGATCCTGGGAGATAATGCCGCAGATAAAACCGATGAACTCGTCGCTGTTGGTTATCAGATAGTCGGACACATCGATCAGCCGGATCTTATTGTTCAACTCAAACATATGCTTCGTGCTCTTATCCAGGTATACGACATTGCCCTGCGCATCCTTTACGACCGAATTCACTTTATCCAATAAATGTTTGGTTTTTCCCTTTCCCTTATTGCCTACGATCATTTCAACCATGGCGAAACCCTCCTAAAGTATAAAATATAATATTTGCTGATAATATGACTTCGTCTATCCATATTATAAGGGAATCCGGCTAAAAAAACAACCACTAAAACTCAATTGGCGGACTCTAAGAGTCTGGTCATGTCCGCGTACAGATCATCTCCGGAAGAGTCTTTCATGATGACGGATATGTAAGGCGTACCGTCGTTTCCCGTGGACAGCAAAATCAGGCAGTGTCCGGCCGCACTGGTGGTTCCCGTCTTGCCCCCGATCACGGTGACGCCATCCGGCATCTCATAGGTTCCTTTCAGGTATTGATTAGTGGTGTCCGACTCAAAAGAGACTTCGGCGCCGTTTTTGTCCGTGTAGACGGTGCTGTACGAAGTCATCTGGATGATCTGCTTGAACAGCTCGTATTTGAGCGCTTCCTGAAAGATCAGGTACAAGTCATAGGTCGTCACGTAGTGTTCCTCTTCCGTGAGGCCGTTAGGGTTGGTAAAATTGCAGTTCGTGGCGCCCAGCTGCACCGCTTCCTTGTTCATGAGGGCGACGAACTCTTCCACCGACCCGGAGATGCCCTCCGCGATCATCACGGCTACATCATTGGCGGAATAGATTAACAGGATGTGCAGCGCCTGATCAAGAGTCATCTTATCTCCTGTCTTCAGGCCGCACAGCTGCGCGCCCGGCTCCGTGATATGCACATTTTCGCTGGCCGTCAGCATCTGGTCGGGCGAACCGTACTTGATCGCCACCAGCGCCGTCATGATCTTGGTCAGGCTGGCCGGATTGACCTGGATATTGACATTCTTGGCATAGAGCGTATCGAGGTTTTTCAGGTCAAAAAGCGCCGCCGCGCCAACCTCCGGAAAATCGACGCCGGTCTTTTTGATATCGCCGTCCGCGACGCACAGATCCGCCGCAAACGGTTCCAGCGTCTCCTGCGACTCGATACTGAAAAGCTGGTAACTGCTCACTTCGCCGTTCAGTTCATATGCCATGTCGTACTTCGGCCCGCCGCAGCCGGTCAGAAAAAGCGCGCTCACGAGCGCCATAGCGGTTATTCTGCGTTTTCGGGAATTATTTGTACATTTCACGCCACTCAAGGTCTCCTCTGTCGAGAGATTTGATCAAAAGTTCCGCGCTCGCCAGATTGGTAGCTAACGGAATGTTGTGCCGGTCGCACAGCATCACGACGTTGTTGACGTCCGGCTCGTGTGATTTCGGGTACAGCGGATCGCGTAAGAAGATGACAAGGTCGATCTGATTGTGCTCAATCTGTGCACCGATCTGCTGCGCACCGCCCAGATGACCCGCCAGATATTTGTGGACGGACAGATTGGTCACCTCCTCAATCAGGCGTCCCGTCGTCCCCGTGGCAAAAAGCTCATTTTTGCTCAAAATGCCGCGATAGGCAATGCAGAAATTCTGCATCAGCTTCTTCTTGGCATCATGCGCGATCAATGCGATGTTCATACGTTTACCCCTTCTCTTTTCTGTCGAATCATTTTTTGCACTGTAACCGTACATTGAGTACGAAACCGACCCCAATATACAGACTGACAAGCGACGTCAGCCCATAACTGACAAAAGGCAGCGGGATTCCCGTGTTGGGACTCACACCCGTGGCCACGGCGATGTTTAAGAGCCCCTGAAAGCCGACCAGCGCCGCTACCCCTGCGGCAATGATCGTTCCCGCGAGATCTTTAGCCCTCCTAGCTACCATAATACATTCAAATGAGATGAAAATCAATAAGACAATTACGGCGCAGCTGCCGACGAAGCCGAATTCTTCCCCGATCACCGCGTAGATAAAGTCCGTCTGAGGCTCCGAGATAAAATTGCCGTTCTTGACGGAGAGGGACTCATTGTTGTTGTAACCCTTGCCGTACAGCATCCCAGAACCGATGGCCGTGATGGAGTTGAGCTGCTGGTAGGCCTCCGTCGTGGCATATTCCTCCGGATACAGCCAGGCAAGGATACGCCGCTGCTGAAAGTCATTGATGATCTGCTGATCCGGCTCCAGAATCATCAAAAACAGGATGATAAAGGCAGGGACGGCGACAGCCAGCAGCGTGATGACATACTTCCAGCTCGTGCCGCCGACGAAAAGGATCACACAGAACAGGATCGCGACTACGATGGTAGTGGACAGATCCGGTTGATTGTAGATCAAATAGATTGCCGGCAGGACAAGCAGCACACAGAAACCGTTGAACCACAGCGTGCGCATCTCCTCCTGATGCCGCATGATAAGCTGCGCGAAAAACAGGATCAGCAGAATTTTGGCCAGTTCCGACGGCTGGAACTGGATACCGAAGAGGTTCAGCCACCGCTGGGCGCCGCCGGCCTCCTCGCCCATGTACCACACGAGGGCAAGAAGAACCAGATTGACCACATAGAGCACCCAGTAAAAGCGCAGAATAACCGAGTAGTCAAACAAGGAAATGACGAGCATCAAAAACAGGCCGAAGACAAATCCCGCGATCTGTCTGGACTGCACCGATTCCCTGGCACTGCCGATGGCGAGAATCCCGATCCAGGTGAGCGCAACGACAAGCGCGATGAGTTTGAAGTCATAGTCTCTGATGTGATAGCGTCTCGTCATGCCGCCGTCTCCTTTCTCCTCTTAAGGTATATCGTGATTCATCAGATCAAGTATCGGTATATTGGCATAAAGGGTCGGGTTTTTCAGGTTCCTGCCCTTATTTCCGGTCTTGGTGATCTGTATCTCCATGCTCTTTGTGTCGATTTTCATGTACTTGGATATGACCTTGGCGATATCGTTCTTGATCATTTCCATCATTTCCGGAGAGCAGTTGACGCGGTCTGAGATCAGCAGGATCTTCAATCGGTCTTTCGCGATCTCTCTGGAACTTTTTCGCCTTAACAGATTCTTAAACACGCTCGATCCCTCCTAACCCTTATGAAAGATACCCGACACCCGCGCCCAGAAAGAGAGGCCTTTCTCAAAATCGAGAAAAGGAACTTCTTTTCCCAGAACCCTGTGACAGATATTCTGGTATGCTTTCCCCGCCAGCGTGCCCGTGCCGACGAGAGGTTCCCCCTGATTCGTGGCGATCACCACGTTCTCGTCGTCAGGCACAAGCCCGATTAACGGTAAGGAAAGGATATCGACGACGTCCTCGGAGGACATCATATCCCCGCGCCGGATCATATCGGCGCGAATCCGGTTGATCACAAGATCGATTCTGCGGATCTCGTTTGCCTCCAGAAGCCCGATGATCCTGTCGGCGTCCCTGATCGCCGACACTTCCGGCGTAGTGACGACAAGCGCCCTGTCCGCTCCGGCGATGGCGTTCTGGAATCCCTGCTCGATCCCTGCCGGACAGTCTAACAGGATATAGTCGAACTGATCCCTGAGATGGCTGATCATCTTAACCATCTGCGCGGGATTTACCGCGCTCTTGTCCCTCGTCTGCGCCGAAGGAAGCAGAAACAGCGTCGGGTAACGCTTGTCCCTGATAATCGCCTGCTTGATGCGGCAGTTTCCCTCCACCACGTCCACGAGATTGTAGACGATTCTGTTTTCCAGGCCCATCACGACATCGAGGTTCCTGAGGCCGATATCGGTATCGATCAGAATCACCTTTTTGCCCATTGCTGCCAGACCTGTGCCTACGTTTGCGGTAGTAGTGGTCTTGCCTACTCCGCCTTTCCCTGATGTGACGACAATGACTTCACTCATATTTACGCTTCCTCCCGAATATGATGTATTATCGTCCCCTGAACAAGCCGTGTGCGCTTCTCTCCGACCGGTTATCCGTCACACGGGCAGATCGTTCAGTAATTCTTTTGTGATTGGATCCATCAGGACTCTTTGGTCTTTCACATAGGCGATCTTAGGCTGCATCTTTGGCTTGATCGGCCATCTGCTCTGTTTCTCTGACGTCTTGTATTTGAAATCGCCGATCTTTAACTTTTCCGGCGACATTTCAAGCGCGACGACGAAATGCCCGTCCTCGCCGTTCCCGCCGGCATAGGCCTGTCCGTACAGTCCGCCGAGAACGACGATGTCTTTGTTGGATATAATACTCGCGCCCGGATAGACGTCGCCAAGCACAATCACGCTGTTCTCCGTCTCCAGCGTCTGCCCGTCCTTTAACGTGCCCTTATAGAACTGGCCCGCATTCTCCATCGCCTGCTGGTGATAGGACAGCTTCTGCAGCGCTTTTACATAGTTCTTGTTGGTCTCCTCGTTCTTGCCTATAATGCAGATAATGTTTAACTGCGAGTTCGCGGTGATCGTATTCACGAGCTGCCGCTCCTCCACGTCGGACAGCTCCCGCCCCTCGAAAGAAACCGCCATGCTGGCATCTTTGAAGAAATGCGACGCCTCCCTGAATTTGAAAGCGATCTCCTCGACAAGTTTGGAAAACGGGATTTCGTCGTCGAGGTAGATGGACAGTCCGTTCTGAAAACTTTTGATGATAACGGGATTTTTCATCATGCTCCTCCATATGCTTTTCTCTGCTGTCTAGTCAGCGTTGATCGTGCCGCCCTGCAGGGTGCCGGCCGTGCCGGTGACGATCTCGCTCTCGTCCTTGAGTCCATAATAGTATTCATACACATCTCTGGCGATTTGTGCGCTGTAGTCGGAGGTGTAGCCGTTGGCCACACGGACGGTGACGGAAATCTCGGGTGCTTCATACGGCGCATAGCTGATAAAGAGAGCGTGATTCGCGCGGGTGCGGTCCTCCTGCGCGGTTCCGGTCTTGCCCGCCACGTTCACATCCAGATCTGCGTAGTAGGCCTTGCCCTCCACCACCTTGCGCATCCCCGAATGAATCGCGTTCCAGTAGGAAGCTTCCATATCGACAGTGTTCCGTACCTCGGCGTGATTGTCCTCCACCAGACTGCCGTTGTGATCCTCTATTCTGTCTACCAATGTTAAATTATAACATGTCCCGCCGTTCGCGACAGTTGTAACATATCGCGCAAGTCCGACAGTCGTGTAGTTATTCGTGCCGTGGCCGATGGCCGAGCGGACGCCGTCCGTGTCGGATACCTCAGGCGCATACTCCTCGATCTCCACGCCGGACGTCTCGGTGAGGCCGTAGAGATCCGCCGCCGCCGCCAGTTTCTCAAGCGCCTGGCTGTCACTGAAAGCATCGCCTCTGATACCGAGACGGTACCCCACCTCATAGAAGAACCAGTTGCAGGAATGCTGCAGGCCGCCGGTCACGTTGAGCGCGCCGTGGGCACCGGGCGAAATCCAGCACCGCGGCGAGGGGACGATTTTGTCAAATAATCCCGTACAGGTAATGGTGTCCGTCGTTGTAATGACTCCGTTGGTCAATCCTGCCGTGGCCGACACAATTTTGAATGTGGAACCGGGTGCGGTCCGCTGCTGCGTCGCATAATTGAGGAGCGGGCTGGACAGGTCGCTCTGCAGGCTCGCGAAATATCTGGCGTTTACGCCGTTGGCCATCCTGTTGTTGTCATAGCTGGGATACGACACCAGTGCCAGAACATCGCCTGTATTGACGTCGGTGATGACAATGGAACCGGAATAGGGATCCAGCGCAAGCTGTGCCGGCGTGATATCCAGATTTTGAATCCGATTGCGCATAAACACATAGGACGTCTCGCTGCCGCTCTCAAACTGGCGCAGCTCGTTCTCAGGGATCTCCACGATATTCTGCTCCAGCAGGAGGCTGCAGATCTGCCGTCCGGTGATCTCGTCATTATTGATCATATAGCGGTACATCCGCTTGTCGAAACCGCCGTCCTGCTCCAGATGAGCGATGATATAGTCGACGATCTTCTCATAGATCTCCACCGAATCCGAATACTGAGAATGGATATCCAGCGCGGAGACATTGATCCAGTTCATCGCTATGGCATAATTCAGGTATTCGTTCAGGCTGATCGTCTCATCCTTGGTCCAGGCGAGGTAAGTCGCGTCATTTCTGTCGATCTCCGATCGCATCAGGATATTCCGGTCATAGAGCATGGACACGATATAACTCTCATAGTTTTTGTACTCTTCGGTCAGGTCCCGATACGGCGTGCATGTTTCCGTCAGTTCCTGGCGCAGCGTCGCGCTCACGCGGGCTTTTTTGTCCAGATATTTCCCATATACGCTCTGCTCCGTCTCCCCGGCATACTCTGACGCAAAGTGCGCGGTATCGACAATATTGTTGTTGATACAGGCAAAATAGACGTCGTAGATCGGGATGCGGATATTGCCTCCGGCGCCGCCCTCCGGCGCTTTGAACTCCCTGATATTGTCGATCTTGTCTAGGAGAATGGCCGCCAGTCTGGATTCCAGAATGTGATAGCAGACTCTCTGCAGATCGGCGTCCACTGTCAGGTAGATGTCATTCCCGGCGACAGATTCCACCCGATCGCTGGTCTCGATCACCTTTCCCATATTGTCGACATAGACCGTCTCCGATCCTTTTTTCCCCTGCAGGACCGTCTCCATGGAGGCCTCGATGCCGGACTTGCCCACAGTATCGTTCAGGTCATACGTCGGATCCTGCTCCTGCAGCGCCTGCAGGCCCTCCTGATCCACCTTGCCGGTATAGCCGAGGATCTGTGAAAAATAGACGCTGTCATTGTACTTGCGGACGGTTCCCTCCGAGATCGACACGCCGTCGAGCACATCGGCATTCTCCATCACGACGGCTACCGTCTTGTCCGACACATTGTTTGCCACTGTGGTCGCAATATATTTCTGATAGCTGTTGGCGCTCATGGCATAGCGGACGGTGACGAGTTTCAGCACTTCCTCCCTGCTGTATCCGTAGCCCGGCGTGAAGCTGTCGGTATCGCCCGCCACCCGGTAATCACCGATGCCGTAGCGGGAAGTCGGCGACGAACCGCACAGATATTCGATGACATCGTCGGCCGTGGCATTTTTTTCGTCTTCCTCCAGATCATCGGTATACGGATGCCCGTAGACATCCGCCAGAAAACGAAGCAGCTGCGTGCCCTCCACATTGAACTGATAATTGCCGCTCTCATCCAGCACAATATGGAAGTCACTGACAATCTGATCTCCGTTTTTTTCAATCATATCGATCAGCCTGAGGATCGTGTCGTTCAGCTTTTCGTTCCGTTCCCGGCCGCTCTCGTAGACATCCTCGATGGTGACGGAGTAGGCCAGCTCATTGTAGGCGAGCAGCTTGCCGTTGCGGTCCAGGATATTGCCTCTGGTCGGCAGGATGGTGCGTTCCTTGGTGATGCTCAGCTGAAAGTTGTTGTAGTACTCCTCACCGCGCACGATCTGCAGCTGGAAAATCGTGTAGATCAGATAAGCCCCCATACCAAACAGAACACAGACAAGCACCAGAAGTCTGGAGGTGACCATGTTCATGAAATTTTCTTTGAACTGTTCCCAGATACGGTCAAACAAATTTTTTCCCACCCCTCAGTTCGCCGCGCTCCAGCCCGGTGTTGATCCACAGGATGAGCGGATACAGGAAAATCGTCGCAACGATCGTATATACAATCTCCGGCAGGATGATATGCACGAAATAATAACGAAAGTCAAATCTGCTCCGCAAAAGAAACAAAATCACATAACACACCAGCCCGTAAAAGCAGTCGCTTCCCAGAATGAGAGCGATAGGCAGCTTGATGTCCTCCGGATAGAACACGGCGCTGAATTTGCCGTTCATATACCCGATGTACATATACAGGAGGGAATAAAAACCGATGGTATCCCCGAAAAAAACATCCACCAAAAGGCCGCAGAAAAAGCCGATCAGAAGCCCTGTCTTCTCTCCGCGCATGAAACCGAAAGAAGCCGTAAGCACAATCAGCAGATTCGGCACGATACCGCCGAAAGAGAGCGCGTGAAACACGGTGCTCTGCAGCAGAAAACACACAAATATCAATATGGTGGTGACGACAAAACGCTTCATAGTGACCTCTACTCTTCCACTGTCTGTTTGCGCTGCATGACGACAAGCACCTCTTCGAGATGCTCAAAATCAACTGCCGGCGTGATATAGCCGGACTTTGTCAGGTTGTTGGCGTCCTGGTTGATGGCGCTTATGTAGCCGACCAGAATACCCGGCAGATATTTGTCGCTGATGTTGGACGTGACAATCTTATCTCCCTCCACAACCACATTATCGCTGTCCACAAGCTGTTCAAATTCAATGACGCCGGTGGCATACAGTTTGAGATTGCCGGAGACAATCATATTGTCTGAGCTGGACAGCACCATAGCGCTCACGTTGGAGTCATCGGCGATGATGGATTTCACTTTTGCCCAGTTCGGCCCAACATCCACCACACGCCCCACCAGACCGCTTCCGGCCATCACGTTCATATCGACGGCGATGCCGTCTTTCACGCCCTTGTCGATCACAAACGAGTGGAACCAGTTGCCGGTATCCCGCGCAATGATGCGAGCGCCGGTTTTCTCATACTCGTCATACTGGGCATCCAGATCATACAGTTCGCGCAGATTCGTCAGTTCATAGCGATCCTGCTGCAGAGCGGTATTCTCGATCGTCAGTTCATCCACCTGCTTCCGCAGGCTCTCATTCTCGGCAATCAGCTCTCTGATCTGCGCCAGTTCCTCGGAGCGGCCTGCCAGCCAGCTGCCGACGACGCTGATTCCTTTTTCAAACGGCACGACGGTATAGCCCGCCACCGCGCTCAAGGGCCCGCTGAAAACCGTTGTGTTGAACGTGAGCAGCACCATGCCGGTACAGAGGATTGTTAAAATAAAAAGGAGATATTTACCGGGTATGGTAAATTTCTCTCCTTTTCTTTTTACGATTGGACTCATTTACTCATTCCTTCTATCGCGTACGCAACCGATTTATAATTATCGTCGTTGATAATCTTCGCAAGCCCAAGCGCCACACTGGTCACGGGGTTTTCAAAGAGATTTACCTTGAGCCCCGTACCTTTGCTCATGAGTTTCGCAAGCTTGCTTACCTGAGATGCGCCGCCGGTCAGATAGATGCCGTGGCGGTAGATGTCCGCTGCCAGCTCCGGAGGCGTGCGCTCCAGAATCACTTTGATATTGTCGATAATCATGTTGAAATGCTCCACCAGGCACTCGTCGATCAGATCTGTGGGAATTTCGCGCTCCACCGGAAGCCCGGTGACAATATCTCTGCCGTATACCAGTGCGCCGGTCCGCTGTTCCTCCAGATCCTGCAGGGAAATCTTGACAATTTCAGCCGTCTTGCCGCCGATAATCAGGCTGTACTCACGCCTGACGGCATTCTTGATCGCGTCGTCGAACTTGCGTCCGCCGACCTTGATCAGCCGGCTTAAGACGATGCCGCCCAGGGAAAGAATGGATATCTCCGTTGTGTCAAAGCCGACGTTGACGACCAGCACGCCCTGTGAATTTTTGACATCGATGCCCATTCCCAGGCCGTCCGCAACGGCTTTGTCCACGACCATGACGCGCCTCGCTTTGATGTTTGCCTCCTTGATCAGATCTTTGAACGCGCGCTTCTCCACTTCCGTCACGTCCCAGGGCACGGCGATATAGTAATCCGCGGGCCGCAGGTTGTTTTTCATCAGATCACTGAGGAAATATTTCACCAGCAGTTCCATATTCTGAATATCCGCGATCACACCGTTGCTGAGCGGGTAGGAAATATGAATATTGGCCGGTGCTTTCTCGTACATCTCGAATGCGGAGTCACCGTAGGCGAAGAGATTCTTCTTGTTCTCGATGGCGATCATATTCTTCTCCACAAAGACATCGTCATCCGACCGGTTGTATATTTTTATATTGCTTGTTCCCAAATCAATTCCAAATGCGTTGTTAGCCACAACAACTCTCCCTCTCTTTCCTAAAATGCGCTCTCCGCGCGCGGCGTCTCCCGCATGAGCCCATGCTCCTTAAAGCTGAAATAGCTGCTGTCTCCGATAATGATGTGATCGAAAAGCGGAATGTCCGCCAGGGTGCCAAGCTGCCTGATGCGCTCCGTGATGCGGACGTCGTTTCCGCTGGGCGACGGATCCCCGCCCGGATGGTTGTGCAGGAGCATAAGCCCCGCAGCCTGCGCCTGTACCGCATGGATAAACACCTCTCTCGGCGAGATCAGGGAAGCGTTGACCGTCCCCTGCGACAGGATACATTCCCCGAGCAGATGAAGCCCCGAATCCAGGAGGAGCAGCAGAATATATTCCACGCTCTCGTGGCGGAACCGTTCCATATAGTAGTCCGCCACGGAGGCGGGCTGTCTGAAAGACAGACTGCTCTTCGCCCTGGCCTGAGCCATGCGCGTACTCAGCTCTACGACCGTCTTTAACTGAATCGCCTTGACCTCGCCGATTCCCTCAATTCTGCGCAGTTCCTGTATCGGGATATGATACAGGCCGAGCAGCCCGTTGCCGTAACGCGCGGATTCCGCCAGAACTCTCTCGCTCAGCGCAAGCACGCCCACACCGTGCGTGCCCGTCCGAAGCAGGATCGCAAGAAGCTCGGAATCGGTCAGCGACCGGCTCCCGTAAGCCTTGAACTTCTCGTAGGGAAGATTCTGCGTCCTGTAATATTCATTGTTCTCATCCTTAACTGATTTCATGCAACCTCTTTCCGACAGCGTTTCTCTCCGGGCTGCGGTAAAGGTATCTGCGTCAGATCAGACGATAAATCACAAGCGCGACGGCAATGCCGATGATGCTTGCAATCGTGATATGGATCGTCAGCCCGAACGTGATGCTCAGGATGCCGAGATCCAGAATCAGCGGAGACGTCAGCCCGAAAGACTGCCCGTAATTCAGCCAGGTGGCCGGCAGCAGACTGCCGACAAATCCGCCGACGACAATCCCCGCAAGAATCAACAAAAAACACGTCCAACCGTTTTTTCGCATAGTATCCAACTCTCCTCTTGGTACACCTCTCACATTTTAACATAACGGCTACTCAATGTATACAATTTTTTTGTCCGCAAGATTCTGCAGAGTCTTCAGAATCCCCAGTTTCGCGTGGGGAAAAGTCAGGCCGCCCTGGAAATAAACCGCATAGGGAGGCTTGATCGGACCGTCGGCGCTCAGTTCTATGGAAGAGCCTGACACAAACGCTCCTGCCGCCATGATCACCTGGGCGTCATAGCCCGGCATATCCCAGGGTTCCGGCGTGACAAAACTGTCCACTGATGCCGCGGCCTGAATCCCCCTGCAGAACTCGATCACACCCTCCGGCGAGCCAAAAGTCACAGCCTGAATGATATCGTGGCGCTCTTCGGTCCCGTTCGGGATCACCGGGAAACCCAGTTTCTCGTAGATATTCGCCGCAAAAATTGCCCCTTTCAGGGCGCTTGCCGTGACGGTTGGCGCCAGGAACAGCCCTTCGTAGAAAGCGGACAATATGCCGAGGGAGGCGCCGACTTCCTTGCCGAGCCCCGGAGATGTCAGCCGGTAAGCCGCATTCTCCACACAGTCTTTCCTGCCGGCGATATAGCCGCCGATGGGGGCAAGGCCGCCGCCGGGATTCTTGATCAGGGAGCCGACCGCCATATCCGCCCCCACGTCCGTGGGCTCGATCGTCTCCACAAACTCGCCGTAGCAGTTGTCCACCATGCAGATGAGGTCGGGCTTTATCCCTTTCACGAAGCGGATCAGTTCCCCGATGCGTCCGACGGACAGCGTCGGCCTGGTCTGGTATCCCTTGGAGCGCTGGATCGTGACGAGCTTTGTCCTGTCGTTTATCGCGGCGCGGATGCCCTCATAGTCGAAAGCGCCGTCAGACAGCAGATCTACCTGTCTGTATGTGATGCCGTACTCCCGCAGCGAACCGCGGGATGGCCTGATGCCGATCACTTCCTCCAGCGTGTCGTAAGGCTTACCCACCGGGGAGAGCAGTTCGTCTCCCGGCCGCAGATTGCTCATCAGCGCCAGGGCCAGAGCGTGTGTGCCGCAGGTGATCTGCGGGCGTACCAGAGCGTCCTCCGTGTGAAAAAGCGCCGCGTAAACTTTCTCCAGCGTGTCCCTGCCCAGATCATTGTAGCCGTAACCCGTCGTGCCCAGCAGACAGGCTTCGCTCACGCCGGCCTCCTGCATGGCGCGGATCACCTTGAGCTGATTGTACTCCGCCACCTCGTCGATCCGCATAAAGCGCTCCCGCAGAGAGGCGAGAATCTCTTCCCCGAATGCGTACACTTTGTCTGATATACCGAATTCCCCGTACTGTCGTCTCAGCAGATCAATTTTATCTGTCTCCATATCTATAAGATACCTTTCCCGTATAAAATCTCTGTCATATGATCGAGGATGCGCTCGTCGCTGCCGCCGAACTCCCGTCTGTCCAGCATGATCACATCCCGCTCCCTGCGAAACCAGGTGAGCTGTCTCTTGGCAAAATGGCGCGTGTTCAGCTTGATCCGGCCCACCGCTTCCTCCAGCGTGCTTTTCCCGTCCAGATAAGCCAGGATCTCCTTGTAGCCAAGTCCCTGCATGGCCACCATATCCGCCGTACAGCCCATTTCTTTCAGGCGTCGGACTTCCTCCACAAGCCCGCTCTCCATCATCTCATCCACCCGCGCCTCGATCCTCGCATAGAGTTTCTGCCTGTCGTCGTTCAGGACGAAATAGGCGAAGCGGTACGGGGAATCATTCAGGCGCTGTGTCCTGTTGTGCTCGGATATTTTCGTGCCCGTCTTCTCGTAGAACTCGATGGCGCGAATCACGCGTTTGATATTGTTTGCGTGGATTGCCTCGCAGGATTCCGGATCGACTCTGCGCAGCCGCTCATACAAAGCCGCCGCGCCCTCTCTCCGGGCCAGCTCCTGGAGCTGGCCGCGAAGCGCCGTATCCCCGTCGTTCTCCGTGAAGTCAATATCGTACAATAGCGCCTGAATATAGAACCCGGTGCCGCCGACCACGACCGGTATGTGTCCGCGCCCGCAGATCTCCTGCACGGCACGGCGCGCAAGGCGCTGAAACATAACGACGTTGAATTCCTCATACGGCTCCAGAATATCAATGAGATGATGCGGGATGCCGCCCGTCTGTGCCGCCGTGATCTTGGCCGAACCGATATCCATATGGCGGTACACCTGCATGGAATCCGCCGAGATGATCTCGCCGCCTGTCTTTCCCGCCAGCGCAACGGACAGCGCGGTCTTGCCGACGGCGGTAGGGCCGGTCAGAATCACGAGCGGTGTCTTTCGCTTTTCCCTCACGTCACGATCCTCTTGAATTTCTTTTCCAGTTCGTACTTCGTCATGGAGACGATGGTCGGTCTGCCGTGTGGACAGTGGTACGGATTGTCCAGCGTCAGCAGTTCGTCGATCAGCTTTTCCGCCTCGTCCGCGGTGAGGCGCATATTGCCCTTGACGGCAGCCTTGCAGGCCATGGCCGCGATACGGATGCGGATGCTCTCCGGCGTTCCCGCCGCGGATTCCTCCGTCAGTTCTTCCAGCACCTCTCTGAATAATTCCCGCTCCCCGTAGCCGTACAGATCCAGAGGAACGCTGCGGATGGCATAATCGCTGCCGCCAAAGTCCTCGACCACAAAGCCCAGGGCCGCGAAATCCTCCTCGTGTTTCAGATAGCACTCCCGTTCCCTGCCGTTTAGGGTGACGATAATCGGCGGATCAAGCGTCTGGGAGACGATCGCCCGCTCCCGGAACCGCCTGATCAGGCGCTCATACTTCACTTTCTCATGGGCGGCATGCTGGTCGATGATCAGCAGTTTATCCTCATAGGTGACAAGCCAGTAGGTGTCAAAGAGCTGGCCGATAATCCGAAACGCCGGCCGCGACTGTGCGGACAGAATTTTATCTTTGAAAAGTTCCATCTGCACAGGGCTTTCGCTCTCCTGCATATCCGCAGCGGATGCCGTGTGCACCGGCATGTTGTCAGGAACGGCGCTTTTTGTCCCATATCCGGCAGAATCGCGCAGGAGAAGCGGCTGTGACGAATCGCGTACCGCTGCCTCCAACGTTGTCTCCGAAACTACAGCCGGCGCACCGTCTGCTTCTGCCTCTGTATGCTTGGGCAGAATAGCCGTGTGACCGGCGGATTCTGCAAGTATACGTCTGCTCTCGAAAGGTTCCGGCGCGGCTTTCCCCCTGACGGCCGCCGACCCGCTGTCTTTTTCTTTAGTCAGCGTGATCTCCGGTATCATCTCCGTCCCGTGGAGCGCCCCGTGCACCGCCTGTCTGACCATGTCACAGAATGCGGGAGCGTCCGCGATGCGCACTTCCATCTTCGTCGGGTGCACATTCACATCGATCCGCTGGGCGTCGATCCGAAAGTGCAGCACACAAAACGGAAATTTGTGCTGCATCAGGTACTCCTGATACCCCTCCTCGACCGCCCTGCCAATCAGGCCGCTCTTGATGTATCTGCCGTTGATATAGAAAATCTCATAGTTTCTGTTGGCGCGGTTGATTAACGGCTTCCCCAAAAGGCCGTCTATCGACATGCCCTCCGTCTCATAAGAAAAGGGAAGCAGCTGTTCGGAGATATCCCTGCCGTAAATCCGATAGACAATCTCTTTCAGATCGCCGTTCCCCGTGGTGTAAAAGCGGGTCTGCCCGTTGGCGATGAACTGGAACGAGACATGAGGATTGGACATGGCCAGATGCTCCATCAGCTCAGCCACGTAAGAGCCCTCGGTCTGTGGCTGTTTCAGGAACTTCCGGCGCGGAGGCGTGTTGTAAAAAAGACTGCGCACAAGCACAGTGGTACCCTCCGGCGCGCCGATCTCCTCTTTCTCCCTCTCGATACCGCCCTCGATGACATAGCGGATTCCTGTCAGTTCCGATGCCGTCTTGGAGATCAGTTCTGCCTTGGAGACAGCGGCGATACTGGCCAGCGCCTCGCCGCGGAAGCCGAGACTTGACAGCGCTGTCAGATCATCGGCCGACGTGATCTTGCTGGTGGCATGTCTGAGAAAAGCGTTGGGAATCTGTTCTTTCTCGATACCGCAGCCGTTATCCGTCACGCGGATCAGCGAGATGCCGCCGTCTTTGATCTCCACGGTGACCGCGCCTGCCCCGGCGTCAATGGCGTTCTCCACCAGTTCCTTGACGACGCTTGCCGGCCGCTCCACCACCTCGCCGGCGGCTATCTTATCGATTGTCTGATGATCCAGGATATTGATGATCGCCATGTCTTTTCCTTTCGTCCTACCAGCGGTTCTTCAGCTTATTCTGCAGGCGGTAAAGCGTATTTAACGCCTCGATGGGCGTCAGGTTCCCGACGTCGATCTCCTGCAGCTCTCTGATGATATCCTCGTCTTTCACGGTATCAAAGAGAGACATCTGTTCCAGATCCACCTCGTCGTACCTGATCTGTTTATGCTTCTCTTTTTTGACGCCGACCTCAATCTTCTGCACTTTCTCAATGATATCGTTGTCGCTGAGCTGCTCCACAATCTCCTTGGCACGGTCGATGACCATGTCCGGCACACCCGCGAGCTTCGCCACCTGAATGCCATAGCTCTTGTCCGCGCCGCCTTTCACGATCTTGCGCAAGAATACGATGTCGTCGCCCTTTTCTTTCACGGCGATACAGTAATTGTTCACGTTATCCATCTTGTCTTCCAGTTCGGTCAGCTCGTGATAGTGAGTCGCAAACAGTGTCTTGGCGCCCAGTATCTTACGGTTGCTGATATGCTCGATAACAGCCCACGCGATGCTTAAGCCGTCGAACGTGGAAGTGCCCCTGCCGATCTCATCCAGAATTAACAGACTGTCGGCAGTGGCGTTGCGCAGGATATTGGCGACCTCATTCATCTCCACCATGAAAGTGGACTGTCCGCTGGAGAGATCGTCCGAGGCGCCGACGCGCGTAAAGATACGGTCCACGATGCCGATATCCGCCGTTTTGGCGGGCACGAAAGAGCCGATCTGCGCCATCAGCACGATCAGCGCAGTCTGCCGCATGTAGGTGGATTTGCCGGCCATATTCGGTCCGGTGATCACGGCGATACAGCGTTTCTGATTATCCAGATAAGTGTCGTTGGCGATGAACATGTCGTTGCTGATCATACGCTCCACCACGGGATGTCTGCCGTCCTTGATGTCGATCACCCCTTTTTCATTGAGCGATGGGCGCACATAGTGATTGCGCTCCGCCACATAGGAGAGGGCCGCGCATACATCCAGCCTGGCGACGCTTCTCGCCGTCCGCTGTATGCGCTCCATCTGGTCGGCGATGGCATCCCGGATCTCGCAGAACTTGTCGTATTCCAGCGCCGTGAGCTTGTCCTCCGCATTCAGGATGGCATCTTCCAGTTCTTTCAGGCGCGGCGTGGTATAGCGCTCCGCGTTCGCGAGGGTCTGCTTGCGGATATAGTCGTCCGGCACGAGGTTCTGATAGGAGTTCGTCACCTCGAAGTAATAACCGAAGACCTTATTATACTTGATGCGCAGATTCTTGATGCCCGTGCGCGCGCGGTCTTCCTCTTCCAGCGCCGCCAGCCAGTTCTTGCCGTCGGTCTTGGCGTTTCGGAGCGCGTCGATCGTCTCGTCGAAGCCCTCTTTGATGATGCCGCCGTCCCTGACGGAAACAGGCGGTTCCTCAACGATCGCGCCGTCGATCAGATGATAGAGATCTTCCAGAGCGTCCATATGTTCGTTGATCTCGATTAAGAGCCGCGCGTCCAGATCAGACAGGACGGTCTTGACGGAAGGAAGTATGGCGAGGGAGTTGCGCAGGGCGATCAGATCCCGCGGGTTCGCGGTCTTGTAGCTCACCCTGCCGAGCAGGCGCTCCAGATCATAGACGGCAGTCAGATACTCTCTTATCTCATCCCTGTCGACGCTGCTTCGACACAGCGCTTCTACCGCGTCAAGGCGTTGTTCTATCTTCTCCCGGTCGATCAGGGGCTGCTCAATATATTTGCGCAGAAGCCGCCCGCCCATGGCCGTTTTCGTCCGGTCCAGCACGCCGAGCAGGGAACCGGTCTTTTGCTTTTCCCTGAGCGTCTCCGTCAGTTCCAGATTGCGCCTCGTGGAACTGTCAAGGAGCATGTACTTACTCGACAGATACGGATAGAGATGGGTAAAATGCGAAAGAGACGTCTTCTGCGTCTCATACAGATACTGCAGCAGCGCCCCGGCGGCAATCATGCCCGTCGGAAAATCCGCGACGCCCAGGCCTGAGAGCGAATTCACGTGAAAATGCTTCAGAAGCTCCCGCCTGCAGCAATCCTCGTCAAAATAGTGCGCGTCCAGAGAGTAGACCGCGATGTTCAGACGGTCTTTCAGATCCTCAATATCATAGCCGCTGACGAGAAACGGCTCGTTGCAGATGATCTCCGAGGGCTCATACTTGTTGATCTCATCCTGCAGCCTGCGGATGTCTTCCACTTCCGTCAGATAATAGTCTCCCGTGGTGACGTCCGCCGCGGAGACGCCGATCTTGCCCGTAAAATAGACGATGCACACCAGATAATTGTTCTTCGTCTCCTCCAGCGACTGCAGGTTGAGGTTTGTGCCCGGCGTCACGATGCGGACCACCTCGCGCCTGACGATTCCCTTGGTGAGCTTCGGATCTTCCATCTGTTCGCATATGGCGACCTTGTGCCCGTTGGACACCAGCTTGCCGAGATAGCTCTCCAGAGCGTGATGAGGCACGCCGCACATCGGTGCGCGCTCCTCCTGCCCGCAGTTCTTGCCGGTCAACGCGATCTCCAGCTCTTTGGAGGCTAGGAGGGCGTCATCGTAGAACATCTCATAGAAATCGCCAAGACGGTACATCAGAATGCAGTCCGGATATTCTTTTTTCGTTTCCATATACTGCCGCATCATCGGCGTAAGTTCAGCCATTGCCGTCAACCGTCTTTCCAAGCGTGTCGTCCGCTTTTCTTATCATATGACCTGTATAGTAGAATCCGTGGCACTCGTCCAGCGAGACATCGACCAGGCCGCCGATCAGATTGCTGTCTCCCGGAAAATGGACGAGCATATTGTTGGAGAGGCGTCCCGTCAGGAGAGCGGCGTTCTGCTCATTGACTTCCTCCACAAGCGCCCTGGACACGCTGCCTTTCCACAGGGCAGCGCGCGCACGCGCTGTCTCCTGCACGGTTTTCAGCACTCTGTCAAACTCCTCTTTCACCGTCGCCGCAGGTACCTGATTTTCCATTGCTGCCGCCGGCGTTCCCGTCCGTTGGGAATAGATAAACGTGAAAGCATTGTCGAACTGCACCCTGCGCACGACGTCGATCGTCTCCTCCACATCCTCCGGTGTCTCGCCCGGAAAACCGACAATGAGATCCGTCGTGATGGCGATGTCGGGCATGGCTGTCTTAATCCTGTCGGCCAGCGCCAGATACTGCGCCTTGGTGTAACGGCGGTTCATGGCCTGCAGGATACGGTCCGAGCCCGCCTGCAGCGGCAGATGCAGATGGCGGCATATCTTGTCGGAGCGGCTCATCACCTCAATCAGCTCGTCGGACAAATCTTTCGGGTGAGACGTCATGAAGCGGATCCGCCGCAGCCCGTCGATCTGTTCCACCTCTCTCAAAAGCTGTGCGAAAGATATGGGTTTGTCCAGATTCCTGCCGTAAGAATTCACATTCTGTCCGAGCAGCATGACCTCCACAACCCCGTCGTCTACAAGCCGCTCGATCTCCCGCAGGATTTCTCCCGGCTCTCTGCTGCGCTCTCTCCCGCGCACATAGGGAACGATGCAGTAGCTGCAGAAATTATTGCAGCCAAACATAATGTTGACACCTGATTTGTAGGGATATTTGCGCCTGACGGGAAGCTCCTCGACGATCCGGTCCGTCTCCTGCCAGATATCGATGATCATCTCCCTGTTTTCAAACATAGTCACCAGAAGCTCGGCAAACTTGAAGAGATTGTGCGTTCCAAAGATCAGATCCACAAAGCGGTAGCTTTTTTTGATTTTTTCAATGACAGCCGCCTCCTGCATCATACAGCCGCACAGGGCGATGCGCATGTGCGGTTTCCTGTCTTTTAAGCTGTGCAGATAGCCCAGTCTGCCGTAGACGCGCTGATTGGCGTTGTCGCGCACGGTACAGGTATTGTAGATGACAAAATCGGCGTCTTCCTCACTCTCTGTCGGTTCATAGCCCGTCTGTGTCAGAATGCCGAGCAGTTTCTCGGAGTCCCTGGCATTCATCTGACAGCCAAAAGTGACGACACAGCATTTCGGGGGACGTCCGAGTTCTTCCTTAAGCGCGGCGACATACCGTGCCGCTTTGACCATATATTCTCTTTGCAGGGCGGCTTCCCTGTCGTCGTTTGCGGATGTATACTGTGCCATGGCGTCTCTCTTTCGGGGCTATTTGATCTTTTTGCAGCAGGCGACCGCCAGAGCGCCGGGGCCTATATGACAGGCAATGCTCAAAGACAGCGGATCCATATGGATATCGAAGCCCGGAAAATGCTCCTCCACCTCCGCCCGGAACTGTTTCGCCGCGTCCAGATCATGACTGTAGGCAATCTCCAGCCAGATATTGTCCTTATCCGCGCCGCCGAAGCGTTTCTCCATGTCCGCACGGATAGCGCTCAGCATGATGGATTTGCCCTGAGATACCGTCCGCGCCTTGGCGAAAGCATCCAGCTTTTCCCCCTGAATCTGCAGGACCGGCTTCAGCTTCAGGATCGTGCCCAATGCCGCGGCCGCGGGAGTGATCCTGCCGCCTTTTTTCAGGTAATACAGCGTATCCAGCATAATGTAGATGCTGGAATTGAATTTATCGTTCTCAAGGAAATCCCTGATCTGTGCGGCGTCCATGCCGCGCTCTGCAAGCAGTCCGGCATCCAGCGCGGACTGTCTCTGCGTGACGGAGATGCGCTGATTGTTGACCACCTGCACTCTGCCGTCGTACTCCTGCGCCAGCACGGCCGCACTCTGGCAGGAACCGCTGAGTCCGCTGGACATCGGAATATGTACGATCTCATCATACTCCTCAAGCAGACTGTCCCACAGTTTCATGACCGAATCCGGCGTGGGCTGGCTCGTGACAACATCCGCCCCCTCGGCGAGGCGTGCATAGAATTCCTCCTGCGTCAGGGTGATATCCTCATAAAATATTTCACTGTTGATCATAAAAGGCATCGGCAGCACATGAATCCCCAGTTTCCCGGCCTGCGTCTGGGTAATGCCGCTGTTGCTGTCCGTGACGATCGCTATCTTTTTTGCCATGGTTTATGCTTCTCCGTATCATATTGATTGAAGCGAAACGCTTTCTATAACATATTACTTTCAGATAGTTCTAAAGTCAACCTCATTTGTGGCCGCGCGCGCCAAACGCTTTCTGAGCGCCGCATACTCTGCGTCCGTGCCGGCCGTATCCCGCGCGCACAGCCGATCCGCCCAGTCGGCGGCCCTTTTGAGGATGGCGGCATCCTGAAAGATATCCGCCAGCATAAAGTGCAGATCGCCGCTCTGCCGAATGCCAAAGAGATCGCCCGGTCCGCGCAGCTTGAGGTCCTGGGAGGCAATGTAGAAGCCGTCGTCCGACTCGTTCAGGATTTTGAGCCTCGCCATGGTTTCCGGCCTGTCCTTGGCGCTCACAAAGATGCAGTAGGACTGTGCGCCGCCGCGGCCGACGCGGCCGCGCAGCTGATGTAACTGCGCCAGTCCGAAACGTTCTGCATTCTCCACCATCATCACCGTCGCGTTTGGCACATTGATGCCGACCTCAATCACGGTGGTGGAGACGAGCACATCAATCTGCCTCGCCGCAAAAGCTTCCATAATGCGGTTTTTCTCCGCGGACTTCATTCGCCCGTGCAGAGAAGCGATCTGTATGGACGGCGGCATCTGTTCGCGCAGCTTCGCCGTGTAATCGACGACATTCTCCAGCTCCAGCGCCTCGCTCTCGTCAACCATAGGGCAGATGACATACGCCTGATGCCCGGCGGCGACTTCCCGCTCTATAAAACGGTAGGCCGTATTGCGGTAGGAAGTGTTCACCACACAGTTCTTGATCGGCAGGCGGTTCGAGGGCATCTCGTCGAGCACGGATATATGCAGATCTCCGTAGAGAATGATCGCCAGCGTGCGCGGAATCGGCGTCGCGCTCATGACGAGCACATGCACGCCGCTTCCTTTCTGTGCCAGGCTCTCCCGCTGTCTGACGCCGAAGCGATGCTGCTCGTCCGTGATCACAAGACCCAGCCTGTGATACTCCACTCTCTCCTGGATGAGCGCATGGGTGCCGAGGATGATGTCCGCCTCCCCGCTCTCAATCTGCGCATAGATCTCGCGCCGTTCTTTTGCGGAGACGGAACCCGTCAGCAGCACGGGGCGGATGGACAGGCGATAGCGCTTCTTCATCTGCAGAAGCGTCTCGTAGTGCTGTGCGGCGAGGACTTCCGTCGGCGCCATCATCGCGCCCTGGTACCCGTTGCCCGCGCACATGATGAGCGCGAGAAAGGCGAGGATCGTCTTGCCGGAGCCCACATCGCCCTGAATCAGGCGGTTCATCGTGTGATCGGAAGTCATGTCTTCCCGTATCTCCCGCCACACCGTCTGCTGCGCGCCCGTCAGCCTATAGGGAAGCGCCTCGACAAGCCGCCCTGTCTCGGCGATCTCGATCATCGGGCAGCCGTTCGGCAGCGCCGCGGTATCCTCTTTCATTCGCCGGATCATCAGGATAAAGAGAAAAAACTCGTCAAAGACAAGACGTTCCCGCGCCCGCACCAGCATATCGCGGTTCTCCGGGAAATGAATCTGCCGCACGGCCTCCCCATAGCCGATCAGCCCCTCCTCCCGCCTGATCTCCTCCGGCAGATAGTCCTCCGACAGATCCACGGCCTCAAGCGCCCGGCCCACCGCTTTCGCCACCGCCTTGCTGCTCAGCCCTTTTGTGACGGAATACAGCGGCTGCATCCGGTCGGTCATGGCGTCGTATTCTTCCGGCCGGTACATTTTCGGCTGCTCCATCACGAAGCGGTTTCCTTTTTTCTGCAGAATCCCCCGGAAGACATACCGCGCATCCCGCTTTAAGCTGTTCTTCAGATAGGGCATGTTAAAGTAAGTCAGATGCAGGCTGCCGTCTTCGCAGACCGCCTCGAACGTGGTGATGCTTAAGCCCCGCACATGCCTGGTGGCCACGTTCCCCCGGATCTGTCCGGGCACGGCGGCAATCTCCCCGACGGCAGCGTGCGCAAGATCTGTCGGCGGCGCAAAGCGCTCGTAATCCCGGGGATAGTACTGCACCAGTTCCTCCGCGGTGTCAATATGCAGTTTGTGAAAAAGCGCCGCAGTCTTTTCACCGACGCCCTTTAACGCTGTAATCTCCATAACCGTCCTCAAAAAATCCCCGACAACCGCACGCTCAGGTGTCCGCTGCCGGGGTATGATCTTCCTGTCATGTCTGCGGGCGCCGCGAATCCGTTTCCAACCGGCCGCAGCGTCTCTTGTCGTCTACTCAACAGAGATAATATAGTAGTAGATCGGCTGACCGCCGTACTGCAGTTCGATATCGCAGGAGGCATACTTCTCCTCCACCTGTCTGCGCAGCGTCTCGGCATCCTGCTCGTCGATCTCGTCTCCGTAATAGATACTGATCAGTTCGGCATCGTCGAACATCATCTCGTCAATCATCTCCATCGTGACGCCGGCTATGGAACCGCCGACGGACAGAATGCCGTCATCTCCGATGCCCATATAGTCGCCCTGCCTGATCTCCTTGCCGTCGATATTGGTGTCTCTGACGGCATAGGTAACCTCGCCCGTGGAGACATTTTTGATCTCTGAGGTCATCGTATCGGCATTCTCCTCAACCGACATGTCCGGCACGTAGTTGATGACGGCCGTAATCCCCTGAGGGACGGTCTTCGTCGGAATGACCGTGATCTTCTTGTCCTTGACGAGAGACTGCGCCTGATTGGCCGCCAGAATGATATTCTTGTTGTTCGGCAGGATAAAGATACTGTCGGCGTTGACCCTGTCTATGGCGTTCAGCATATCCTCCGTGCTGGGATTCATGGTCTGGCCGCCCTCGATGATATGATCCACGCCAAGTCCCTTAAAGATCTCATTGATGCCCTCGCCTACGGACACGGCGATAAAGCCCACATCCTTGCGCGGCTGCTTTGCCTCGGCCTCTCCGCCTGCGGCTTCCTCTTTCTGCGACATCTTGAAGAGCTTTTCCTGATGCTCGAGCCGCATATTGTCAATCTTCATGTTGGAGAGCGCTCCGTATTTGAGGGCTCTCTGGATGGCCAGGCCGGGATCGTTGGTATGTACATGCACTTTCACCACGTCGTCGTCCGCCACAACCACAATAGAGTCGCCGATGGATTCCAGATAGGCCTTGAAATCCAGCTCCGCCTTGATATTGAATACCTTGTTTAACATGATGATAAACTCGGTACAATAACCGTATTTGATCTCGGCGTTCGCCTGCGCTTCCACATTGGCGCCCGCCGTCCGCCCTGACGGTGTCTCAGCCGTCTGGCTGACTGTAAAGTCGATCTCCTTGCCCATAAACGCATCGTAGATTCCCTGCAGAACCAGAACAAGGCCCTGTCCGCCGGAATCCACCACACCGGCCTGCTTCAGCACGGGAAGCATCTCCGGCGTCTGCTTTAAGACCTCCTCCGCGCGGCTGATAATCTGCGCCAGAAAGTCCGCCATATCCTCCGTGCCATTGTCCGCGAGCTCTCTCGCCTTGATGGCCGCCCCTTTCGCCACGGTCAGGATCGTGCCCTCCTTGGGCTTCATAACCGCCTTGTAAGCCGTCTCCACCGCCTTGTCAAAAGCCGCTGCCAGCACGGGAATCGTAATCGCCTCATACTCTTTCACACCCTTGGTAAAGCCGCGGAACAGCTGCGACAGAATCACGCCCGAGTTACCCCTGGCGCCCCTTAAGGAGCCGGAGGAGATCGCCTTGCACAAAGACTGCATATCCAGGTCTCCCACGTCGTACAGGGCGGACACCTCTTTCGCCGCCGACATGATCGTCAGCGTCATGTTAGTGCCGGTATCGCCGTCGGGAACCGGAAACACATTCAGTTCATTGATCCATTCTTTGTTGTTCTCAAGATTCTTGGCACCGGCGAGAAAGCACTTCGCCATCATCCCGGCATCTATCGTATTTGAAGCCACCTCACTGTCCTCCCTCAGTCAATCACTTTTACACCTTCAACGAAAATGTTGATCTTCTCCACTTCGATGCCGGTAAACTCTTCCACTTTATATTTGACGCTGTCGATCAGATTTTCCGACACGGCAAGTATTTTCACGCCGTAGGACACAACAATATGAAAGTTCAGCGTCAGCTTGTTATTGTTCAGAATCACCTGAATGCCGCGCGTCATGTTGTCTTTCTTAAGCAGACCGACCAGTCCGTCCCGCATATTCATGTTCGCCATACCCACCACGCCGATGACTTCCATCGCCACCGTGCCTGCGAAACGTGCGATGACCTCCTGATCAATCGAGATATTCCCCATATGCGTATCCATTGAAGAAACTTTCATAAGGCACCTCCCGTATTATCTTGTATATCCATTAGTTATTATAACCCGAGATGATAAAAAAGGAAACCAAAATTATCCTGAATTTGCCTTTCTTATATTTTTGTGAGCAAATTCTGTAATTTTTGCTTGCATTCCCAATCACTTTCTGCTATTATACAAATGTTGTGTGAATGACAAAGGAGGTGCAAAGATGGCTAAATGTGATATCTGTGGCAAGGGCGCTCATTTCGGCAACAACGTCAGCCATTCTCATAGAAGATCGAACAGGATCTGGCATTCTAATATCAAGAACGTTATGTGCAAAGTCGGCGGGTCCAACAAGAAGCTGCATGTCTGCACGCGCTGCTTAAGATCCGGCAAAGTCGAGCGCGCTTAAGCGAAAACGGCAAACGCAAATAAAAGAGCTTGTCTTCGGACAAACTCTTTTTTTATTGCTATTGCTATTCCTTAATTGTTACGCCTGCTTAAAGTTCTCGTAATTCATCTTTAACGTCTCGTACTCCTTGTTGATGCGCTGAATGATCTCCTTGTCCCCCGCCACATTGTCCGGATGAAAAATCTTGATCAGATCCTTATAGCGCTTCTTCAGGGCCAGCGGATTCCGCACCCCGCGGAAAAACACGGAGACGTCCATCCCGCTGTCATAGACCGCATGCTCGCTCATCAGCTCGCGCTCGGCGGACAGCTTCGCCCACTCCTTGTCCAGCCGCCTGCGGTCGATGTCGAGCTGACTGAAGCCGTTCTTTAAGATCTCCATCTTCTTCTCAAAGAACTGGTTGTCCTCCTTGAGCCGCTGGCGCTCTCCGGAGATTTTGCGGTTTAACAGCTTCATCTCCTCCTGGAACTGTACTTTCTCTTTGAGGAACTGCTCCTGCATGTCCTCAAGCTCCCGCGAGGCGGTCACAAGTCTGATATTCTCACGAAACAGCCACGACTTCAGTTCCTGAAGCTCATCCTCCGAGCCGTGTACCAGTATCTCTTCAAAATTTTCCATCATATTCCTCAATCGCAGCAAAAAAAATTATAGCCGATCAACAGCAGCAAAGCAATCAGAACCAGTCCGACAAAACGGTTCATCAGAAAAAGCATAAACAGCATACCCGCCGCGATGCAGAAAGCCGCAAGCCCGATCAGTTTTTTCATAGACCACCCCTGCTTATGCTTTTGTTACAATATATGAAACCTGACGGCGAAAGGTTCCGCCCCGGACGTCAGGCCCTCACTCTTTCTTCTCCTCCGGGAAAGCGATGTCAACCGCCTCCTCGTCCGCGATCATCTCCTCCTTGGGCGCGGTGAATTTGTCCACGATATCCGGGATCATATCCAGCACTTTCGTGACGGTGTCCTGATTCTTGATATTTACCAATTTCGTGGAGCCGTTCTTGATGACAAGCACGGCGCTGGGAGACATCTTGGCCGAGAATCCGCCGCCTCCGCCGTTTTTCTTGTCGGCAGCGCTCGCACCCGCGCCGACCCCGAAAGTCACATCCACAAGCGGCAGAATAATCGTATCGCCGACCTGGGTCGCGTCGCCCACAACCGTCTTGGTGGCAAGCACGGCGTTCATGCCCTTCATCAATGATTCTATCACGCCCGTAAAGTTGTTCTCTGCCATTATGCAGCCTCCTTTTTCAACATTCTGATCAGTTTCCTGACATCCCTGTCAAAGTATACGCACACCGCCGCGCGAATCAGCGTAAACACCCTGACCTTGCCGCGGATATACAGCCGGCCCTCGATCTTGGTGCGCTCGCAGGCAAAACCGCCGGTGAGCCGGACATGCCGGCCGATGAGCGGATACAGCATACCATAGACGGCCAGAATCTCTCCCGTGACGGCGGGATCCGCCATGTCAACGAGAGCCTCCGCCTCGAACCTGTCCGGCTTCAGCATCCGGACAACCCTTGACAGCTGCCGCCTGCACAGACCAAGCGACGCCTGAAACGGCTCGCTCTCCATCACTTCGCGGTAATACTGTATATGATCCAAGACAGATTTTATTTTATCACAGATCTTACGGATTGTGTACCGTATATTTTGAAAGAAGCCTTTTATTTTTTCGACGGCCTGTCTGCATTTGCCGAAAAATGCGCCGATTCTGCCGAAAACGGAAGCTGCCGTCCCCTCTTCTTCCGTTGCCCCCTCGTCGCCCGCCGCTTCCCCGAACGGCGTGCCTTCGTCAAATGCCTGATATGGCTCGTAAACCGCTTCTTTCCCACTCTCCCCGGCGATCTCTTCGACCCGATGTTCTGTCTCCGTCTCCGAAAGCATCTCTGCGGATTTACCCGTTTTCTCCTCCGCGGGAAGTTCTGCGTCAGGCCGCCTATCCTCGCCCGCCCGGCTCTCCGCTTTCTGCCGTTTCCGCGATTTTTGCCGTTTTTTGTCCGATTTTTTTTCTCTCTGCGGCAGCCGAAAGAGCGTAAAGCACAAAATACGCGCCCGTATGATCACCGCGGCGGGATAGCGCACGGAAAAGTTCACCAGATGGAGAAGCCAGGTAACTTTCACATAAGCCTCCGCGGGCGGCTGTCCCTCACCCTCCTGTCTGACCGCCCTGACGCGGTAGCGCACCGGCACGAACAGCACGCACACGATCGCCAGAACAAGCAGGCCCAGCACGGCAAGCAGCGCGATTCCGATTATTTTTAAGATAAGCAAAATCATATGTAGCATAAGATTTGTCCGTCAATTCCTCTTGGTTTCCGGTTTTGCAAAGCCTGCGGCAGATCAGCGCTCCTCTGCATCTTCCGCGAACAGATAGGACACAAGATCCGCGCGTCCCGTCTTCCGCACGGCCTCCTCAGCGATTCTGCACACGATCTGCGAGGCCTCCTCCCAGCTCCCGGCCATCCCGACGACATAGGGCGGATTGGCCTTATAATAATACTGCTGCAGTATCATACAGTGACAGATCTCCAGCCGCCTGTTCTCCGCCGCGTATACAATCAGCCAGACATGGTTCAGCCTGGCATACCTTTTCAGTTTTTTCCTGATTCTGGCGGGATTGCGGACGCTTTCCCCCACATAGAGATCACGATAAAATTTCATGTTGCCTCTTTTTCGCATGTTTTGCGTGCGCAGCACGGCGGCTGCGCAGCAGACGGATTCTGGAATTTATTTTACCACACATTATCAAAAATAAAAAGAGCAGACTGATTGACACGGTTTGCGGATAAGATTTATACTATTGACAGATACAGTCACAATAATTCGCACAGACAACAAACGGGGGAATGTAAATCAGATGAAAAATGTTGCACGCATGGCGCTGGAAAAAGGCATGGTCATTGCCGAAGATATTTACAACTATCAGAACAAACTGCTCTATCCCAAAGATACCGTCGTGGACGATTCCGTGATTGAGAAGCTGTCCAGGCACTCGATCATTGTGATTCCGATCAAGGAGGAAGTCGATTTTGCCACGACACACTTTGAAAAAGTCCGTCTCAGTCAGGAATTCAAATCCTTTGAACTCACCTACAACAACTGCATGTCGATCTTCCGCACGCTGATGAGAGGCTTCGTGGAAAACAAAACGCCCGTGAAGATGAACAGCCTGATGGAGATCTATACGACCATATCCGCGCGGGCCGGAAACGGGGAACAGCTCCTCGATTATCTCTACAATATGCTGCCGGGCATGGATGACATGACCTACGCGCACTGCCTGAACTCCGCGCTGATCGCCGGTGTATTCGGCACATGGCTCAATCTGCCGTCGGCGGATATTCTGCTTCTCGTCCAGTGCGCATTCTTCTACGACATCGGCAAGCTGAAGCTGCCCCAGGAGCTGCTGTGGAAGCCGGGCAAACTGACCGATCTGGAATTTACCAAGCTGAAGACTCACACCATGCTGGGCTTTGATATGCTGAAAGACTGCGATATGGACGAACATGTGCTGAAAGCGACGCTGATGCACCACGAGCGCTGCGACGGCACAGGCTATCCCTCCAGACTGCACTCCAATCAGATCGACATCTACGCAAAGTATATCGCCATCATAGACGCCTACGAGGCGATGACATCACCGCGCACCTATCGATCCTCCCTGAACCCTTTTCAGGTCATCGCCAATTTCGAGTGGGACGGCTACGACAAATATGACGAGACGATCTTAAAGCCGATTCTCTCCCGCATTGCCGCCACGCAGCTCGGTTTCCACGTGCTCTTAAATAACGGCGAAGAGGGGGAAGTGA
Source organism: uncultured Lachnospiraceae bacterium (assembly GCA_947588995.1). Taxonomy (GTDB): domain Bacteria; phylum Bacillota; class Clostridia; order Lachnospirales; family Lachnospiraceae; genus UBA3282. The sequence goes on from CANPZI010000005.1 coordinate 34,587, forward strand.
TCCGCATCAACGAAGATCAGCTCACCAGACCCGTTCTGCGGGCGGCGAACCGTGAAATCAATCTGGCTCTGGAACGCTCTCTTGAAATCAACACAATCTACTGACGGATGTCAGGCGTCGAAATACTCGTCGAAGATGCGCTTGGCAATCGGCACCGCATAATCACCGCCGCTGCCCGCGCCTTCGATGATGATGGTGACGCAGACTTCCGGGTCTTCCGCCGGCGCGAAGCCGGTAAACCAGGCGTGAGAATCGCTCTTGATACTGTTGTACTCGGCCGATCCGGTCTTGCCTGCCGCCGTGTAGGTGAGGCCGGACAATTTTGTCCCCGTGCCGCTTTTTACCACTTCCTGCATCAGACCGTTCAGAATGCCCGCCTCTTCCTCGGACATCAGACGTCTGTATGCGGACGGTTCAAACTGTTTGACGACGTTCCCCTCGGCATTTTTGACACAATCCACCAGATACGGCTTCATGAGTACGCCGCCGTTGGCCACGGCACAGGTGATCATATTCAGGTGCAGCGGCGTGATCTGTGTCGTCCCCTGCCCGATTGCCGCCTGCATGACATCGGAGTCGGACGTGTTCCCGTCAATCACGAGCCGGCTTTGGTTATACGCGAAAGAAACCGGCAGCTTTTCATTGAACAGGAGGCCGTCAAGCGTGTCCCCGAACCGTGTGCGGTCAAGCTGCAGGCCGATGTTGGCGAAAGACGAATTGCAGGACTTCGCAAAAGATTTCGCAAAATTCACGCTGCCGTGCGCCGTACCGTGATAACAGTTGATGACGTCCTCGCCGTGGGAAAATCTTCCGCCGCACTGATAACTATACTGGCTGTAGGTGTCCGGGTTCTCACGGATATACTCGAGGGCCGTCACGATCTTAAAGGTAGAGCCCGGCGGATAGAGCCCCTGCGTGGCGCGGTTTAACAGCACGGTGCTCTCCTTGTCGGCCAGCAGATCGTCCCAGATCTCGTCGATCCGGTTGGGATCGAAGTCCGGCTTCGACACCATGGCGAGCACCCTGCCGGTCTTTGGCTCCGTGACGATCACGGCGCCCTTGTAGATGCCGAGCGACTGATAGGCGATCTCCTGAAGCCCCACGTCCAGCGTGGAGAAGACATTGTCACCGGGATATTTGACGCCTTTGATATCGTTTTCGACCTTGTCCGAGAGCTTCGCGTTGGAATTGATCAGGTAGAAATTGCTCTCCGCCTCAATGCCGAAACGCCCATTGGAGGCATACCCCACCACGTGGGCAAACAGATTTTCATAGGGATAGACTCTCGTCTCTTTTCCCTGCTCGTCCGTCTGCGTCTCGGCTAACACCTGCCCTCCCGCGGCATAGATCTTCCCACGCGTGTTGCGGGCGATGAAGAGTTCCTGCCTGCCGTTGTAGCTGTTGTTGATCAGTTCCTGCTGATGCGTCGCGGCATAATGGCAGGTATAGCCCATCATGCCAAAGAATACGGCGACGAACAGATACGTGACAAACAGAATCTGTCTATTCCGCTTCTTCCGGCTCTTGTTCTTCTTTGTATTCTGCCTTTCGCTTTCGCTTCTTTTTTTTGTCACGTCTGGCTCCCTCTTCCTGCCTGATGATATACAGTCCCTCAATGATAAAAAACATCACAAGCGTCGTGAGCACGGAGCTGCCCCCGTAGCTGACAAGCGGCAGCGTGACGCCCGTCATCGGAATAAATTTCGTGCCGCCGCCGATCGTGAGAAAGACCTGAAAAATATAGACGACGCCAAGTCCGAAAGCAATCAGCTGATAGCACCTGTCCTGCAGCCGCATGGATATATTCATGAACATGATAAAACAGCTGATACAGATTAACACCATACACACGGAAAAGACAATTCCCAGCTCTTCCGCCACCGCGGAGAAAATAAAATCCGCCTCCACAAAAGGAATGTCGTCCGGCGTCCCGCGGAACAGTCCCATGCCGAACCATCCGCCGCTGCCGATAGCGAAAAGAGACTGCGTGATCTGATAGCCCGCGTCGTCGATACAGCTGAAAGGATCCCGCCACGCCTGCACACGGATCTGCACATGGGTGAACAGCCGATACGCCATGACGGCCGCCCCGCAGCCGCCGGCGCTGCCAAGGATGAGATACAGCCAGTTGCCCGTAGCGATAAAGACCATCAGCACATAGACGACAAAGAAGATCAGCGCGCTGCCCAGATCCTTGGAGGCGACCAGGATGAGCACATGGATGCCGGCGGCGACCGCCGTCAGCACGACCTGCCCAAAACTTTGGGATTCGCTGAGCGCCCCCGCGAGAAAAAACACGAAGATAATCTTGACAAATTCCGACGGCTGAAACGTCAGTCCCGCTATGGAATAGGACAGCTTGGAGCCGTAGGTCGTCGCGCCCAGAATCAGCACAATGCCAAGCGATACGACGCCGACGGCGGCATAGATCCACGTGAGGCTCTTTAAGAATTTCATCTTGCGGATAAAATAAGGGATCAGCATACCGGTGATGATGGATATGGTCACGACAAAAAACTGTTTAATCGCTTTCTCAAAAGACAGCCGGCTCAGAATGACAAAACCGATGCTTAAGAGCATACACATATTGTTGACGATCAGCCGATTGCCCCGCGGATAGATCATGCGAAACAGCACAATGGTCGCAAACAGCAGGATCTGCTGCAGCGCATAGAACAACAGATATTCCGGCTTGCCCGTCTCGAAACAGATGACCAGAAAGCAGGAAAAATGCACCAGAAACATCAGCAGATTCTGGCGGGTATAGCCGCCGCTCCGGCTCTCCTCGTCCCGATGACGGAACACAAGAAAGCACTCCAGCGTGTACAGTGCGATAAACAGGGTGATGATATATTTAGACAGTTCGGTGATATACAGTTCCATAAAATATTATTCCACGCCTCGTCTGAAATGTCCGGTTGTGTACTTCTCCCAGGGGAAGTCCCCGCCCGCGAGGATACGGCGGCATTCCTCGCCGGATTCGGCGGTAAAATCATAACGCTGCCTGTCCGCGCCGACTCTGCAGGCCTCCTCTCTCTTGCCATGAAGCGAGTACGGCACGGAATTATAGATTATATTATAGCAGTGTACGCAGTTGGTTTCCACAGGAAAATCCGTTCCGTATCTGTCCCGCAGCATCACCGGCTTCCCGGTCGTCCCGTCTGCCGCCTCCGCCACGCAGCGCCCCGCTGTCCTGCGAACGCAGCCGGCGCTGACCATCATAGGGATTCTGCCATATACGATCAGCGAGGAGGACATGCACAGCTTGCCGGCACGGGAAACAAGCGCCGCGCACTCCCGTGCGTTCAGCTCATAGGGAAGGGTATACTCGGAGGCATACTGCGCCCAGAAGCGCAGCGCGCCGCTGTTCCACACATACAGACCGGCGTCCGGCACGAGAGCGTACGCCCGGCCAAGTTCCCCGACATATGCCGCCGCCTCGTAATTGCGGAGCAGGAAACCGCTGACGGCGCTTGTGTCCGCCCGTCCCGCAAGCCTGTCGAGATAATCCGCATCCCGCGCCCGCAGGATATAGGGAAGCGCCAGATAGTATTCTCTGTCGCTGTTTTTCCGCATACATGCCGTAACTCTCTCCCATTCAGCCAGAAAAAGATCACTCTCTATATAGATGCGCTGACACGGAAAGGCGGCCGCCGCCTCGAGCTGCTCATAAGACGTGACCAGAATATCCACCGCCGCTTTATTGTTTTCATGGGCGGTTTCTTTCACGGCGGATCTGCGCCGCGATAGCGTTTCATCCGTCCTGCCATTGACTGACCCGGTCGGTCTTGCAAAAGGCCCGCAAAGCGGCTGACGGCGGGAAGCGGTCATCCCCTGCGAAGCGATATACTGCCTCTCATAAGCCTCCACGCCTTTGCGCCTGAGCCCGTTTATGGCGCTCACCGGCAGAAATACCTCTCCCTGTATCTCGACACTGCAGTTCTCCGCCCTGACGAGCTCGCCGCCGGTTTTGACAAGCTGTCTGGCCGCTTCTTCTCTCTGCAGCGGCCTGTTTTTTGCCGGCTCCACCCTGTCGCCGTACACGGAGACACGGAGGCCGTCCGCATCCGAGATTTCCAGGAAAGCCTCCTGCCCCGCACACAGCACGGCCTGCATCCTGACGTTTCGTTTCTCCGGTTCCCGCAGATAATGCGCGCGGATCTCTTCCAGCACTTCCGGGCTGCTTCCCGTATAGCCCGGCCTGCGCAGCGTAACCATCTCCCTGCCGTTGTGGCGCTCATAATAGCCGTCCTGCACCTCGCTGCGAATATAGAGGCCCCGGAGCCTGTCCATATCCGCCGGCTCCACCCGATACGCTGCCGCGCCGGACGCCTCATAGAGATCGATGTACTTGCGGTATATGGCTGTGACACCGGCAGCATACTCCGGTTTTTTCATTCTGCCTTCGATCTTGAAAGAATCAATACCCGCCTCGATCAGGCGCGGAAGACAGGCGATGGTGCACATATCTTTCAGGCTGAGCGGGTACTCTGCATCGCCGATGCCGACGCCATCCTCACAGATCCGATAGGGCAGCCTGCACGGCTGTGCGCAGCGTCCCCTGTTGCCGCTTCTGCCGCCCAGAATACTGCTGAACAGGCATTGCCCCGAATAGCTGTAACACATCGCGCCGTGAATGAAACATTCGACCTCCATGCCCGTCTCCGCCTTGATGCCGCGGATCTCCGCCAGCGAGAGTTCCCTGGCCGGAACGAGGCGCGATACGCCATGACGCTTCAAAAAGGCCGCGCCCCTTACACCGGTCAGTGCCATCTGTGTGCTCGCGTGCAGGGCGAGATCCGGAAAACATTCCCGAATCCGGCAAAGCACTCCGATATCCTGCACAATCACACCGTCCAGCCCGGCTTCATAAAAAGGGGCAAGCCAATCGCATAACGTTTCAAGCTCCTGTTCTTTTGCCAGCGTGTTGACGGTCAGATAGATTTTTCTGCCCATAAAATGGGCGACATGGAGCGCTCTGCAGATTTCCCCGGCTGTAAAATTATCCGCGTAGGCCCGCGCCCCGAATCTGTCGCCGCCCAGATATACGGCATCCGCACCGGCGTTGAGGGCGCCGATGAAAGCTTCGTAATTCCCGGCAGGCGAAAGCAGTTCCACTTTTTGTTTCATAAAAATCCCTTTGAAAAAGCCCTGTAGATTTCTCTGCCAGGGCTATCGCTAACACTCTTATTTTTTCAGTTCTCCCAACTCCGTCTCCAGGCGCACGATTTTCTTCTCTTTTTCGTTCGCCTCATCCTGCAGAGTCTTGACTGTCTTCTCCGTACTCTCCAGTTTCATCTGCGCGGCGATCAGGTCATGTTTCAGGTCGTAGATCTCGGTTTCTTTCTTCTGCAGTTCCTCCTCTTTCAGGCTGATCTGTTTCCTGGCCTTGAAGTAATCGTCCGCTATATTGAGCTGCAGCAGCACATTCTGGATGTCGAGCGGCTGCCTCTTAAAGCCGTCCACCTTATTGTACTCCGCCACTTTGTTGTTTATGTAGGAAGCCACCTTCTGCAAATATTCCTCGCTCTCATATCCGCTCAGCGTAAACACCTTGCCGGCAATGATGACCTCGGTATCCGTTTTCGTTGACATTAGCGCGTCCCTCCGCGGCCGGGCAGGCCGCACGACCCAAATATATGATACAGCCTCTATTATATAGTTCCCCGAACAGAATTTCAACCCTTTTTTGGCGCTCTTCCACGCTGAGGGCCGTCTGCTTTTCGTGCGGCGCGGCTCTTTTGCCCGTCATGAAACGCCGTTTTTTTGTCATGAAAGGCGCCTCTTATTTGCGGCATCTTATAAACAAAATATCCGCAGGCGCCGATATAAAAGATATAGAATACGAAAGCTTATAGACAGGGGAAACGGATTTCCCGCACGCGTTCACGGATCGGACTCTCTATAAGGTCTTTTTTACTGTATCTGCGGGCATCCCTCAGACGGTTTTCTCCGTTTTTCCCTCAAATCATAAGACTCGATGCATATAGACTGCAGGAGCAGGCGCGGTGCGTAAACGCTCCGGATTGGAGACAAATATGACAGGAAGCGGCAGGATGCTGGTGGGAAACATCAGCGGCATGAACAACGGCATGATGAAGATCGACCTGTACAACAGGGACGGGTCCTACGCGGGGACAATGTCCGTCTCCACGTCCCGCACGCGCGCGGAGAAGACGCGTAACGTCTCCAAATCCGGGCAGAAAAAATTTAAGAAGCTGCAGTACAACTTTAAGCGGCTCTCGAATCAGATCCTGCGCACGAAGACTTCCGTCAACGCGAAGCAGCTTGTGACCAAGACCAAATTCCAGATCGCCGACCTGCGCATGAAACTCATCAGCGGCGACTACGACTACGCGGAGGTTCACAGCGCCCTGCTCCACGCCGAGAAAATTGCCCGCGTGGCCAAGAAGCGCCTGAAGCATCTTCAGGAGGAGGAAAATATCGAAAAGACCGGCAAAAGCGGGATGACCGACCCCGAGGAGATGCGCACGGAGGAAGAGGAAGAAGACGAGATCCTTGACACCACCGGCATGACGAAAGAGGAACTGGAGAAACTGGCCGAAGAACTGGAGGAAGAGATGGAACGCATCGAGCAGGAACTCGAGGAAGCCATGGAATCCTCGGAGACTTTCATGGAGGAGTTTCTGCAGGCAGGCTATCAGGAGATGGAGCCGGAAGATCTGGAACAGCTCAAGAAAAAACACCGCTCCGAGGAGATGACCGATATCCTGAAAGCGGATATGGAATATCTCAAGGCGATGTTCGACAAACTGGCCAAGGAAAAAGAGGCCGCCGGCAGCGCTTCTTACGGCAGTTCAGGCAGCACAGACAACTCTTTCGCCAATCTGTCCGGCGTATCCTTAGAGCTTTGCGGCGTGGATATCCCTGTGGAGGCGGCTGCCGAAGCGCCCGTCGAAACCGCCGGAGCCAACATTGACGTGACGGTATAAGGCCGGCAAAGCCGCGCTGCATACAGGCTGCCCCTGATGGCCCGGTTTTTGCATGACCTTTTATGTCGGCATATCGATCCCAAAATGATGATACGCACGCTCCGTGACAACCCTGCCGCGGGGCGTTCTGTTTAGGAAGCCGTTCTTGATCAGATACGGCTCGTACACGTCCTCTATCGTCCCCGCGTCCTCGCCGATGGCCGCGGCCAGCGTATCCAAGCCGACCGGCCCGCCTTTGAACTTCTCAATCATGGTGCACAGGATGTTCCTGTCGATATGATCGAGTCCCATCTTGTCCACATCCATCAGGTCGAGCGCCGTGTTGGCGACTTCTCTCGTGATCGCGCCGTCATACTTCACCTGCGCGAAATCCCGCACTCTCTTGAGCATACGGTTGGCGAGACGCGGCGTGCCGCGGCTTCTTCTGGCAAGCTCCAGCGCGCCCTCCTCATCGATCTTCACGCCCAGGATCACCGCGGAATGCTGCACGATCACCTTAAGTTCCTCGACAGAGTAGAACTCCAGCCTGTGAATCACGCCGAACCGATCCCGCAGCGGCGCGGTCAGAAGTCCCGCCCGTGTCGTGGCTCCCACCAGCGTAAAATGCGGCAGGTCCAGCCGGATGGAGCGCGCCGTGGCTCCCTTGCCGATCATGATATCTATGGCGTAATCCTCCATGGCGGGATACAGTACCTCCTCCACCTGGCGGTTCAATCTGTGGATCTCGTCCACGAAGAGCAGGTCGCCCTCCTGCAGGTTATTGAGAATCGCCGCCATCTCTCCCGGCTTCTCGATCGCCGGCCCGCTGGTGACTTTCATGTGCACGCCCATCTCGTTGGCGATGATGCCCGCGAGCGTCGTCTTGCCCAGACCCGGCGGCCCGTAAAACAGCACGTGATCCAGCGCGTCATGCCGCTGCTTCGCCGCCTCGATATAGATCTTCAGATTCTCCTTGACTTTTGATTGACCGATATAGTCATCCAAGGTCTGCGGTCTTAAGGAGCCTTCGATTTTGATATCCTCTTCGATTAAGTTCGTCTCGATCATTCTGCCAGCCATACCTGCCACCTCAGAACATGAATTTCAGCGCGGACTTTAAGATGCCCTCCACCGTCGTATCCTCTGTCACTTCCACTTTCTTCACGGCGGCGGCGGCATCCGAAGCGGAATATCCCAGCGCCACCAGCGCCTCGATCGCCTCTTTCTTCATCACATTGTCCGCCCCCGCTCCTGCCGCCATATTTCCCAGACCGCCCACAGGCTCCCCCAGGCCGCGCAATGTATCTTCCATGGATACCTTGTCCCGCAGATCCAGGATCACACGCTCCGCCGTCTTGCTGCCGATGCCCGGCGCCTTGGCGATGGATTTCGCATCTCCCGCCATAATCGCAAACCGCAGCGCGTCGGCACTCATCACAGACAGAATCGCGAGGCCGCCTTTCGGGCCGATACCGTTCACCGTGATCAGTTTCTTAAAAATCTCCAGATCGTCCCTGGTCAGAAACCCGTACAGCAGGAAAGCGTCCTCCCGCACCAGCGTGTAAGTGTAGATCTTAACCTCACTGCCGGGCGGCGGCATCAGTTCCGCCGTCGTCGTGGAGATTTTCACGTTGTAGCCGATGCCTCCGGCCTCCACAACGACAGTATCCTCCGTGATTTCCTCCAATGTTCCTTTGATATAGGCGTACATAGTTATCTCCCGTCCGTTGTTTTTGTCAGATAAGGCAGAAGCGCTCCTGCCGCAATGCCCAGAGCCGCGCCGGTCACTGTGCCGGCCGCAATCAGCGCGGGCGCGTACCAGCCGATGTAGACCGTCTGCGTGACGCACGCGGCGGCCGCAAGCTGTCCGATATTATGAAATACCCCGCCCAGCACGCTGACGCCGACGACAGAGAGGCGAAAGATGCGTCTGCCGAAGAGCATGGCCGCGAAAGCGGCAAACGCCCCCGCAAGCGCATACAAAATCGTGTACAGGCCGCTGAACAGGAAACCCGAAATGACGATACGCAGCAGATTGATCAAAAGTGCGTCCCTGATACCTCCCACTCTCACGGCCGCATCCTGTGTGCCGCCGCGGTCCGCCGGCGACGATGATTTACGCCCGCCGCCATACAATAACAGCACGACGATCAGATTCGGCAGTCCCAGCTTGATACCCGGTATCCCAAAAGAAAAAGGAATCAGCGATTCCACATAAGCCAGAATCAGCGCCAGCGCCAAAAAAAGCCCCAGTTGTGCCACTCTCCGCGTCATCTCGCCACCCCGTCCGGCGCTCCGCCAGCCGCTTCTTTCATTCCCGCGATCTCCACGACAAGACGATGGGGCAGACAGACAATACTCTCCCCCGCCATCGAGACGGGTTTATGGTGCACGCAGATCTGATCCTTACAGTCGGCAGCTTCCACACTGACCGCGCCGTTCTGCACCGAGACCAGGTTGTAGCTGATATATTCCGGGAAATGAAGATCCGGCATATCGGCGCAGTATTCCACAGCCGTCACATCATCCCGGTAAGTGATCAGATAATAACCGTCCTCCGCGGCGGCCTGATCCGTACTGCTCAGACCGGTATTTAAGGCGGCCGTCTTAAGCGTGATACCGTCATACAGGAAGTTCACCGAAGCGCCCGGACTGCGCCGCCGCGCAAAACATACGGCGAGAAGCGCCGCCGCGAGAAGACAGGCGGCGATCAGGATGAGATCGGCTTTTTTGAAAAGAGCTTTTTTCTCCCTCACGTGATGATCCTCTTCGTCCAGTATAGCACAATCGAACATATGTTTCAAGCGCGGCGCTGTATTTTCCCCAGTATCGTATCGATATGATTCTGCAGGAAATTGTCCTGCAGATCGGACAATTCCCGCTCATGCAACATCTGTACGATGACATTGCAGACCGCTTCAATGATGAGGACTCTGCCGTCGTCGGTATTCAGGCAGTATCGGTAGTCGTCCGGCGAGGCGCCCGCCCAGGCCTGCGCAGGGTCGGGAATCGTGTAGAGCAGATCGAGCATATCGCCGATCTCCGCGCCGGCGGGCAGAGCCGCAAGCCCTCTTTTCAGCCACTTGTCATAGGGCGCATAAGTCCTGTTCAGCAGATAGACGGTGCGCATACTCTCCCTGACAAAATCTGTCAGCGCCATCTCGGCGGCAAGCCTCTCGCCCCGCTTCATGGCTCTGGCATAGTTATACTGCCCCGCCTGAGCCGCCCTCGCCATACTCTGCGCCAGTCTTCTCAGCCACACCTCCCGCGGATAATAACCAAGCAGGCTCTCCCGCATGGCGCTGAAGCGTCCCAGCCTGTCCTCGAAAACCCTGCCGTTTACGGCGGCAGCCAGACTGCTCTCGTCAAGCGCAAGCCAGTCGCCGGCAGAGGCGGGCGGCACATCTCGCCCGATGAATTCCCGATAGAAGTCCTCCAGACAGAGGATGCCGACTCTTCCTCTCCCCTGTTCCTCGACGCTGCGCGCGGCAAACCCCATAAACTCCCCCGGCAGCGCGTCGTAGGCCTCCTGCATCCTGGCGCCGTACCGTTCATAGATCTCCCGGGGCAGCCAGATACAAAAAGACGGACCATAGTCATGATCCATCGAAATCTCATCGTCAAACCCGAAACATTCCGACCCGTGTCCGACAAGCCCCGCCGCCGCATACTTCGCAGCCTCCGGAAACTGTGTGTCGAGCATCGGCCTGCCGCAGGCCTCATAATATTTTTCCGCCAGTTCCAAACCTTTCATGAGATTGTGATGTCCCTCCGTGTCTCTTAGGCCGTGTCTCATGCCGCGTTTCGCATGGCCGACATCCCGTAGCGTACAGGCACAAAAAGCCGGCACAGTGCGGCAGCCGAGCCCGGCCCATTGCCCGCGTAAGTTAAGTCAGCGCCGCGCGCACCGCCGAGGCTTTGTCCAGATAAGCAGACCGCTTCGCGTCGTCCGGGATTTTCTCACAGACCGCCGCGCAGTTTTCACAGAGAATGGCGTAGCTCATGTTCTCGCCGTAGTGGGACTTCACCTCAGCCAGCGCTCTCTCATAATAAGCGAGCGATTTCTCGTAGTCGCCCATGCGGTACCAGGCCTCCGCGACGCCGGCCAGCGCGCCGCTGTAATGCTCATTGACCGGGCCGTCCCCGCTCTCGAACAGCGCGATCGCCTGCTCCAGCAGCTCTTTCGCCTGCTCCATCCGCCCCACCTTGAAGTACAGCAGCGCCAGATTCGTCATGGTCGTCGCCGTCTGCGCGCCGCTGTCCGGCAGCGTCCTGATGATCGCGAGCGCCTTGTCCGCGTACTCGATGGCGGACTCATTCTCCTCCATCTTTTCCAGCAGGATGCTCATATTGTTGTACAGGCTCGCATAGCGGTAATCCTGCGGTTTGAGAATCCCGTCGTAGATCTGCAGCGCCTGTCTGTAATCGCGCAGCGCCGTGGCATAGTCGCCCGCGGCGCGATAGGCGGTGGCCGCATTTAAGAGCGTCGTGGCGAAATGCTCCGTCTGTTCCATATGCAGCTCTTCCATCAGAAGCAGCGCGTCCTCCGCCGCGATATACGCCTTCTCAAAAGCGGATATACTGCGGTAGAAACCGATCATCTCATTGCAGATGGAGATGTATGCGCCGTAATCCTGCTCCTCTTTCGCCTGCTCCAGCGAGGACACCAGAAAAGGATCGATCTGATCAAGCTTCTGCCCGTCAAAATAAGCATCCAGCGTCCGGAAAAAATCTTCGATATTCATCGGAAAACTCCCTTTCCCGCCTGCACACGCCGCGCCTAATACTGCCCGTTGAAAATCTGCGCAATCGGCGAATCGTCAGACAGAATAATCGTTTTGTTGTCCCCGGAGATGCTCGCCTGCACCGCGTCCAGCGCGCGGACGAAAGAATAGAAATCCATCTTCTCCGGGTCGGCGTAGGCCGCCGACAGGATCCTCATATATTCCGCCTCACCCTCCGCGACCGTGGCCTCCGCCTTGGCCTCGGCGTCCGAGAGCATGATGGCGACTTCCTTGTCCGTCGTGTTCTCAATCATCTGTGCCTCGGATTTGCCCTCCGCGGTATACTGCGCGGCGATATTTTCACGCTCGGAGATCATGCGGGTGTAGACTGCCTGTTTGTTGTCGTCCGGCAGATCCAGCTTCTTCACGTCCACGACCGCGATCTCGATGCCGTACTGGTTCTCCACATGGTTAATCTGCGCCATGATCTCCTCTGTCAGGGAAGTGATCTCGACCACCTGCTCCGTCTCCTCCGACAGGACCAGATCGTTGTTTGTCACATCGGACTCTTCCTCCGGCACCGTGATCGTCATCTTGCCGTCACGGCTGCGGATCACCTCATCCTGCGTCATGTTGGAGATCGTATTTTTCATCGCATTGTACACGATCGCGTCAATTCGCCCCTCGGCGTTGCTCACGGAACAGCTTAACGTCTGCGCGAATTTCAGCGGGTCGGTCACATGCCAGAGCACATAGCTGTCCACGATCATCGTCTTCTTATCCGAGGTGATGACATCGGATGCCGGCAGATCATACAATAACAGTTCTTTGGGTATCGTATCCACCGACTCGATGAAAGGCATCTTGAAACTGAGACCGGCCTCGGTCACAATGCGCTGCACGCGCCCGAACTGCCTGATCAGCCTGAACTGATTCTGCCTCGTCACCACCAGAGAATTGGCGAGTACGATCACGAGCGCCGCGGCAATGACCGCCGCCGTGAATTTCAGCCCGAAATGCCCTTTCTTTTCGCCTTTTACTTTCTTTCTGGTGCCGTCCGAATTATAGTGTTCATATCCCTGATTAGGATTTTGATTGGTATTCTGTTCATAATCCGCCATGGCTGTCACCTCACTCTTCATCGGCGGAAGCATCTTCCGCCTCCGCATCCGCCGACGCAGCGTCTATCGAGGAATCGTTGGTCACAAAACTGTCGAGCGGCAGAACCGTGCTTGTTGTGCCGTCGCCTCCCTGAATCACAACCTTGATCTCCGGAAGCACTTCCTCCATCGCCTCGTAGAACATTCGCTTCTTGGTCACATCCGGATACTTCACATATTCCTGATACATGGAATTGAAGCGGGCCACCTGCCCGTTCGCCTCATTGATGCGCTCCTGCTTCTCAGCCTCCGCATCCTGCAGGATCTTATCGGCCTGCGCCTCGGCATTCGGGATCTGCTCATTGCGGTACTTGTTTGCATTGTTGAGCGCCGTCTCCTTGCCCTGCTTCGCCGTCTCCACTTCCTTGAAAGCGTTCTCAACCTCCGTGGTAGGCGGCGTCGCGTCCTGTATCGTGATATTCACGAGCTGGATGCCGATGTCGTACTCCTCCAGCTTGTCCAGGATCAGCTGCTTGATATTGGACTGGATCTCATTCTTGCCGGTCGTCAGGACGCTGTCCACGGTGTAGGAACCGATCGTCGTCCTGATGCAGTTCTGCGCGATATTCCTGAGGATCAGTTCCGGGTCCTCGGAGGCATACAGTGCCCTGACCGGATCGGTCACTCTGTACTCCGCATAGAAATCTACAAAGATAAAATTATAGTCGGAAGTGATCATCAGCGCATCGGCCTCCTCTCCCGTGGAGTGATAGCCGATCGAAAAGCCCTGAATCGTCGTGTTGACCTTGGTCACCGTCTGGATAAACGGGATCTTAAAATGAAGACCTGGCGTCGTGACAGCTTTCGGCGAGCCGAATGTGCAGACGACGGCCTGCTCCTCCTCCTTGATCGTGTAGTAGGACTGCCCCGCCAAGATCAGGACCGCCGCGATCACAATGACCACGGCCGCGATATGCTTCCCTTTGCCGGAGCCTTTCTTTGCTTTCGCCATATTCCGGGCCGGGTCGTTCTCTGTCTTTTTTGTACCGAACATCATTTTCCTCCGCATTTCTTTATCCTGCCGTATTCAGGGCACATTCGGCGAACTGTGGCTGAAGCGGCAGGCGCATTGGCTGTCAGCGCACGCGCTCCGGAAAGCCTACCTTTTTCTGCACCTTGCGCAGGGTCTTGAGCGCATAGTGTTCCGCTTTCTCGGCGTTGTTCTTAATGACTTTGTCAATATAATCTTTGTTCTTGCTCAGGTCGTCGAAACGCTCCTGCAGCGGCTTTAAGACGCCAACCACAGACTCGCCCACCGCCGTCTTGAACTCGCCGTAGCCTCTGCCGTCGAACTCTTGTACCGTCTCCTCCGGCGTCTTGCCCGTGCATACGCAGTAGATGTCGATCAGGTTGCGGATGCCCGGCTGTTGTTCCGTGTAGCGCACACAGCCCTCGGAATCCGTCACCGCCCTCTTGAACTTGCGCATCACCGTGTCCGGATCGTCCATCAGGTAGATGCTGGCGTTGGGATTCTCGTCGGATTTGGACATCTTCTTAGACGGATCCTGCAGACTCTTGATGCTGGCGCCCGTCTTGCCGATGTAGGGCTCCGGTATCGTGAACACGTCGCCGTAGATCGCGTTGAAGCGCTGCGCGATATCCCTCGTAATCTCCAGGTGCTGCAGCTGATCCTTGCCCACAGGCACCACATCCGACTGATACAGCAGAATGTCCGCCGCCATCAGCACCGGATAGGTAAAAAGTCCCGCGTTGATATTGTCCGCATGCTTCGCCGCCTTATCCTTGTACTGCGTCATGCGGTTCAGCTCTCCCATATAGGTAAAGCAGTTTAAGATCCAGGCAAGTTCCGCATGTCCGGAGACATGGGACTGATAATAGATGCAGTTTTTCTCAGGGTCAAGCCCCGCGGCAATATACAGCGTCAGCAGATTTCTCGCCCGTCTGCGCAGCTCCGCGGGATCCTGCCTGATCGTGATGGAATGCAGGTCCACCACCGAGTAAAAGCACAGATACTCGTCGCACAGCGTCACCCAGTTCTTCAGCGCGCCGAGATAATTCCCCAGCGTCAGATTGCCCGTCGCCTGCATCCCGCTGAACAAAACTTTCTTATCGTCTATCATATCTTCCTCCGTTCCGGAGCGTTTGACTCCAGGGTTGTACCAAAAAACAGTTTAACATTGCCCTTTCTTTACGTCAACTAAAAGAAAGGGCAGTTCTTACGCAAAATTTATGACAGCTGCTGACTGCTGCAGCCGCAGTCCTGATTGCTGAAAGGCCTTGCGTCGAAGCGCGGCTCAAAGCGCGACGATACGGTGTCGCCGCAGCCGCAGTCAGGCTCTGTGACCGGCGTGCCCGCGCAGCCGCAGTCATCGTCCGCACGGTTTCCTACATTCGCACAGGCGCCTCTGCCCGCATAATATCTCTTATCCACAGTACCCGCGCCGCTGCAGCCGCCGTTTTGGTTCGCCGCCAGTAAAAGTAACAGAATCAGCCCAGTGTTCATATTCTTTCCGTCTCCTTTTTTTCATACTATATGCTATGCAAAAAGGAGCGCCGATGTCACTTCCTGCTGCGGGGATCGCGCAGAATTTTCTCCCGGATATAGCGGAAAGTCTTCTCCTCGCCGTAATCCGCCAGCATGTGCAGCAGGAATTCCAGCTGATGCTTTGTCCTGCGGTGCAGGGGCGGCGGCGTCTTGGAAGACTGATAATAGACGAGCGGATCCCTGTCCGTATAGGCGGCCCCGTGGTATACCTTGCACGCCGCGATGCGGTCTAAGAACATCTCCACGACATAGCGCGTCGGCATGGGTGCCGGCACCATGAAACTGCCCTCCACATTCCGCGTACTGTAGTCCAGCCAGTATTCGTAGTGGTGTTTGTTCCGCCCCTTGTGATGCAGCCACGCCGAAGAGTAGCCGATATCCTCCCGCTCCGCATTGTTCGGGCTTCTGTCCCCCTGCCAGTATCTGGCTCCTACCAAAAACTCCGTGGGACTGTATTTCGACAGGTCATGCAGAAGCCCCTGCCTGTACAGTCCCACCCGGAAGCAGGCCTGCATGACAAGAAATTTATGCCTTGTAATCGTCTCAAAATGCTTCCACGCCTTGTTTCTCTCCATCAACCGTTACGCCCCTTTTCCCGATCTGCGCACCGTCCGCCTCTTTTGCGGCTTCTCCGGTTCCGGTATGTCATGCTCTGCCGTCTCCGCGGCGGCACAGTCCCTTGCCATATAAATCACGACTGTGCGCGGCGCCACATAGATCTCCTGCTGGGCTTCCGCCTGCTCTTCCGCGCCGCCCGCCGCCTCTGCCTCCGCCGCGCCGTGCGGGTCACTGGAGGCGCAGAGTTCCCATCTGCGTCCTCTGGGAAGCTGCGGCAGTCCGAAATAGTATGCGTTCCAGTGCAGGTTGATGCCGATATAGAAGAATGTGTCGTCCTCACGGCCGTCAATCTCTCCGTACCGGCCGCATAACATAATGCCGACACTGCGGGACGCCGGGCTTACATCCGGCCGCCACGCCTCCCGGCCATGATAGGAGATATCCGGGTAGCCGCAGGAGAGATAGTCCATGCCCTTTAGCGGCGTCCTGCCATGCAGAATCGGATGTTCTTTCCGCAGCCGGATCAACAGCTTCGTATAATCCAACAGCTCTTTTCCGATCTCTGTGTGATTCCATTTGATCCACGCCACGGCATTGTCCTGACAGTAGGGATTGTTGTTGCCCTCCTGGGTGTTGCCGAACTCGTCACCGCTGTACAGAAGCGGCGTGCCCTGCGACAGGAAGACAAGCGACAGCGCGTTCTTCATCTGTCTGAGCCGCAGTTCCTGGATGCTCCTGCGCCGGCTCCTGCCCTCTACGCCGCAGTTCCAGCTGCAGTTGTAATCGGTTCCGTCACGGTTGTCCTCGCCGTTCGCCTCGTTGTGTTTGCGGTCGTAAGCCACCATGTCCGCCAGCCGCAGGCCGTCCCACTTCGCGATATAATTGACAATCCCGGTTTCGGGACGCGCGCGGCGCATATGGGAGAGAAGCTGATTGACCATATTGTCATCGCCCTTGAGGGCTTTGCGCATATCATAGAGGAAGCCGTCGCTCATCCAGCCGAGCCGTCTCGTCCTCGCCATATAGCTGCCTGGATCCGGTTCATGGTGCTGCGACGTCAGAATCTTCGTCTCGCATAAGAGCGGCTCTTTTGTGAACATGTCGATCGGCAGATCGACCCCCATCACATGGAAGCCGTCTATATGATATTCCATCACCCAGAATTTCAGAATGTCCAGCATCTCCGTCTGCGTGATCTCCGGCGGGAAATAAAACTGCATCAGGACCTCAATGCCGTTTTTGTGCATTTCCCTGACCATATCCTTAAATTCCGTCACGGCGTCCCTGCCGTCGGCGTAACCGCTCTTCGGCACATAGTACAGGCCTTTCTGATAACCCCAGTAATTCAGCCTGCAGCCTCTCTTCTCCTCCGCAGGCTCCGCCGCGCCGGCCTGCAGCTGTCCCGCCGTCTGTCCCGCGGCAGCCACAGCCGGTTCCTCATCCATGATTTCATCAAATTCATATGCCGGCATCAGCAGAATCGAAGTGATCCCCAGTTCCCGCAGATACGGGATCTTCTCCGTCAGCCCCGGATAAGTTCCCCTGTGGGCGACGCCGCTGGTGCGGTGCTTTGTAAACCCGCGCACATGGAGCGCATAGAGGATCACGTCCTCATAGGGGTAGCGTAACGTCTCGTCTCCCTCCCAGTCATACGCGTCATCCTGCGCCATGCAGCGCGGCAGACTCTTTCGTCTTGCGCCGTACCGATACGGGTTCGCCAGTTTCCGGCAGAAAGGATCCTGCCAGACCCTCTCACCACTGTAGAAGAGATAGCTGCACTCTCTGTCCTGATAGCCCGCAAGGAGCATGGCACGGACAGCCCCTGTCCCGCTTCCCTCGGGAAAAGGGATCCTAACGCCCTCCCTGTGCTTTCTGTCATATAAAATCAGGCCGAACTCGTCCCCTCTCTCATAGGACGCCTCGCCGCACACCGCCGCCACGCGCATTCCCTCCTCGCAGAAAGACACGCCGAGCGGATATGCCGCCGCCTTTTTCACCTCAAAATTCTGATGCATCTGACCCTCCGGCAAAAATGATGTCTGTTTCCCCTCCGGCATTACCTATGCCTATTTTACCATAGAAAGCATTTTTTCCCAACAAAAAAATATTTTCACATTGTATCTTCGCCCTTTTTTCTGTAAAATAAAACTATTCCGGGATGAGAGGAGGCTTCTGTATGGCTAAAAAAGACAATCCTAACGCAGAAAACGGCTATGACGCGGAGGAGATGACGGTCGACCTGGATCTGGAGGACGGCACAAGCGTCACCTGCGCCGTCGTCACAATCCTCACGGTGGACGGCAGGGATTACATCGCGCTTCTGCCGCTCGACGAAAACGGCGACAACACGGAAGGCGAAGTCTGGTTCTACCGCTACAGCGAGAATCCCGAAGATCCCAACGAAGAACCGGAACTTGCCTACATCGACGACGATGACGAGTATGAGGCCGTCGCGGACGCTTTCGACGAGTATCTGGACGCCGCGGAGTTCGACGAGCTGGTGGACGGCGGGGATGAGGGCTGACGCAGGCATGTCAGAAAGCGGGAGGGTTTATCCTTTCCGCTTTTGCTTTGGTATGCCGTGATGCACAGTTCACGCTTCGCGCGGGTCATCGCCACATAGAACATGCGGCGTTCCTCCTCGATCTGCGCCTCACGCTTCGACCTGACATACGGAACTTTCCCCTCCTGACAATCCGGCAGATAGACCGTATCAAATTCCAGCCCTTTCGCGGCGTGCATCGTCATCAGCTGCAGCCCCTTTTCTTCTCTCTCTTTTCTTTTCGCGCTCTCCGCCGCACATTCTCCCCCGACAGCCTCCCCGCACTGCCTGACATAGTCCTCCATCTCCCGGTAAGAGGCGAAACGTGCCGATAACGTCTGAAAATCCTCCGCTATGCCCGTCAGTTCCCCGGCTTTCTCCGCGCCGTATTTATCCCGCAGATAAACGTCATAGCCGATCACTCTGCGGATATAGTGAATCTGCAGAGACAGCCTCTTTCCCCGCAGGTTGTCGAGATCCCGAAAGAGTCTGCGCACGCTTTCCTGCAGCGTGGGCGTCTCCCGGTAAGCGGCCAGCACCTCTTCCCGGGAAACCCGCTCTTCAGGAAAGCTCTCCCTCTTCAGATATCTGACCGGCCGGTTCATGATGCGAAAGAAATGCCGCCGCTCCATCTGCCCGTCCGCGAGCGCCAGATAAGCCATGAGATCGCGGACCACAAAATGTTCATAGGGATTCTTCGGCGCTTCCTTCATGACATAGGCAATCCCCTGCCCGCGCAGCTTCTGTGCCCAGAGTGCGCACCCGTAATTCGTCCGGCAGATGAGCGCGCACTGCGCAAGCTGCCCGTCTCTGTTTTTTTCGCGCAGGGCTCCCAGCAGATACCGCTCCTGTTCCTCCTCGCTCCCGCTGAGTACAAGACGGCATGTGCCCTCCTCTTTCGCGGCGCGGATATGCTTGTCAATGCGGTTCCTGTTCTCCGCAATGACCCTGCCCGCGGCATCCACGATCGCCGCGCCGCAGCGGTAGTTGACGTCCAGAAAAATGCGCTCTGCCTGCGGATAGTCCCGCATAAAATCCTGCATGCTGTCCGGGCTCGCCCCGCGGAAACCGTAGATGGACTGGTCGTCGTCCCCGACGATGAACAGATTGTCGCGCGGCGCGGCGAGCAGGCGCATGATCTCGTACTGATCCGGCGAGATATCCTGAAATTCATCAATCAGGATATAGCGGAAGCGTTCCCGCCACGCGGCGAGAATCTCCGGATGTTCCCGCAAAAGCGCCAGGCAGAGACAAACGATACCGTCAAAGTCCGTCTGCCTGAACTCCCGCAGATAAGCCTCGTACTCCCGATTTAAGAAAGCGATATCCTCCGCGCCGAGCTTCTGCAGCGAGAGCGTCCGCGCCTCCGGGCCGGAAACCGTCCTGCGGCATGCGTCCGCGCAGGCAATCACTTCGTTCAAATCCTCCTCCTGAACACAGGCAAAACGTTTGTGCATACGGATAATCTGTCTGAACAGTTTCCTCCTCTCCGACTCTTTGATGATGGAATAATCGCGATACTGCGGTGACTGTCTCAGAATGTGATAGAATACGGCGTGAAACGTGCCGAAATGAACCGGCGGACGTTCCGGCTCCATCAGCCCAAAGAAGCGCTCCTGCATCTCGAGTGCCGCCGCTTTCGTAAACGTGATGACAAGGATATGTGACGGCTCGACGCCGAGCCGGGTGATGAGATGTCTGATGCGGTGTACGGTGACGTAAGTCTTGCCGCTGCCCGGCCCCGCAAAGACCTGCGCGGGGCCGTCGGCATGGCAGATCGCCCTCTCCTGTGCCGGATCGGGCGTGCGTTCAGGCTTCCCTGAGCTTTTCGATGCCCCTGCGTATTCTGGCAAGAGTCTCTTCCTTTCCCAGTATCTCCATAATCTCCGTCGCGCCGGCAGGCGTCATCTGTCTGCCGGAGACGGCCGTCCGCACCGGCCACATCACATATCCGTTCTTGCACCCTTTCCGCTCCACATAGGCAAGCAGCGTCTGATACAGCGCGTCGTTGCTGTAATCCGCCTGCTCCTCCAGTATGGGCAGAAGTTCTTCGAGCACCTCGAGACTGGACTCCCTGCTCGTCTTCATCTTCTTGTGCGCATACATCTCCACGTCATATTCCGGTAGCTTTTCAAAGAAATCGACCATATCCCGGATATCCGGGAAAATTTCGATCCTCGTCTGCACCATGGCCGCGATCTTCTTAAGATCCAGATCCTTTGTGATGACCTCCCTAAGATAAGGCTGTGCCATCTCATAGAACCGGTCGGGATCCATGGCCTTACAGTATTCGCCGTTCATCCACTTGAGCTTCGTATAGTCAAACACGGCCGGCGACTTGGACAGATGGTGATAGTCGAATTTGCGCACCAGCTCGTCCAGCGTAAAAATCTCATTGTTGTCCTCGGGGCTCCAGCCAAGCAGCGCCACAAAGTTGACCACAGCCTCCGAGAGGAAACCCTGCTCGATCAGATCCTCGTAGGAGGAGTGCCCGCAGCGTTTCGACAGCTTCTGGTGGTTCTCGTCCGTGATCAGCGGGCAGTGCACATACTCGGGGATCTCCCAGCCGAACGCCTCATAGAGACGGTTGTACTTCGGCGACGAGGAAAGATACTCATTGCCCCGCACCACATGGGTGATCCCCATGAGGTGATCGTCCACCACATTGGCGAAATTATAGGTCGGAAAACCGTCCGACTTGATCAGGATCATGTCGTCCAGCTCAGCGTTGTCCACGGTGATGTCCCCGTAGATATCGTCGTGAAAAGTCGTCGTGCCCTCCGTGGGATTGTTCTGCCTGATGACATAGGGCTTACCGGCGGCCAGATTCGCCTCGATTTCTTCTTTAGACAGATGCAGACAGTGCTTGTCATAGACATTGATCTCCTTGCCCGCCACCGTCCGCGTCAGGGTGGCCAGACGCTCCTTGTCGCAGAAGCAATAGTATGCCTGTCCCTTGTCGATCAGCTCTTTCGCGTACTTCATATATATGCCCTGCTTCTGTCTCTCGCTCTGCACATAGGGGCCGACGCCGCCGTCCCTGTCCGGTCCCTCATCGTGGACCAGCCCCGTCTTTTCCAGCGTGCGGTAGATGATATCCACCGCCCCCTCCACATAGCGCTCCTGATCCGTATCCTCGATGCGCAGGATAAAATCTCCGCCCTCATGCTTCGCGATCAGATAGGCGTACAGCGCCGTCCTGAGATTGCCCACATGCATGCGCCCTGTGGGGCTTGGTGCATATCTTGTTCTGATTTTCATATCGTCACACCATCCTCCGTCAATCACACTATGATTCAATCCATATCCGGTATCTTCTTATCCGCCGACTCCTTAAAAGCGGCAACCGCCCTGGCCGCGACGGGAATCGCGATATTGGTGCCCGCGCCGGCCACGCAGCCGCCGGGACACGCCATTCCCTCGATCAGACAGCCGTTCTTCTTGCCGGCCTTGGCCAACATCAGGATCTTCTTACACTCCGCTAAGCTCTCCGCGTGCTCGATATTGACGTCTATGTCGGGATAATACTCTCTGACGCACTCCTCGATCGCGCTGGCCACACCGCCGGCGACGCCGTATCCGCGCCCCGCGCCTGTAGCGCCCTGCAGCTGATCCATCGCCTGTATCTCATGAAGCAGGATTCCCCTGGCCTCAAAGATACCCGTCAGCTCCTCGAACGTGATGACAAAATCCACGTCCGAGCGGATCGTCCTGCGGGAGGCCTCCAGCTTCTTGGACGCACACGGCCCGATAAACACCACTTTCGCGTCGGGGTGATCTTTTTTGATGATCCGCGCCGTAGCCACCATGGGCGTCAGCGCATTCGAGATCTTGTCGATCGTCTCCGGGAAAAATTTCTTGGCCAGCACCGACCAGGACGGGCAGCAGGAAGTCAGGCTGAAAGGCAGCCTGCCCGCAGCCACCTCCTCCGCATAGTGCTTCGCTTCCGCGATCGCACCCAGATCCGCGCCGAGGGCCGTCTCGTAGACATCGTAAAAGCCGAGCTCCTTAAGCGCCGTCTTGAGCATATCCGGCGTCACATCGGGACCGAACTGTCCCGCGAAAGCAGGCGCCACCTGGGCAATAATCTTCTGCCCCGACTGCATCGCCCGGATCAGCTGGAAGATCTGCGATTTGTCTGCAATCGCGCCGAATGGGCAGCTCACCATGCACTGGCCGCAGGCGACGCACAGATCATTGTCAATCACCGCCCGGCCTTTCGGATCGTTCTTAATGGCATTCACGCCGCACGCGCCGGCGCAGGGCCTCACCTGATGGGAAATCGCATCATAGGGACATACCGATTTGCACTTGCCGCACTTGATACATTTCTCCTGATCAATCACGGACTTGCCGTTCTTCATGGAGATCGCGCCGCGAGGGCACACCTCCCTGCAGGGGTGCGCGACACAGCCCATACAGCGGTCGGTCACCTGATAGCAGTTCTCCGGGCAGGCATTGCACGCCGACGGGATAACCTGCATCAGCGGCGGCTCGTAGTACTTCTCGGCAATATTGCTCTCCTCGAGTCCCTGCGTCAGATGCACCGGCCTGTTCTCCGGCCTTAAGGAAAGGCCCATCGCGAGCCTGATGCGCTCACGGACGATGGAGCGCTCTCTATAGATGCTCTCATACTCCGACTCGTCATAATCCACGATCTGATACGGCAGAGCCTCCACATCATCGATCAAATTTTCCGAATAGTAGGCCAGATTCGCAACCTCTTTGAAAATCCGGCGTCTGTTCCTGCGGACCTGCGTATCAATCCCTCTCATGGTAATCTCCATTTCCCGCGGGACAAGCAGCGCATCGGCGTGATTGTCCCGCGACATCTCCGAACCGGTCATGTTAATAATTTCACAAGTCTATTCTTGCATAAACCGCCAAGGAAATCAAGAGGAATTCCTTCCTGTGCCATCTTCCGTCCCGCGCTTACTTCTTCCTGCGTCTGAGCCATATGACCAGCCCGGCGATCAGACAGCCGAGCGGCAGTACGAAAATGGCCACAATCGCCACGAGATAGACCGTACCCGCCGCAAAGGACAGATTGCCGATCTCATAATACTTGGCCGGTATCGACACCGACGCCTCGCGGTCCGCCAGACTCGACACGACGCCGCCGAACAGTTTTACGTTATAGCCCGGCACGATGGCGTCCGCCTCCGCCGTAAAGAGCGTCTCCGAGGTCACGATAACCACCTGAGAAATCTCGCCGCTCTCCGTCATCTTCTCCGCTTTCAGCGCGATGGTGAACGGGCCGTCGATGTCCTCCGCCGCCTTGCTAAAATCCGTCGCATTCATCGGATCGACCCGGCTGAAAGCCTCGTCGCTCGTCGTGAGAATCGGCGTGTACGCCACATCCTCCGTCTCCTCGTCGTAGGAAAGCCCTCTTGACAGCGGCGCAAGCACCGTACCGTCGTAGATCCTGGCGGTGATTTCATTATTCTCAACGAACGGGAACAGATCGTAGGGCGTCTGGTAATAACTGTTCCTGTCACCCTCCACGATCACGCCCTCCACCGGCGTCACACCGTAATCCGCGAGGAGACTCTCGAAGTTTGCAGGCGGCGTCTGCGACCACTGCGGCAGGACGATCAGCGCATTGCCGCCGCCGGCCAGATACTCGCGCACTTTCTCCACATCATCCGCCGAATAATCGCTAAGCGGCGCGTTCAGGAAGATACCCGCCGCGTCCGCCGGAACCGCGTCCGCGGTCTGCAGCTGTATCTCCTCGTACTCCGCATTTTCCTTGAGGAGCGCGTTTTTGAACGTCTCGTCCAGTTCCAGCTCATTGTGGCCGAGGATGCCGTAGAATTTCGGGATATCGTCCGTGGACGTGCGCATGACGGCGGAGAGAATCTGTCCCTCGGCGTCGTTGGCAACCAGTTCGCTCTGATAGGTATAATAATTCATCTCGTAGACATAGAGATCCTGATAGTCCACGACCACATCCCCGTTTTTGCCGGACACGATCAGGCTGTTGTTCGTCGGCGGCGTCTCCGTGTACTTGTAATAGAACATCGGGTTCGCCACCGGATCGATATATTCCACTCTGATATGGCCGGAACGGCTCCGAAACTGCTCCAGAATCCTGTCCAGATCATTGTCTTTCGCCGTCTCCTCCGCCAGAACATAAATCGTCACATCGTCAGTAAGTCCCTCGACGATCTGCACCGTGTCGTCGGTGAGCGTGAACAGGTCGTTCACCGTGACGTCATAGGAAGTATAGCGGTCCGGCACATAGTTGAGCCCGAGATTGACGGCGATGACCGCCGCCGCGGCGATGAGAATATTGAAGATACTGTACGCGCCGAGCCTGATCCCTCTCCCGGCCACGGCGTATCTGCGCTTCTGTATGGCCTGCACCGTACCAAACAGCACAAAAGCCGTAAAAGTGATAAAATAGGCAACGGCCTCCACCTCGAAATAACCGCTGGAAAGCACATCGAAACGGCTGACCATGTCGAAACATTGCAGCACCCTGACCACGATATCCGCCACTGCCGTCGTTCCCATATTGGACAGGATATTGCACAGGCCGCCCATGATGTAGCAGACAAACATGGCGATCAGCCCAAGCACCGCGGCGATCACCACGCTCTCCGTGAGCGACGACAAAAACAGACCGATTGCCAGCCCAAGACAGCCGTACAGGAAATAGCCGAGCAGTGAAGTGTAAGACAGCCCGGTCTGGAACTGCCCCGCCTGCATCAATACAAGCGGCGTCAGGCCCAGCAGAAGCAACGGGATCGCAAACACCGTCACCAGCGCCAGATACTTGCCGAGCACGATCCTGCCGACCGATACCGGCGCCGTCAGGATCAGCTGGTCCGTCCTGTACTTCCGCTCCTCAGACAGCGAGCGCATCGTCAGAAGCGGAATCGCAAACACAATCAAAAAGACGACGGACTGCAGCACATAGGAAATCGTCGGATACCCCGACAGCATATTGCAGACGGTAAAGTAGATTCCCGTCATGAACAGCATGACCGCCAGATACAGCCATCCCACAAACGTATGGAAGAAATAACGCAGTTCTCTCTTATAAATCGCCGCCATCTTCCGTCACCTCCTCTGCCTCGGCGTTTCGCTCCGCCGATTCTGTTGCCGCCTCCTGCGCCGCCGCAGCGTCCGCCGTATCCTCAGGCGGTATTTTCTCTACAGGCGCATGGCTTTGCTCTTCTACCGGCGTTTCTTTCTCCTCCGATCCGCTCTCCTCGCCCGTGAGCTCTAAGAAAATATCCTCCAGGGATTTCTCGGCTCTGGTCATGGACAGAATCGGCAGCCCCGCACCGGCGAGCGCCACCGAGATCTCGCCCCGGATATCCGTATCCCCCGCGGCGCGGATGCGTATCCTGACGCTGCCGGCCTCCGCCGTATCCTCCGTCTCACAGGACTCGATGCCCGGTATGTTCTGCAGCACCTCTTCGGCCTGCTGTCCCGTGCCGGAGACAACCACCTCGATCTCGGCCTGGCCGCGCATCATCTCCTGCAGCTCCTCCGGCGAACCGCTCGCCGCCAGCCTGCCGTGCGAGATAATCAGCACATGGTCACACACGGCACTCACCTCAGAGAGGATATGGGAACTCAAGAGAATCGTGTGATCCTTTCCCAGACTCTTAATCAGATCGCGCATCTCGATAATCTGCTTCGGGTCCAGACCGACCATCGGCTCATCCAGGATCAGGATCTCCGGATAGCCGATCAGCGCCTGCGCCAGCCCCGTCCGCTGTTTATAGCCCTTGGACAGATTCCGAATGAGACGGTTCTGTACCTCGCCCAGCTGCATTTTTTCCAGAATCTCTTCTACATGCGATGCCCGCTCCCTCTTCGGCACTTTCTTTAACTCCGCCACGAACAGCAGATACTCCCGCACCGTCATGTCCGTGTACAGCGGCGGTATCTCCGGCAGATAGCCGATGCACTTTTTCGCTTTCTCCGGCTCTTTCAGGATATCATAATCATTTATCTTCACCGTGCCGCTGTTTGCGGCGATATAGCCGGTCATCACGTTCATCGTCGTTGACTTGCCCGCGCCGTTCGGCCCCAGAAAGCCGTAGATCTGCCCCTTTTCAACCGTAAACGACAGATGATCCACAGCCGTGCGGCCGCCGTATTTCTTTACCAAATCCTCTACCTGTATCAAAGCAAAGGCCTCCTTTCCGGATCAATACTCTGATCCGATCACTTCTGCAAACACACTGTGACGATTATAACATATTATGATACTAAAAACATTGAAAATTTTGTGAAAGGAATCTGAATGAAAGATTATATGTACAAAGAAAACTGTGACAGATATCCGATCGCAATGGCTTATGTCCCGTGGCAGCAGTTCGACGGCATCTGCGATAACCTCGAGGAAGCCTTTGACGACGGCACGGTTTTCCCGGAGCTTGACAAACCGTTCACCGGAAGGAGGTGCTGCAGCTGATGAACACACATTTTGCGAACGAGCAGGAAAAGCTGCTTCACGACATCGGCATTCTGAACTTCGTGACCATCGAGCTGTCCCTGTACCTCGACACCCATCCCACAGACAGAAATGCCATGGAGTATTTCAACCACTATAATCATATGACAAAGCAGGCGAAAAAAGAATACGCAGAAAAATTCGGCCCGCTGACGCTCGAGACGGCAGATACGACCGACTGCGGCACTTGGAAATGGGCGACGCTGCCCATGCCCTGGGAAGGAGGCTGTGCGTAATGTGGAATTATGAGAGAAGACTTGAATACCCCGTCAACATCAAGGAGTCCAACGCGAACCTGGCGCAGGTCATCATCAGCCAGTACGGCGGGCCCGACGGCGAGATGGGCGCATCCATGCGCTACCTCTCCCAGCGCTACTCCTGCCCCTACAGGGAAGTCTCCGGCATCCTGACCGACATCGGCACCGAGGAACTGGCTCATCTGGAAATGGTCGCGACGATCGTGCACCAGCTCACCAAAGACCTGTCCATGGAGGAGATCGAGGCCACAGGCTTCAGCAACTACTACGTGGACCACACTGTCGGCGTATGGCCGCAGGCCGCGGGCGGCGTGCCTTTCAACGCCTGCGAGTTCCAGTCTAAGGGCGACATCATCACCGACCTGATGGAGGATATGGCGGCCGAGCAGAAAGCCCGCACCACCTACGACAACATCCTGCGCCTGATCCATGAGCCCGACATCTGCGAACCGATCAAGTTCCTGCGGATGCGCGAGGTCGTACACTTCCAGCGGTTCGGAGAAGCGCTGCGCATCGTCCAGGATAAGCTGAACGAAAAGAACTTCTACGCGTTCAACCCGGGCTTCGACTGCGACGAGTGTGCGGGGAAGAAGTAAACGGGGCTTATTAGCGTACCCATACGAAAGGTTATTGGTTATTGTACCCTGTTTGAGATAAAATTGAGAGAAAAGAGATGCGCCGTCACTATTGCGGTAGTGGCGGCGTGCTTCTATTATATCTATTATATCGAATGATTATTTTCTATTTCTATGCATTTGAAACATTGAGAAAAATTTTTCAAAAATTTGTTGATAAATCAATACAAAATACCATATAATAAAATCAATAATCGAAAGGAAGTGATCCTATGGCACCGATAACACAGCTAGCTAAAAATGCAAACGTCCCCAAAACAGATCATTCGGAAAAAACAGCCATAAACGCATTATATGATGAACTTTCCAAGGGAATAAAAAGTCTGAAAAAAGGAGACGTTTATACCATCGATGAAGCATGGGAGGAAATTGATCAAATATAATGCCACCAAACAAACCCATAAAATATAAAATCGTGATCTCCAAAGATGCACTTCTGGATATCAAATCAACAAAGAAATACATTCTCGACACATTCAAATACCGTGAATATGCGGAAAATTTTTCAAAAAAGATAAAGGATGCAATAAAAGGGCTGAATTCTTTCCCCAAAGGTTATGAATCTACCGGATATGTGATTGAGGGATTAAACATCTATTTTAAGCCATACAGTACATATTTAATCTTTTTTGTCGTAGAAAATTCCACGATTACGGTAATCCGTGTTTTAAAAGATCGCATGTATTGGCAAGCTATTATCAAGAAAATGCAGAGAATCCATCATTTACTGGGGCTTATCATATAGCATAACCTCAAAAATGCAACGAACTTTTCACTCGTCACATCCTGGTTCCTTTTCCGCTGTGCGGATGATTGCGCACATAGGCAGCCGCTTCTGCACTGACCTGATCCAAGTCCATCTTATCAAAATATTCCCGCCGCCAGATCGTATAATCAAAGTTATCACATTTGAAATCTGTTTTTTCCGTTTTTATACCCTGACTCATATATCCTGCTCAATAAATTCTTTAAATCTTGTCCAGCCATTCCTGCTTCGATCTATTGGTCTTCCTCCCCAATCCCTTCCGTTTCCACCACTTGTTGAAGGTATATCCTCCACTTTTATTTCCGGATATTTCTTCTTAAACTCCTTTTGTGCTTCTTTCCCCATAACCCCGACTCGCTTTATATTCGGATATTGTTGTAGAAAGCCCGAAATATCATTCCATTCCGGATCCTTTATATCAGAATCCCTGCTTGTTTTCTTTTCTGTTTTACTGCTTGCTTTCTTTTCTGTTGTACTTCTTATACCTGACTTATAAATATCCCACAAAGCAACTTTGAGTTCTTTCAGAATATCAACAGCTTCTTCATTACTTTTAGGCTTCTTATCACGGCCTGTATATTCACAGAAAAAATCCCAAAAATAGTTCTTGTTATCTGCATAATAATATTGTTTTTGCAACGATTTTTCTCCGGGAAGTGTTCCCAGCAATAACACTTCTGAATCTTCAAAAACTATAGGTGAAAACCCTTCTATTCTTTCGCTCATTACATCTTTTCCTCTCATTTCACGTTTTGCTCATTCTTATGCATAATAGTAAGCATTTCTTTAGGCGTAACAACATAAGATTTTACGGGAAAATGCTTGATATTCTCTGTCACAAGATATGTGTTATCATGTTCTTTCCGCCCCTCCATAACCACCTCATAGAAAATAGCATCTTTAAGGTCGGGGATTATTTCCTCTACTGGAACCGCATCTACAAAAATACCTCTGCTGATTATACCATCGATAAAAGTTTCCACCATGATCTGGTCAAACTTAAATTTGGGGCGTGCTAACACTTCCCGATACTCTGCAACGATTTCATCGCATAATAAAGGAATCAGATCACCTAAAAGAGCTGCGCTTGCAACTTGTCCCGGAACAGACTGAACCTTTAGCATAGCGGAAACCAATACATTTGTGTCTATTACCGCATAATAATGCATTGTATCGTCTCCTATTTTGCTTTTCTTACCGCCTCTATTTCAGCATTTATCTCTTCCAAAGACATTTCCGCAGTTCCGTTTTCCATGGCAGCGCTGCTTAACTCCTGAAGAGCCCTCGCTGCTTTTTCAGCTTTATAATCACTCTTTGGCAAAATCATATCAAAAGGAACGCCATTCACCATGACCGATCTTTTCAAAAACATCCGCACCGCCGTAGATAAATCAATCCCCAATGCGTCATACACAGCAGTTGCCTGATTTTTTAATTCATCATCAACTCTGACCTGTACCAATGTAGTTGACATATCAATCATCTCCTTGAATGATTTGTAATTCAATTATAATATATTGTATGACAATGTCAATGATATATTCAGGTGGATATTCAGGTGGACGCCGTCACTATTGCGGTAGTGGCGCCGGTATTCTGTGCTGTGGGAATATTATGCCCCAGCAGCACTGCGAATCAATACAATAATCCCTATAATGATAAGTATTGGAGCTGCAATATACAATAGTCCCGCACACACCATTCCAAATAGAAGCAGCGGGAACAGAAACACTGTGCACAAAATCCTTATAATTCCCCATGCCGCCTTAAGCTCCAATATCAGCATTTTCCACGCAACCCAAAGCAAAGCAACAGTAAATATAATTGTCAACATTCATACGCCCCTTTCCATTGAATCTTTTCATATGAATTACAGTTTATCTAAATTTTATTTTATCTCCAGAAACCTCGAAACAAACATTATATCCGATAAATGCTTGGTTTCTTTGTATACATACAGCATCACAACAATACCATCTTTACCATCCGCCTGAAAGATAAACTCGGTATGGTACCCGACGCCAGCATCATTATAAGCCCCCAAATAATAGTCATATTCGCTGCCATAATAGGTATCTACTTCTTTGGACGGAAACGAACCCACATCACCTAAAATATTATTAACAATCGCTTTCTCAATCAGTTCTGTTTCTTCTGAATCGTTTAAGTAATCGGCCAACTGCTTTTGATTGTCAAAATAGCAAATAAATAAAGATTCCGGATCTGAATCATTCACATCAAGTCTATTGAGTCTATATTGATACCCTTCCATTATACCAAGTTCTTCGTCTATGATATTGGATTTGATATCTTCACTAGCCCAAGAACTGGGAATGTAATATTCTACATCACCATTATGCAAAACGATTTTATTGGCATTTCTCTTATCAAATGATGAGCCGTCCAGCAAATAAAACATCTCATTGGATGTTATAACCGACGGCATATCCACTATTTTTTCCGCTTTCAGATGAATATCCTTATCAATGGCATCCACTGTGATTTTCCCATATAACGCGACACTATCTCCTATGCCGTAATCAGATGCCACCGTTCGCAGTTCTTTATCATAGGAACACTTCACAGTCATATCCGAAGACGTAATACCTGTCAATACAAGATCTTTGCCGTTTTTACCGATACTCGACACTTTGCCTGTCAAGAGAACCATATTATCCTTATATGTTTTCCTGGCCTCTTTATCATCCTGTGTAAACGCAGAAATAAGTGTATCGACTGTACAATACTGATATACCCGATTCTTTTCCGTATCAATCACTACTTTAGTACGGTTGAACCAGCCTGCTCCGCACAGAGAAAAAGCGATACAAAACGCTGATATTACGGTCAATATTTTCCTTTTGTTCATAACATGGTTTTCCTATTCTTTCGTATAATTCAACCCGATCTCTTCTTCTAAATCACTTAGGAGCGACAGTACCGCTTTGTATACATGTGATTCTGCGAAATCATCCACTAACCGAAACGACACATGTTCACCGTTGTCCTGTATGATTTTTGCCCTGAGTCTATTCAAGTCAGCATATTCTTCCGTATCATAAGTAATCGTCTGTTCTCTTACTGTAATGACAATGATCCTTTCCTGAGTTTCAACTCTATTTCCATCATTCGACGCTGATCCAGACATTACTTTTTCATCAGCAACAGTGGATGTAGAACTTGATGTTTCCGACTTTTCCGCTGAATTTGCTCCTGGAATGCTTCTTTCGATAGCTGTATCCAAATCAATGAGTTTTGTATCGTTTAACAGTTTAACTTCTTTCTTGCCCCAGCCCGCCAAAAACACCAGCGAGCAAATCAACATAAACATTGCCGGATATTTCTTTTTCATCGTGTTTCCTCATATGTTAATCCAAGTTCGTTTAGTATGTTTTCTACAGAATGATATGTAGAAGACACTGCAAAACTGTCAATTACCATGACTGTATTTTCTTTTCTGATCTGTGCCAGTTTTTCTTTTAGGTCATTATAATCGGCGCATGGTTCTCCACATAGTGAGATTTCTTTACCTGAAATGACAATATAATAAGTGTACGCTTTTCCAGATTCCGCGACAAACTGCCCTTCGTCATTTAACTCATCCCATACCTGATTGGCAGACGCTTGCGGATAGAGTTTCTGATATAGCCAAAATCCCTCACCCTGTGCAGCATAACCGAGATAAAACCCTGACAGGAACATCATCCAGCCAAGCAAGAATGAAATTAAAAATAAAGTTTGCAACTGTTTCTTATGATAATCAACTACGGATTGCGTTTCAGAATCCAATCTGGCTTTAATAAATTCCTTATCCCTATCATATACAATCTCGAGTTTCTCTTTGAGGGGCAGATAAATATACAAGGACAATAAGCCGAAACCACCTACCAGAACCGCAACTGCACCTATAATCATCAAAATCCAAGGTATCATTTCATTTCCCCGTCTGTATTCCCTTTCACGATATAAACATTGTCATATGCCTGTACCAACTCATCTAATATACCATTGACCATAACTTCATCTCGATACAGAATATGATCATCATTCTCATTAACAGAAAGAATAATCGGTTTATCCTGATTCTGTTCAATATAACCGACAAGAAGCGCCTTAAAGTTATTCACAGATTCCGCAATATCATTGCCTATAAGATCAATTGACTGAATTTCCTCTCCTTGTTTCAAAATACGAATCTGCCTTTTGGCGATCTCATCTTCATCGTAAGGAACAACAACCGAAACCGCCCATACATTGTTAAACGCCTCCTGCTGTTCTTCGTATAACTGTTTTTCCGCCTCTGCCTGCGCTTTAGCGTATTCTGCCTGTGCCTGTGCCTCATTTAAATCATCACTGATAGTAATCTGACCGCATACCAGAACAAGCAGTATGATAAAAATAACATCCAACATAGATGTAAGATCAATTAGGATATCGTTCCGAAATCTGTTCCCGTTCCTTCGCATCTGTTAACACTCCTTATTTTGTACATTATGCGGCATCTCCGCCAGATCTCGTTTTTTGTCATAATTATTCAGCATAACTTCTACATCGTAAATAATCCTAGATGGGAAAATCGCTTCAATAATCTTAAGAACAATTGCAAAAATCAATCCCAACAAAGTGGTCTCCAAAGCAACATCAAGAGAAGCCATCATACCAGCTATATCATTAGATTGCAGTTCCAGCATCAAACCAGCAACCGTTCCCAAGATACCGAGCAACGGGAAAATAGGGATTATCTGTATCAATACACTATGCAGGGAACATTTTTTATTAAATTCATTTTCATATCTTCTGATTGTATCAGGCGTGATAATAGCTTTTTCATCTTCAGTCTCTTCGAGATTCTTCCCATTATTGCTATACGCATATTTTTTATTTTTTTGTTCCAGAGCTTCTGTAATTCTGTTTTTTTTGTTCGATAAGGCCAAACCATTTGCAAATAGTAAAACCGCAATTATCATTCCAAAAACAACGATACTTTCAGTGGCATATTGAGCAATAAACTGTAATACGAAATTCATAGTCTGTCTCCTTTGCACTCTTAAATAAAAACTATTCGCTTTTACTTTTCTTCTTCCCCATTTGACATTTCAGTGTTCTCTTGATTTGAAATATTGTCTGGGTCATCTATTTCTTCATCGTCTGGGCCTTCTTTTTCTCCTGCTGAAAAATCGCCCTCAAAAAACATCTTGTATGCTCTATCTGCAATAAGCTTTGTTTCGGCAAAATCTAAGCCGCCGTTTATGACGGCGCCTACTCCCGGTATCATTTTCCCGAGGTTGACAATGCCTTTTTCTCCAAACTTTGTAATAAATCTAAAGCCAATTTTCTGGTTTATTTTGGTTAACGCTTTGCCAGGAATTTTCTGAATAGCTTTTTGAGCCATCTTTACACCCACTTTTATACCCGCCTGTTTGACAACACCATTGACCGATACACCGGCCAAACAGGCGTAAACAAAGGTCTGGACTTGGTCACTATTTAAATCATATCCGGCTAAATATGCAGTACAAGCTATCATCCTCACTTGAACATACAAAACACTGCTTATATTGGCAGGGATTGTCACTGGCATGACAATAAATCCCCCAAAGCCTGTGATAAAGCCTGATGTCGCGCATTTGGCAATTTGATTTTTTAACATTGCCTTTGCGGCCTTTTGCTTGTCCGGCTCTTTTTTCAAATAATCGTTTGCAAACTCATCTATTGGCGGGCTCACCTTATTGATACCGTGCAAGGACTTATCATAACAAGTATTAAGTATTTTCATAATATCGTCATATGTAATTAGTTTCTTCTTTTCTTCAGCCATAATTCAAAACCTCCATCAAAATATTTACAATAAATTTACCGTAGGAAAATAACAGACAAACTGCACCCGAGATATGCCAGAGAGCAGCTTACCTTTTTTATTATACTCGATTTCCATCTTTATTACAATCACCAACCAACTCATCAAAGACCTGTCCATGGAGGAGATCGAGGCCACAGGCTTCAGCAACTACTACGTGGACCACACTGTCGGCGTATGGCCGCAGGCCGCTGGCGGCGTGCCTTTCAACGCCTGCGAGTTCCAGTCTAAGGGCGACATTATCACCAACCTGATGGAGGATATGGCGGCCGAGCAGAAAGCCGAACCACCTACGACAACATCCTGCGCCTGATCCACGAGCCCGACATCTGCGAGCCGATCAAATTCCTGCGGATGCGCGAGGTCGTACACTTCCAGCGGTTTGGGGAAGAAGTAAAAGGCGCTTATCGGCGCATCTATAGGCAGAGTTATCACACTCTATTGAGATAAAAGAAAGACGCCGTCACTATTGCGGTAGTGGCGGCTGTCTTCTTAATGTTACTGCTCTGTTATATCTTTTGTGAGCTCATGTCCTCATCCAATTGCATTTTCATAATCCTGTAATTCATGGTACATACCTTCAACTATCACTTTCTCCTGTTTTACTCGATACACCAGTAAGTATTTATGCCTCTGAAAATGAACTTTATGAAATCCTAACTTTCTTAAACGTTCGCTATTGCAATATCCCAAACCATCCGCTTGTCCCTCAAGTATCTTAATTGTATCATCGAAATCCTGCATTAAATTGACTGCCGCTTGCGGATTCATAAGTACATTGTAAATATAATTCAAGAATTTGTCATACTGTTGATTTGCCAGATCAGACACTTCTACTTTATATTGCATATTTCTCCTTCATTCGCCGTGACACGATATCAGCCGGTGTTGTGGCTCCCATATCGCTTTTTTTCATGGATTCAGTAAGCTGCCTGACAATAACATCCTCATTAAATGACTCCATAGGCGTATCACTCATATCCTTAAAAATGAGGTATTGAATATATTTTTGAACTTCTCTTAATTTATCTTCCGGCATTGTTTCAAGCATTGAAATCGTATATTCTAACGTACTCATAAGCACCTCCTATTATCTTTTTTTCGTTTCAACTATTATAATATATATTTCCGTGTAATTCAATCATTTTGAGGTGGACGCCGTCACTATTGCGGTAGTGGCGGCGGTCTTCTGTGCTGCGGGCATCGGCGACAGTACTAATCTTCAGTCTGCAAGCAACCATTCAATTAGGTTCTCAGACTTGATTCCTTCGTATGAGCTATCCAGCCCCGGTTCAAGCGACAGCACGATCTTTTCATAGTTGTCGCGTATTTTTTGCAAGGGAGCCAACTCGCGTTTTCTGACGTCCTCGCTGTTCATGGATTCCGTCACTTGAATATATTTTCTCTCGTCGGCGGTAGTTGCGATGAAGTCCACCTCCATGTTGTCAATCTTACCGATCGCTACATCGTATCCTCTACGGAGCAGTTCAAAATAGACGATATTTTCGATCGCATGACCACTGTCACGATTTCGGAAGCCCAACAGATAGTTTCTCAGAGCTATATCGACAATATAATACTTTCCGAGCGTGCGGAGATATTCTTTTCCTTTGACGTCAAAGCGTTTAATTTCATAGAAAAAATAGCTTTCAAGCAGTGCGTTGACATAAGCCTGAACCGTATGTGCGCTCGGCGCGCTTTTCCGTTTTCCATCCTCAAGAATGCCTTCATTCACTAAGGTATTGCCTATGGATGCAATAGAAACATTCGAACCGATGCTGTCCGCAAGGAACATGATGATTTTGCGAAGCAGGCTAGGATCGGTAATTCGCTTCTGCCCTCGCCGCTTTTCCCGTTCCAGAATATCTCGAACGACAACGGTAGAATAGATACCGTCAAGAAGAGAAAGTGCTTTTTCCTGATCAAGTCCGACGTCGGCAATACCCGGCATTCCGCCAAAACGCATGAATGCTTCAAAAGCTTCCCTGAGTTCATATTGTTCGCCATTTTTATCAAACACCCGTTTATGCACACCGCCAAGAGCGCTCTTGGCTTCTTTCACCTCAAAATCATGAAAATAAAGAAACTCACTGAACGAAAGCGGCAGCATTTTAATTTCCACGCATCTGCCGGAAAGATAGGTGGAATATTCCGAGGAAAGCAGGTACTCGTTGGAACCGGTCGCATAGATATCACAGTCCAAATCCACGCGCAAAGCATTGATTGCGTCCTCCCAAGCGTCGATCCTCTGGATTTCATCGAAAAACAGATACATGCGCTTTCCGGATACGACTTGTTGTTTTGCATAAGCGTAGACGTCGTCAGAAGTCATTTTCCGAAAATCATTAGATTCAAAATTCATCTCAACAATCTGCTCCGGCTGTATGCCCGTTTCAATCAAATGAGCGACCATCAGCTTTAAAAGGCTTGATTTTCCGCAGCGCCTTATGCCGGTGATGACTTTTACAGGTTCAGTATCTTGAAAGCCAATCAGCTTATTGAGATAACGATCCCTTTTTTTCAATTTGTGCGATTCTATCATAGCGCAGCCCTCCTGTTGTGCTTATAATAGCACAGGCAGGCGTAAAAACCAAGTATCTGCACTCAAATGCAAAAATTGTGTTTTTTTGACCGATTATGCAAAGATGTTTTTCTATAAAATACCATGTTCAAAGAACCAGTTGTCATTTTTAAGATGATCAAATTTCAAGGAATTCACACCGCTCCCGCATCAAGCCCGGAAACCTTTCTGAGCAATTCGACCGAAGATTTATTTTTCACACTTACAACCGTCAGAAATGCACATGCCGCGACCTGTTTTGCCTCGTCTGAGAATGCTGGATTAGATACCAGCTCATGATATACTGACTCCGGCAACAGAACTTTACCATACAGGGCTTGCAGAAGATCCATGCGATTGATCTTTAACAGGGACAAAATAGGCGTAGTGTCTGAAACTACGATCATAATTTTCCCACCAGCCTTTTTACGGTTCGGACTTCTTCCTCAAATTCCTGATCTGACATATCCAGATACGGAATCCCCAGTTCTCCATAAATCTGTATCAACTCCATCTTGCTCAATCCGAGAAGCTCCGCCGCTTTTCCATGTGATATGGTATCATTGGCTATACTCGGATAAAGCAAGATCGCATTCCTGACTTTCTCAGTTGTTTCATCTAACACATACTGCCGAATCGTTTCCGGTACTTTTATTTCTATATTGGTCATTACCATACAATCCACCCTTTCGATACTTCCAATTTGCTATAAATAT
Organism: uncultured Lachnospiraceae bacterium; assembly: GCA_947588995.1. Classification (GTDB taxonomy): domain Bacteria; phylum Bacillota; class Clostridia; order Lachnospirales; family Lachnospiraceae; genus UBA3282. The sequence continues at coordinate 72,273 of CANPZI010000005.1, forward strand.
AGTATATCTTTTTCTTGCTTCTGTCTATCAATGCCGGTGACAAACTTGCCGCATATACATCAGGGGAATATTATTATGCTTAAGACACCAAAACTTCTTTCTATAGAAGAATTGGAAACTTCTCTGGACGAAGCGCAAGAATGGGCAAAGTCTGTTCTGCCAGTATTTCTATTCATGCCGACAATTCTCAGATTTTTCCATTTTACGGTCCGAACAGTGCCACTTTCAGATCATATACGCCATAAAAGAAATCCTGTACCTGCTGCAGCATGTTTATGCCCTCAAATTTTTCAAATCCGCTCAAATAGATGAGGATTAACAGGTATATCGCCCAGCACCATCTGGATTTTTCTCCAAACATAAAAGATATTCCTTCCTTGATGCCGCTGTCTCCGGCGTAGTACAATACCATTGTATTCAGGAACTGTACAATAAAAAGCGCAGCGAACCACCTGCCCCAGTCCGTCAGCAAAGCAAACACCGGCACATATGCCACATTTGTGAGAAGCATCAGGATATATTTATACTTTTGCTCTTTATTGCATATCATGGCGCGGATCCAGATGATCAGATGAATCCCCCACATCGGTGAAAGCAGCGCCACGGTAATCAGCCCGAAGCGGATCCTCTGTGGCAGTTCAGGGAGCTGGTTTTGCACAAAATGATCCTTAATCGTCCAAAAATATTCCATGTCTATCGCCGCTTCGTCGATATACAGATCTGTGGTGCCTGAAACTGCATCGTAAACATCCTTTGCGCTGTCAAAATAAACGCCTGATTTAAACTGCATATATAGGAAAACAGCTCCCACTATGCAGGCTGTCCCCACTGAATAAATGATCTGGCGTTTCCTAAATCCTGTCTCCCATATATCCTGTATCATCATAACCAGTAATGACGGGAAAAAAAGGAAAAAATAGATCTGATGTACGGAAGTGGCAAAGCTTCCAATGAGGATAAACAGGATATATTTGAGAGAAGTATTTTTTATCCTGACATAAATAAAAACCAAAAGCAGCGTACTGATAAATAAATATGTTTCCAGCCGCCCCATATTTTCAGCAGTCCAGAGGTATGCCGGAGACGCGGGCGATGCCAGATAGAGGGCGATCAAAAACAAGACCCCCCCCCTCACATTTTTTTCTTCCGCTGATTCCGCTTTCCTGTATATCATGCCGCAGAACAGCGCCAGCAATACGCACAAAGCCACCAGCGAACCGACAACGAAATGATATGCTTCGTCTGTGCCCAGATATTCTCCCGTGAAAATATGCAGGATACTCCCGAGCATCATCCTTGATCCAAATCCATAGCGGTAATCCATGGCATACCAGACAGTTACCCAGCCATATATCTCGGAAGGCACAGCGATTATCATCAGGTACAGCAGATAAGCTGTCACCCCAAGTTCCACGGTATAGGTCTGTATCAAAGATTTTACTTTGGATCGCATTCCGATTACTCCTTTTCCCTGCAATTTGGCAGCTTGTATAAATGCTCCGTTCTTTACGGATATATTATAGTCTTGCAAGCGAAAAAACGCAAGCCGGGCTCCCCGATAAAATCTTACTCTCCGCCGGCGCAGAATTTTCACTCAAAAGGCTATCCTCGAGGCCTCCTCTGCGCCAAAGAACCTCGCGCCGTCAATCAGCAAAATGCGCTCAGAACCGGAATGAAAGTGCTGCTCAATGCCGCTCCGCTTGCACGCTCTGAAAGAATCTGCTATATTTTTAGGTAACAGCCATGCTGATAACATTTCAGCCAGCTTCACCGTTCACAACGAAAGGAGCAGTATGCGCAGACGGATATCTTTTGATCTTTCACAGGCAGAGGCCGTACGATATTCCAAAATACAGGAAATGATAAATATCCTTAGCGGCGATGTCCATAGCACCACCGGCAATATCATATTTAACGACTTGATTGCCTCTGCGGATCTGCAGCCTTTCGGTGTGGGGAAATCGATATCGATTGACGGCCGGACAATCAAAATCGGCAAAAAGAGCTATCAGGCTTCTGAAATCCAAAAAGTCACCATAAATACGGAAGGCTCCATGGCAATCTACGACCGTTCCGGGAAAAAAATCTGCGGATGTCTGCGGTTGAATGTATCCCTGAAAAATATTGAATCATTCTGTATCTGGGCGCGAAAAAATAATATCCCGGCCGAGATCAGATCCGGCAAAGCGGAGCGATTTTTCCAATATGCGCTGCTGGTGATCACTGTCTTGCTGTGCCTGTTATATAAGCTGACACGCGGACTTCGCTAAAACACTGATTCTCATAACTCTTACACACCGCAGGAGACAAAAATAATGGAAAATACGGAGTACGAAAAAAAATTTTTGGAATTGCAGAATATCGCATATCGATATTGTATGAACAACTACGATTATTGCTATCTGTCTGCCATGCACCATAAGAATCGAACGGAAGGGACCAAAACGATCATCACGGGGTCTTCCCATTCCATGAACGGCATCATAGAGAGCGTGTTTACAGATAGACCTATTAATTTCTCGATTTCTTCCCAGGATCTTTTTTACGATTATCAGCATATTCGCAAAGCGGTAAAAGAAGGCCTGCTGAAAATCGAAACCTGTATCGTCACTCTCGGCTACTACACTCTGTATCAGGATCTCTCCCTCAGCCTAACATGGGGCAGGCAGCTCATTCCCCGCGTGTATGTACCCCTGTTTGACGAACCACACCATCTCCCTCTCCCATACGCTGCAGAATATGACAGATATCAGGCACTTGACTATGACAGAGAAAAATATCCCGACAGCGTCATAAGAAGTCTCTGCGAAGAATGGCCGCAAAATGCATTCACACAGTGGGCATCTTATTACAATCCTCTGTTGAGCCGTGAACATAACAGCAAATTATTTCTGGACGGATATGTCTGGCAGGAGATGTCCGCACAGGAAAGAGAGTCCGTTGCACGCAAGAGAGCCGAAGAACATAACAGACACTCCAAATACCTTACATCAAGGCTGGAAAACGGACTGCTGCTGGGAGAACTGGTGCACTTTCTTACAGAAGAAAAAATACGCCCCATATTTGTAATCTTTCCTTTTTCTGCCGCTTATAATCAGCATATCAACCCGGAATTTCGGAAAGATATCTATGGGGCGTTAGACAGTCTGCTGGAGCCTGTCGAGTTCCTGGATATGAATGATTTAGGTGCATTCGACGATACGGATTTTGTGGACGCGGATCATCTGAATATGCACGGTGCAGAAAAAGCCAGCCATATCCTGCAGGAATGTTTTGGTTTGTAGGTAGTTTTACCGAAGAACTGCTACTGCGCCGCCGTCACGGATGTGATGTGCGGATTCACGCCCTCGTACCAGTACAGGAAACCCTCCATATCGATCTTGTCGCCGATATTTAACGCTTTCACCGCGTTGTACACCTCGGTCGTATTGTCGCACAGATAGGACTCCACCGTAAAGGTATAGGTATTGCCGTCGAGGGAGACATTGAAGTACAGGTCGTCGCCGTCCTGCCCCGAGCCGTCCCAGCTGTACAGATAGGCGACATCGTTGCCGTCCGCATCCTGTCCGGCCGCCTCCACGGTCATGCCTTTGAAAGAGACAAATTTATTCTGGTGGTCGATCAGCTCGTCCTTGCCGAGAAGCGCCGTCACATCCTCCGGCTCCGCCACGTAATTGCCGTCCTCGATCTCGAACGTGGCGTCAATAATCTCAACTTCGCCTTCCCACTCCGACTTATAACCCGTCACCTTGATCTTCGTGCCTGGCGTCAGCTTTTCATAATCCTCCTCCGGGCAGGCCATATCATACAGGAAGTACGCGCCGTCCTTATCCTGCGTGTAGACCGTCGCCTTGTCCTCCCACCAAGCCTGCTTTGCCTGGACATAGGTCTCGATCACGACCTCGGAATCCAGATCCGCCGCCGCATATTCTTCGTAAGTCATGACGCCCTCGGACTTCTTATCCGTGTCCGCGCCGCCTGCTCCGCATCCGGCGCAGCCCAAGACCAGAGCGCCTGCCAGCAGAAGTGCCGTCAACTTTTTCATCGTTTCCTCCGTTCTGAAGTGACTTTTCGTCATCTTCCCCGTATAGTTTATCCGCGTGTCGTCCGTAGACAACACTATTAGTATACATGAATTTTTCGATAAATCAATAGATCAGGGGCGATTTCCCTTTCTTTTTAGGACCCGCACCGCCGTGCAGACGAGGATGAGCGCCCACGCAGCCGCCAGCGCTGCCAGCAGAACCACCGACGTCCGCGGCAGTTCGCCTAGTTCTTCGCGGTCCGCGGGCATACCGCTTCTCTGCGCGCCGAGCTGGTCCAGCCGGTACAGGGATGCGATCTCGCTGTACATGGCATCGATATCCAGACTTTCGGCGCTCTGCCCTCTCCTGACGGCTTTCACGGTATTCTCCACGAGCTGCCCCGCCGCGTCGCGCAGGGACGCGCTGCCCGCAAACACGGGCGTCACAAAGGTATCGTCCACATGCTCCAGCAGCAGCTTCGCCGCCTCGATTTTCACACCGTAATGCAGTTCATTATCCTGTCCGCCCGCCGCCAGATACTCCTGATAGGCCGCGGAATCCAGAGCCTTATCGGTCACGGGTATATATCCTTCCGTCTGCGCGTAGGCGATCTGCACCTCGTTCGTCAGAAGATACTGCGCGAACAGCCAGGAGGCCATGACTTCCTGCGGGTCTTTTTTGTTAAAGACGCAGACCGACGGCCCCTGCGAGATCATCCGCGGATGTGCCGGATCAAACTGCGGCACAGGGCAGACCGCCGTCTCGAACTGCACCAGCTTGTCCTCGCTGATGTCGAGAAGCGGCGCGTCCGTCCCCATCCAGGTCGCGCCTGCCGTGGAATCCACCGCGAAGATGCACTGGCCCGCGTTCAGGAAATTGGCCGGGTAACCGGAAATCTTGAACGTGGAGAAAGCGCCCGTCGCGGTGTGTAAGGCGATATCCGACAGGCAGGACGCCGTGGTGTCGTTGAAGAGGCGCACCTGTCCGTCCGCATCGGTATACCCCGCGTCTTTCTGCTTCAGCATCTGGATCATCATGTTGTCTGTAGACTTATAGATAAACGGGATCATCACTTTCTGGCCGTTTATCGCATAATTACCGTCCGCGTCCTGCTTCATGGCCGCCTCGGAGACTTCCCAGACAAAGTCCCAGGTCAGGACCTCCGGCAGGGTGTAGCCCAATTTCTCCACGTAGGTCCGGTTGACGTAGCAGGCCTCCGTGGAGCGCATATAAGGCAGCGCGTACAGTCTGCCGTCAATCCTGCACTCGTCGAGAAAACCCGGAACCAGCTCGTCATAGGCCGGCCCGTCGAACTTTACTTTCTCCCCGCCGAAGCCGTAGTCTTGGTCGGCGGCCAGCTCATCCAGACAGACTACGCTGTTTGCGCCCGTCAGATAAGTGGCGATATGATCCGGATAGGTAATGCAGACATTGGGCGTGGTGTCCGTGGCAATATTGGTGATCACGTCGTTGTAGATCTTCCCGTAATCCGTGTACAGCCGCAGATTCACTGTGATATTCGGGTACAGTGCCTCAAAATCGGCGATGGCCTGCTCATAGATCGCCGTCTGGGTCTTGTTCGTGTCATTCTTCGCCCAGAAAGTAATCTCGTAATCCCTCGTCTCGTCGAAAGCCTCCGGCATCTCATAGGGCGCATACCCCTCCCGTCCATGGCAGCCTGTAAGACACAGCAGGCAGACAGACAGAAATGCGGCGATGCAGACGCCTTTTCGGATCCAAACTTCTCTCCGCTTCCTCATCAGCCTTTCGTTCCTCCTCTGGATACGCCCTCCATCACCTTGTCCCTGAAGATCAAAAACAGAACGATAAGCGGCACGGAGATCACCACTACCGCCGCCATCATGGCCGGGATGTTCTCCCGCCCGAAGCCGTTCTCCCGAATCTCCTGAATGCCGTTGGAGACGAGGAAATAATCCGCGTCATCCGTGATCAGCCTCGGCCAGACATAAGAGTTCCAGCACTCGATCACCTTTAGGATCGTGACGGTGACAAGCGTCGGTTTGGCGATCGGGATCATCACCCGAAACAGATAGCGCAGATCCGACGTGCCGTCCACCTTGGCCGCATAGTACAGGTTGTCCGGTATCTGTTCAAAGTTTTCTTTCAGCAGATAGAGATAGAATACGGATGTGACCGACGGCAGAATCAAGCCCGCGAACGTGTTGCGCAGATCAAGATTCGTGATCGTGATAAAATTCGTGATGACCACCAGTTCATTGGGAATCATCATCATAGAGAGAAACAGGACGAAAGCCGCGTTCTTCCCCCGAAACTCCAGTCTCGCGAAAGCGAACGCCGCGAGCACGATCACCGCCAGCATGATAAGCGTCGTGAGCACCGTAAAAACCAGCGTGTTCAGCAGATATCTTCCAAGCGGCACAGCCGTAAATGCGTCCGCATAATTCTGCAGCGTGGGCGAGAGCGTATAAAGCTTCGGGATATATTCTCCGTTGTAGGCGCTGTAACTCTTGAGCGAAGTCAGTATCATCCAGTAAAAGGGAAACAGCACAATGAGCGCCCAGAAGCCCAGAAACGTGTAGATCATGACGCCCGAGACGGTCATGTGCCCCTTATTGCTGCATTTTATTTTTTGCTCACGTGCTTCGTTTTTCATCATCTGCTTCCTTCTTTCCAGGTCCTACCGCCGCGTCTTTTGTTCGCTCGCCAGCAGATTGATACAGGTGATCGTAAATACAATGGCAAACAGAATAATCGCCGCCGCCGAGGCGTAGGACGGATAACCGCCGCTGTCGCCGTAGAGCATGTCATACACATAGCCGACGATGGTGTTCATCCCCGCGGCGTTTAAGTTCGTGCCAAACAGCGCCACCACGTCGCTGTAAGCCTTGAATGCACCGATGAAGCCCGTGATGACCAGATAAAAAATCATGGGGGAGATCATGGGCAGCGTGATCTTTACAAACATCCGAAACTTCGACGTGCCGTCCACCCGCGCCGCCCGGTAATAGACCGGATCGACGGAGGCCAGCGCGCTGGTCAGAATCAGAATCTTAAAAGGCATGACCACCCAGATCGTGTAGAGGCATAGCACAGACATCTTTGCCCAGTAAGGCCCGTCGATGAAATCCACGCTCTTGCCGCCAAACCATGTGATCAGCAGATTGATGAAGCCGTCCGAATAAGGCGTCTTTTTGAACAGGATCATGAACACCATCCCCACCGCCAGCGTGTTCGTCACATAGGGCAGGAAGTACACGGTCTGCAGGAATCGGCGCAGCGGCCCGATGGAATGCAGGCCCACGGAGATAAGGAGCGCGATTCCCGTGGAGAGCGGCACGGTGATCACCACCAGCAGGAACGTATTCTTCACCGCCTGCAGGAAGTACGGGTCGCGCAGCACATAGGCATAGTTGTAGGTACCCACGCCGAAGTAAGTCTGGGATGCGGAATTGTAACCCTCCTCAAAGGAATAGACAAAGACGTCGATCAGCGGATACACCATAAACACGCCCAGGAAAAGAAGGGCGGGCAAAAGATAGAGCCAGCCTTTCAGGCTGCCTTTGATACTGTTTCGATCCATCATCAGTTCTCCTCAAACGAGATTCGTTCCTCCGTCTCTCTGTCGAACAGAAAAACCTTGTGCGGAAGCAGGTCGAAGCGCACCCTGCTTCCCTCCGGCATGGCCGACAGCCCGTCAGCCTCCCCGCCCTGCGTCCCGACAAGCGCCCTGACGGAAGCATTGACGGAAGCCGTATGCCCACACACCGCGCTGATATCACGCCCCGTCACCTCGACTCTCTCCAGCCTGCAGGAAAAGGCCCCCGCCTCCCGCAGGAGAAAACCCTCCGGCCTGACGCCCGCATACACCGCCGCGTCAGGTACATTGCCGACCCGCAGCACGGCCTCGTCTCCGATGCAGAGCATATGATCTCTGACCTGCGCTTCAAACACATTGATGGGCGGCGTGCCGAGAAACTTTGCGACGAAGAGGTTCTGCGGGCTGTCGTAGACCTCCTGCGGTCTGCCGCTCTGCTGCACGATCCCCTCTTTCATCACGACAATCAGATCGGAAATACTCATGGCCTCCTCCTGATCGTGCGTCACGAAGACGGTGGTGATCTTCGTCTCCCGCTGGATCCGCCGGATCTCCTCTCTCGTCTGGATGCGCAGTCTGGCGTCCAGATTGGACAGAGGCTCGTCCAGCAGAAGCACTTTCGGCCTCTTGACGAGAGCTCTGGCGATCGCCACCCGCTGCTGCTGTCCGCCCGAAAGTTCCGCTGGTTTCCTGTCCATCAGTTCCTCGATCTGCACGAGCCCTGCCGCCTCTTTTGCTTTTTGCAGCATCTCATCCCGGCCCGGCCTGTCTTTCCCTTTCAGATTTTCCAGCGGAAACAGGATGTTCTGCTTCACGGTCAGGTGCGGGTAGAGCGCATAATTCTGGAAGACCAGACCGATGCCACGCTTTTCGGGCGGCTGACTTGTGACGTCCTCCTCCCCGAACAGAATACGCCCTTCCGTCGGCTGCAAAAGCCCGCTGATCAGATTGAGCACCGTGCTCTTCCCGCAGCCGGAAGGACCTAACAGCGCGAGAAGCTGCCCGTCCGGAATCGCAAGCGACATATGGCTCACCGCAGTCACCTCACTGCGCCTTTTCCTGTCCCTGCCGGGAAATTTCTTCGTCAGATCTCTCAATATCACTTCCATGTGAATTTCCTCATTCTGTCTTTTTTGTCTGCTCCGCGTGCTTCTCACTATGTTATGGCCGCGCAGAGGCTAATCCCCCCGGCCTGTGCGTCACCAAAGCAGATTTCATTCCCTGCACCCGGCGGCCGAACGGCCCGCCACAGCGCCGCTGCTCCAGGCCCACTGCAGGTTATAGCCGCCGCAGATGCCGTCGATATCCAGTATCTCACCCGCAAAATAGACATGCGGGACGAGGCGCGACTCCAGCGTCTCCGTCACCTCCGCGCAGTCTACGCCGCCGGCGCACACCTGTGCCTGTGCATAAGGATTCGTGCCCCGCACCGTCACGGTGAGGAAGCGGCACAGTCTTTCCAGTTTTCTTCCAGCAGAGGCCGGAATATCCGCTACGCGCGCCGTCTCCCTGATGCCTGACAACTTCAGAAGAAGCAGCCCAAGTTTCTTATTGACCAGACCGGTCACAAATTGTTCCGCCGTCTGCCCGGCCATGCGCGCCCGTCTCGCCGTCCAGAATTCCCGCTCCGCTTCCGCATCCGTCATATCCGGCAGCAGATCGATGCCTGCCGTCACCTCATGTCCGTCCCGCAGGGCATAAGCCGCCTCCCTGCTGATCTGAAATACCGGAATGCCGGATATGCCGTAATCCGTCCACTGCAGCTCGCCCGCATCGGCGCACACGGCCTGTCCGTCTATGTACAGCGTCACCCGCGCCTCGCAGCGCACGCCGGCCACCCGCTTACAGAAATCCTCACTGCACCGCAGCGCCGTCAGCGCCGGCACGGTAGGGACAATGCGGTGGCCTAACATCCTTGCCAGCACAAACCCCTGTCCATCCGATCCCGTAACCGGCGCGGCCGCACCGCCGCAGGTAAGAATCACGGCATCATAGCGCTCTCTGTCCCGCCCGTCCGCGGACACGGCGATGCCGTCTGCCTCCGCTGTAATCTCTTTCACCTGCGCGCCCGTATGTACGGCCACCGCCAGACGTTCCATCTCATAGCGCAGGACATCCAGCACCGTGGAAGCCTGTCCGCTGGCGGGATAGAGATAACCGTCCCTGTCTTTGATGCGCATGCCGAGTTCCGTGAAGAAATCTTTCGTCTCCCGCACGCCGAATCTGCCGTACACGCCGTCAATCAGGGCCGTACCGCCGCCGTGATAACAGGCCGCGCTCATCCTCTCATTGGAGAAATTGCACTTTCCGCTGCCGGTGGAGAGAATCTTCTTCCCCACTCTGTCGTTTCTCTCGTAGACCGTCACCCGCGCGCCCGCGCGCGCCGCCCATATGGCGGCCGTCATGCCCGCGGCGCCGCCGCCGATCACCGCTATCCGTCTGTCCATACTTTTCCCCATAAGCTGCATTTCAACTGGAATAAGACTCCAGAAAATGATACACATCCTCCTCGGAGGCCATATACTTTCCCTGCATGATCTCCGCCTGCAGCGCGTCGTCCAGATCCTCCAGCAGGATATCCGTGTTCATATAGAGCGTCTGCCTGTCCGCCCTGTACACCACGATAAAATGATCCGCCACCATGAGGTAGTAGCCGGGTTCTTCCTCCGCAGGCGCCTTGTAATATTTGCAGATAACCACCCTGTCCCTGGAAAAGGCGGTCAGTTCAATCGTCTCAAAGCCGCGCTCCAGCTCGGCGAGCGGCGGATTCGCGTCATAGGCGGCCAGTTCGTCAACCAGGCTCTCCCTGTCCAGGCCGATATATTTGACAGGGACGCTCTCCTCCGTCTCCTGAATCGTCCCGTCCGTCAGGTCAATCTCCTCCACCAGATACGCCGTGTCCGCGGTCACCACGGGAATATTCTCCACAGCCGCCTCGATCACCTGCTCCGGCATCTCTTCATACGCGCCCGTCTGCCGCGCGGCATATTCCGGCACAGCTCTCTCCTGATACCGATTCGGATAGAAAAAGCGCTCCGCCCGCAGCGCCGCATAACCGCCCAGCCCCAGCATGGCACAGGCCAATATAACAAAAAGACTGATACGTCTGATAAGTTTCATGCTTCCCACAGCCTCTCCCAAAGGATCTTCTGTAATCAGTATCAGTCATTTCCGTTATTTTATGCAGCCTATCGCTCTTCCTTTTCCGCTTCTGTCATTTTGGCTCACCGCAGCACGCCGATATTCTTCCCCAGCATGATGAAGAAAAAGCCGAGTGGCATCCTGGAGAGCTCCGCCTCGCCGATCACGCGGAAAATCATCAGGAACGTGATATAGAAGAAAAGAGCCGCCGCCACACCGATCAATATCGTCAGACCGCCGCCGACCTGTTCGATAAGCAGGCGATTGGCCAGCCCCGCCACCACGCCGGAGACTGCCGCCGCTGCCGCAGGAAAGACGACGCTTCCTATCCACTCCTGCCTGTACTTCAGGCTCCTGGCCGCGAAGAAAGCGGTAAGCGCCGCGTATATCCCGAAGAAAATAAGCTGCGCATACACCACGCCTGCCGCGCCCAGATAGGCTTTCTGCACCAGCAGATAGGCGGCAAGCACATGCGCCGCCAGCGATACAGTCACCGCAAGCAAAAGTTCCCTGACCATATGCACCCGGTACATAAGCTGGGAAAACAGATAACAGAAAGCATAGAGGACTATGACCGCCGCTCCCTGATGCAGCCAGGACACTGCCTCAGCGTTTCCGCCGCCGCACAGACAGCCGACCGCCGCCTGCGCCAGCACTGCCAGCCAGATCACGAGCGGGAACGCTATGATGCACAGCCGGCGGACCGTTCTGGCGATCCTGTCGCGCATGACACGGTACTCCTCCCTGTCATAGGCCGCGCTGATCCTGCCGAGCATATTCTGCACGCAGAGCACACAGAACGCTGCCCCCGCGCCGATCAGGACCTCATATTTCCCGTAGAAGCTGCCCCACAGAGCCGTCCGCGCCTCGCCCATCTCCGTCCTGTTCATACAGTAATTGAACATACGCTGATCGATCAGCAGAAACAGATTGGACAGAATCGCGGCCACGGCGAGCGGCACGCTGCCTCCCAAAATCGTTCTCTGCAGATAAGACTGCGATTCCGTCCGCTTACTGCCGTCCGACCCCAGTTTCCCGCGCAGAGTGCCCGCATAGATCATATACATTAACAGCAGATGCAGGGTCGTGACAAGCTGGGAGAGCATCACCCCGAACATGGCCCCCATAGCGCCGTACGCACAGGCCAGAACCTCATTCTGCTTCAGCGCCGCCACTTTCAGGCCGTAGCTATGGAACAGCCCCGACAGAAACAGCACACCCACAACCATCGATATGCTCTCAATATACTGCGAATGCACCGTCAGCATACCGAGTCCATACCCGTTGAAACAGCCGCGGAAAGTGCCGATAAACGCCGAAAATACCACAGCCGCCGCTCCCACCGCAATCGCCATGCGGCTGTACCTCTCCAGCACAAGAATATCCGCGACGGCGCGCGAGAACACAAAGAGAAGCACTGCCGCGATCACGCTCACGGACAGATTCATGAAAAACGCCGCGCGAAAGGCCCGCTTTGCATTTTTATGCTGTTCCCGCCTGACCCGGTAGCGGACGACGCCGGTCACCGCTCCCGTCATGGCATAGGAGGTAAGCAGCGTGACCAGAAAAAAAATCTCGAACGCCGGCGCGAACAGACCTACCCCTTCGTCACCGATCACCCGAGACAGCGGTATTCTCATACACAGTATGATCGCGTAAGCTATCGCCCCCGCAGACTGCGCAAGCGAATTTCTGATCGTCCGCCCGGAAACGCCGCTTCCCGTTCTCTCTCTCTTTCGTAATCTCATAATAACAATCCCATACCCTTTATCATTCTGCCGCTTTGCCGGCGGTCTGCGGCTGCGCCTCCCTGGTGATCCCCAGTTTCGTCAGAATCCGCTCCTGCTTATTCTCCATGACGGCAGCCTCTGTATCATTCATGTGGTCGTACCCGCACAGGTGAAACATGCTGTGCGCGGTCAGAAAAGCGAACTCGCGCAGTGTGCTGTGCCCGTACTCCCTCGCCTGGGACAGGACGCGATCCGCCGAGAGAATGATATCTCCCAGAAGCAGTTCTCCGCTGTCCGGGTCAAAATAGTCCGCCTCGCACGCCTCCACCGGCGAGAAATCCCCCGCCCGCGCAAACGCAATATTGGGAAAAGACAGCACATCCGTCTCCCTGTCTATGCCACGGTACTCTCTGTTGTATGCCCGAATCCCTTCATTGTCCGTCACAAGCAGATTGACCGACGTCTCATAGGGACAGTTCTCCGCCTCCATGACAGCCTCCATGATCTGCTCCAGAACGCTCTGTATATCAAAGGCAAATTCCGTCTGTGTCTCATTCTCTGCGTAGGAAGAAGGCATAGTAGAGTTTCTCCTCCATAAAAATCTTTTTCATTTCCCGGATCTGTGCCAGGGAAATCTCGCTGCCCCACAGCTCGTCCGTTTCCAGCTTCTTGCGGAAAACCGTCTCGATCAGCTGCGTATAGTCCAGCTCCGCCTTGGGATCTTTCTCAAAAAGATAGCTGATGGAGGAGACAATACAGTCGGCAAACAGCACCACTACCGTCTCACGCGAGACAATCTTCTCCGACTCGTCCACAAACTCTTTCAAAATCTTCCTGGTATTCGGCGGGAAATGATACTCCCCGCAGATTGCCTCCACATTCTCCCAGGTATTCTCTCCCCGCAGAACACCGATCCGCTGATAATAGGCGCAGGCTTTCGCCGCCGCGTCATCCAGGCCGAGTCTCCTGGCAATCCGATCGCTTAAGTACGCCGTATGGATCGCGTGATAATATTCAGCCTTGGACTTATCCTTGAGCTGCACGAGAAGCGGGAACTCCGGATCATTGATCTCCATGTACTTCTCGCGGTTCCTGTGGATCACCGCCGTGCTGAACAGCTTCAGGCTGACCAACAGCAGGATACAGCTCACAATCAGATTGACAGCCGGAATCATAAACTGCGCCGCGGACAGCCTCTCTCCCGAAAGCAGAATCACGTTCGCCGTCAGGCACAGGGTGAGTATCATCAGAGAGAGAAACATCGGAATCCCTACTTTGAACTCTTCGTTCAGCGTACTGAACACCAGGATGCCGGCCATGCCGCTGATAAAATACAGCCAGAAAACCGAAAACGAAGCCCCGGCAAGGCTGACGGACAAAAGCAGGCAGACGCTCCCCGCCGCCAGACCGGTCAGCCCGTCGCTGAACACGCCAAGCAGCACAAAGATCACCAGAAACGGCCAGCCTGTCACCGGCAGATACGGCAGCAGCACCGCGGCGATGAGTCCGCCCAGATACATCAGCGCAAACCGCGCATATTTGCCGTCGTTGCGATAGATAAAACGCGCATTGAACTCCTCCAGCGTGAACGCAAAGATCACAATGCCCGTACCGGCGAGAACCATGACCACATCACGCAGCAGCAGTTCCGTCTCTCTTCCATGGAGCAGCGCGCCCAGGACTGCGGCCAGACCCGCCAGCACAAACATGAGTCCGAAGATCGCTATTCTCTTGATCGTCTGTTGTTTATTGTTTTCCACGATTATGATTCCTGCTTTTTTCTTTTCGTTCGCCGCGTCTCTTCTCACCCGCCTCGTAATCGTCATAAGCCCTGACGATCTTCTGCACGAGAGGATGCCGCACGACATCCCTGCTGCTCAGGTTACAGAAAGCGATGCCGTCTATTTTGGAGAGGACTCTCTGCGCGATATCCAGCCCGGACTTCGCGTCCGGCGCCAGATCTTTCTGGGAAGCGTCTCCCGTCACGATGACTTTTGACCCGAAACCGATACGGGTCAGAAACATCTTCATCTGTGCCGGCGTCGTGTTCTGCGCCTCATCCAGGATAATGTAGGCATTATCCAGCGTCCGCCCTCTCATATAGGCCAGGGGCGCAACTTCAATCAGGCCCTTTTCCATATTTCTCGTGAAGCTCTCCGCGCCCATAATCTGATAGAGCGCATCATAGAGCGGGCGAAGATAAGGATCTACCTTGCTCTGCAGGTCGCCGGGCAGAAAGCCCAGTTTCTCCCCTGCCTCAATCGCCGGTCTGGTCAGGATGATCCTGCCGACCTCATTGTTCTTGAAAGCGGTGATCGCCATCGCCATCGCCAGATACGTCTTGCCTGTTCCCGCCGGCCCGATGCCGAAGACAATCATGTGATCCCTGATCGCGTCCACATACCGCTTCTGGCCGAGTGTTTTCGGCTTGATCGGCTTGCCGTTCACCGTATGACAGATACAGTCGTCGTCAATCTCCAGAAGAACGTCACTGTCGCTCTCACTCTCCATCTCTATGGCATAGTTGACATTCTGTTCCTCCAGCTCGCGCCCCCGCTCCGACAGAGCGATCAACTCCCGCATCACATGGGATGCTTTCCCGACATCCTCCCTGTCGCCGCTGATCCTCACCGCGCCGTCACGGTCGATGATTGTCACCCGAAAGTCTTCCTCTATCTTCCTGATATGGGCGTCATGGCTGCCAAACAGATTCCGCATGTGCTCCAGCGGCACATCGATACTGACCGTATACTCTCCCATACATCCGCTGCTATTCCTGCCGCGCAGCATCCTCCTCTTTCGATGATTCCGCACCGGGTTCTCCCGCGGCTGGAGCCGTCGCCGTCGGCACAAGCCGCACTGCCGCCGCCTCCAGCTGCATGTGCGCAGTCAGAGCCCAATTTGTCTCATTCTTTTCTATTGTAACATTTTTTCCGATAATTTGTACCCCTTTTTCCTCTAAAGTTGAGATTATTTTGTCCCACTCCTCCTGCATGGCGGCATTCATCTCCGCTTCCGTGTGCCGCTGCCGCACCATCTCATATTCCCGAACCGTCCTGGTGCCGTAATACAGGGGCAGATACAGGCGGTCCAACAGCCGGACCTGCTTCTTCTCGCCGCTGACATCATAGTCGTCATACGCAATCTTTCCCCACCTCAGATTCCACTCTCTGTCGTTAATGCCGAGGGTAATCATCTTCTTCTGTCTGCCGGAATAGCGCTTCTCCTCATACAGGATATCCCGTTTGACGCTGCACGATTCCGTGTATCTGAGTTTGATGTCCGCATCGGCTTCGACATACCGGTATTTCCGCACCGTAGCGTCCTCGTTGTAGACCGGCACCGCGCCGCTCACGAGAATGTCTCCCACAGCCACTGTGTCACCCAGCGCCACCTGCGGCACACCGCTCCTCGTGATGATATAGGACACCATGCCCGCCTTGTCCGCGGCCAGATCCCTGCCCGCCGTCTCTTCCCGCCGGTCCGTCCGGTCATAATTTGGCATTTCATTTTCCCTGATATGGACGAGCAGCGTCGTCCCTCTGATCTGTACGGATGTCCAGGTGATAACGCTGTAATCCTCCCTGAGGGCCTCCTCCAACATTTCCAGCTGCAGCCGGCTTTTTTTCATAGGCACATGGACGCCCAGCCGGGCCAGATCATCTAAGAGCACGTCCTCGGTAAGTGTATAATTGCCGTCGATCTCAATGTTCCACAGATACCCGGACATCAGGATCCAGAACAGCATACAGCACAAAAAACCCGCCACGAAGATTTTGCGGTGCCGCATTTTGGACACAAAAAAAGGCAGTCCGTATTTTTTCAGGACAGCTGCCCTCGTCCCCGTCTTCTTTAAGAGCGGCTTCAGCGCGAAAAATCCTTTCACACTGATATTCATTGTGGCATAATCCCCGCGGTTTACGATATCCCACACGAGGATATCGTGATTGCCGCACAGGTTGAGCAGACGCTCCGTGGAGTATCCCCACACCCTGATCGTCACATAGCCCCTGATGTATTGAATCCAATGAAGCATTCTTCCCTCTCCGTCAAACATAGCGCACAGTGTCTATGCTGCCGCTTATTTTCATGTCTTCATTGGTATAATAATCTATGGAGAGCCGCCTGCCCTCAAAACAAATCCTGCAGTTCTTCCCCTGCAGCACGATCGATTCCGCGGTGTATTCCAGAATCCCCTTGTAATTCTGGATAAAAGCCTCCCTGTTGCCGGTGAGTGTCACGATCGCCGCTCCCAGCATCGTGTCTTTCGGGAGCTTGAGCGAATCTACAATCATTTCCTTGGAGGCGGATAAGGCTGACAGGGCCGGTCTTTTCGCATTTCTTCTCATAGTTTACTATATGACGGCCCGTCAGGATTCATGCCTCGATTCTCGCAGCCCTCCGCCCGCGAAGCCTCATTCCCGCACGATACCCCGAATCAGCGGTCCGGAAGAAGCGGGACTGTCTCCCAGATGATAAGCCTTGAGGAATCTCGCCCGCGCCGCCTCAAGCTTCGCCCTGTCGTTGGCGTAGACAGTCGCAAGCGGCTCGCCCGTCCGGACATGATCCCCCACTTTCTTGTGCAGCACGAGCCCTACCGAAAGATCGACCGCGCTCTCTTTTGTCTCTCTGCCGCCTCCCAGAAGCAGGGAGCAGATGCCGATCTCATCGCAGTCAATCTTCGTCACATAGCCTTCCTGGACGGAGCCGATCTCCTCGACAATCCCGGCCTGCGGCAGAAGCGAAGTGTCATAGACCGCCTTAGGATCGCCGCCCTGCGCCTCAACAAACTCCGCCAGCTTGCGGAGCGCGCTGCCGTCCTCTACGACTGCCTGCAGTTTCCCTGCGGCCTCCTGTTCGCTGTCCGCGGCGCCGCCCGCGATCAGCATATATGTGCCCAGCGTCCGGCACAGCCCGGCGAAATCCTCCGGGCCCTCGCCCCGCAGAGTATCCACGGCCTCCCGCACTTCCAGCGCGTTGCCCACCGCGCGCCCCAGCGGCTGATCCATATCCGACACGACGGCTATGGTCTTTTTCCCTGCCATATTGCCTAACGTCACCATCTCTCTTGCCAGCGCGAAAGAATCCTCCTCCGTCTTCATGAACGCGCCGCTGCCTGTCTTGACATCCAGCACGATGGCGTCCGCGCCGGAAGCCAGTTTCTTGCTCATGATGGAACTGGCGATCAGCGACATATTGTCCACCGTGGCAGTCACGTCGCGCAGGGCGTACAGCTTCTTATCCGCCGGCGCGATGTCAGCCGTCTGCCCCATGATCGAGACGCCGATCTCATTGACCTGCCTGACAAAGCGTTCGGCATCTATCCCCGTCGTGAAGCCCGGAAAGCTCTCCAGCTTGTCGATGGTGCCGCCGGT
Organism: uncultured Lachnospiraceae bacterium; assembly: GCA_947588995.1. Lineage (GTDB taxonomy): Bacteria > Bacillota > Clostridia > Lachnospirales > Lachnospiraceae > UBA3282. The sequence goes on from CANPZI010000005.1 coordinate 90,121, forward strand.
GTGCCCCAGCCCTCTGCCGCTCATCTTGGCGATCTTTACGCCGCACGCGGCAACCATCGGTGTGAGCGCAATGGATGTCTTATCACCCACGCCGCCGGTGGAATGTTTGTCCACTTTAATGCCCGCAATCCCGCTCAAATCCATCATATCCCCGCTGTGGGCCATGGCCATGGTGAGCGCCACCGTCTCCTCCGGGCTCATGCCGCGGAAATAGATCGCCATCATCATAGCCGACATCTGGTAATCCGGAATCTGTCCCGCCGTGTACGCACGGATCATGTCGTCTATCTCCGCAGTGCTTAAGACGCCGCCGTTTCGCTTTTTGACAATCAGATCATACATTCTCATGTCCGCAGACCTCCGTTTTCCGGCTCTGTTCCAGTCCTGTTTCCCGTGACAGGCCATCACTTGTGATAAGGCTCTCCGTTCAGGATGCGGTATGCCCGATAGATCTGCTCTAACAGGATGACCCGCATCAGCTGGTGCGGAAACGTCATTTTAGAAAAGCTGACCGTCAGGTCAGCTTTCTTACGCACCTCTTCATGCAGCCCCAGAGAGCCGCCGATCACAAACTGGATATGGCTTGTCCCCTGCGTCGCAAGCTGTCCGATCTGCTCCGCGAACTCCTCGGAGGTAAACTCTCTGCCCCGCATATCCAGCGCCGCCACATAAGCGTCCGCCCTGACGTGCCGCAGAATCCGCTCCGCTTCTTTTGCCCTGACCGCTTCGTCCAAAGCCGTACCCGCACGGTCCGGCGTCCTCTCGTCCTCCACCTGAATGATCTTAAGACTGCAGTATCTGCCAAGCCGCTTCTCGTACTCCGCAGCCGCGTCCCTCAGGAAACGCTCCTTGATCCTGCCGACCGCAATCACCGTTATCTTCATTTCTCCTCGAACAGCTCCTGATAATATTCGTCCACAAAATGCTCCAAAAGCCCCTGATCCAGATTCAGGAATTTATTGTTGATCAGTTCTTTCATCTTATCGGCGCGGCGAAAATATTTCTGTTCTTCCGGCATCCCCTCCAGCGAGAGACCCTCGTCGATCTGCTCCGCGCTCAGATTGGCAAGGCACCATTTCTTAAGCTCCGACAAGAGGGTATCCTCCGACCGGGCCTGTATCTGCAGGATTTTGGAATTGCGCATGGACACAACGCCAAACACAACGAACAGAATAAACATCGCTCCCATGACGCCGCACACGAAATAGCGGGGCGTATCCGCGCCGTGAAAAAGCGGAATGATATTCATAAACACGAGAATATCCAGAATAAATCCGAGAATGCCCACAAAGAACAGCATATATGCGGAAGTGCGGTTGTCCTCCGCCTGCATGGCGCTGTCCCGATAGGTATGATAGGGAGAGCGGGCCGCTTCAGACCGCTCTTCCTCCTCTGTCTCATCCTGCTCTTCTTCGGATATGATATCCGCGAATGCCGCTGGCGTCACAGATTCCGCTGGCGGTTCCTCCTTAAGCTCGTCTACCAGCGCGGTATGACAATCTGCACAGAACTCTATTCCTTCCCTATACTCGTTCTTACACACAGGACACCAAGGCATGTTCGTCGCACTCCTTTTATCACAATCGGTAAAAAATGGCAAAAAGGTAAAACACAGCTTTATTTTATAATGATTCTGTACGAATTGCAACACTCTCCTGTTGTTCGCCTCTGATATTGGAGTAGACAGTCTTGGCGCTGATTCCGTCCAGCTTGCCGATCTTGCCGGACAGCGCGTTGATGACATCCTGCGGCGCGTCGATCGCCACACTGATGATATTGATATCCCGCCTGCGGTAGGGGATACCCATCCTGCCGATGATATACCGCCCGTACTCATGCAGCAGCATATTGAGCCGCTCCACGCTCTCAGGCCTCTCCACAATAATGCCGATCAACGCGATCCTCGTATCCATGCTTCACTCCTTTTTCCACAGTTCCTCGATACCCTGATTCCTGTTTTCGGACTTGTCAATGTCAAGGCAGAGTGTATGATCCGTCTTGCTGCGCCACACGGAACACTCGCCGATGGCACTCATATCCCGCCACAGTTCAAATTCCCCTCTATTGGCAATCCCGTCCCACTCCTCGATGTTGCCGATACCGTTCACGGTATAGCCGTACAGTTCGCCGTCATACATACCGTCCACAAAGCTGCCGACAACATTCTGGATCAGGCGTTCATCTGCCCGCAGTCTGGAAGTGTCCACATCGTAATGCTCTGCGCCCTCCCCGTTCGGCAGATCATTGGCCCATGCCCCGGAATAGCTGTGCGCCATGTATTTGCCCATGGCATTTCTTTTGCTCTTCTCGCTGATATAGAACCGGAACCATGTGCCCGTCCCGCTCCTCGTGCCGTTCTCCCAATCCCCATAGTAATAACTGTTGTCCTCGTAGATGGCGAGTCCTTTGCCGTCAGGCTGTCCGCTGCCGTTCAGATCGCCCGTATAGTAATAGTTTCCTGTCTCTTTCAGTCCCTCGGACAGCTTGACATAGCGCCGCAGATGCGCCAGATCCCAGATGGCGGGCTGGTTATTGTCTGCGAAGTAAGGCAGCGCCTCATTCAGAATATACTCTTTCGTGTAGGAGACATCATTCTCGTCCTCCACATCGACCACCACCGCCGACTTATCGCTGTCCTCAGCCACAGGCTCCAGAGGTTCTTCTTCCTCCTCTTCCTCCTCAGCACCGGGCTGCTCCTCTGTCATCTCCTGCGGCACGACTATAACGCTCTCTCCCGCCTCGGGGACATAATCGTTCTTCTGCTGCTCTCTCGCATAATCCGTGATGCTCTGCTGTGGATCCATCTGCGCATCCGCCTGCTGCGAACGGTTCTTTGCCGACAACAGCACAAGAAGCACAATCACGCAGAGCAGAAGCACGACAATCGCGCCAAGAAGCACTGTCGTCATAAAGGGGCTCTGCAGCAGTCCGCCGCTTTTCTTTTCGCGCTCCTTCTGCTCCTCTTTCTCTTCCTCTTCCTGCCATTCTCTCTGATCATCGTCTTCGTCCGTATTGTGATTTCTCTCCATCAGATTCATAATTCTGCCCTCATTCTGTCTCATAGTCCAGACACGTTCTGTTCTCCGTAACGCTGCCGATATAGGCGGCGGCAGCCTTGTGCGCCGGGGATACCTGATAGGCCTGCAGCGCCTCCCCGCTCTCAAATACAGAAATCAGACCGATATCCCTGTTGCTAGATGCCAGCGCCTCCGTCTCCACCCTTAGGGAAACGACGCCGGGAACCTGCCCGGCCACCGCCTCCAGCTCTCTCTTGATGCGCGCCGCAGCCTCCGCCTTTTCCGTCTGCGTCAGTTCCGTTTTCAGATTCCATAAAACAATGTGATGAACCATACGCTTCATCCCCTTTCTTCTTGATCATAATCCAGATTTCTTAACAAACCGCTGTGCAAATTCTTAAGATTTTCTATATCCGCCTCTTAGGAAGTAAGAAGAGCCCGCCAAACTGACAGACTCTTCTACCGGCGCGCACTGCCTGCCGTGCACGCGTTTATTCCTGCCTGGACAGGTACTCATCAATGCCTCTCGCAGCCGCCTTGCCGGCCCCCATCGCCAGAATCACGGTGGCCGCGCCGGTCACCGCATCACCGCCGGCGTAGACGCCCTCTTTCGTCGTCCTGCCGAACTCCTCATCCGCTACGATACAGTGATATTTGTTCACTTCCAGCCCATCCGTGGTGGAGGAGATCAGCGGATTCGGCGAGGTGCCGAGAGACATGATCACCGTGTCCACCTCCATGGTGAACTCGGAGCCCTCGATCACAACCGGCCGTCTCCTGCCGGAAGCGTCCGGCTCGCCCAGTTCCATCCGCACACATTTCATCCCGCAGACCCAGCCGTTTTCATCCTCCAGAATCTCCGTGGGATTTGTCAGCAGATCGAAGATGATGCCTTCCTCTTTCGCGTGGTGCACCTCCTCCACACGGGCGGGGAGTTCCTCCTCGCTCCTGCGGTACACGATATGCACCTCCGCGCCGAGACGAAGCGCCGTTCTCGCGGCGTCCATCGCCACGTTGCCGCCGCCGACCACGGCGACTTTCCTGCCGCGCATGATGGGCGTGTTGGCGTTCTCATCAAAAGCTTTCATCAGGTTGCTTCTCGTCAGATATTCATTGGCGGAGAAGACGCCGTTGGCCTGCTCGCCGGGGATGCCCATGAACTTCGGGAGTCCCGCGCCGGAGCCGATGAACACCGCCGAGAAACCCTCCTCCGTCAAAAGCTCGTCTATCGTCACAGACTTGCCGATCACCACATTAGTCTCGATCCTGACGCCCAGTGATTTCACGTTCTCGATCTCTTTCGCCACCACGTCTTTCTTTGGCAGGCGGAACTCGGGAATGCCGTACACCAGCACGCCGCCCGGCTCGTGCAGCGCCTCGAAGATCGTCACGTCATAGCCCATCCTGGCCAGATCGCCCGCGCAGGTCAGGCCGGAAGGACCGGAACCGATCACCGCAACTTTCTTTCCTTTCTTCTCTTTCGCGCCCTCGGGCCTGATGCCGTTCTCCCCGGCCCAGTCGGCCACGAACCGCTCCAGCTTGCCGATGGAGATCGGCTCGCCCTTGATGCCGCGGATGCACTTGCCCTCACACTGGCTCTCCTGCGGGCAGACGCGTCCGCAGACCGCCGGAAGCGCGGAGGATTCGCTGATAATCTGATAGGCCGCCTCTATATCGCCTTCCTTTACTTTCTCGATGAATCCCGGAATATTGATCGCCACGGGGCAGCCCTTGACGCACTGCGCATTCTTGCAGTTGATGCAGCGTCCCGCCTCGCACATGGCTTCCTCTTTATTGTACCCCAGGCACACTTCCTCAAAATTCGCCGCGCGCACTTTCGCATCCTGCTCGCGGACAGGCACTTTTTTCAATACATCTGTTTGCATTAGTCATTCCCTCCACAATTTCCGCAGCCGCCGTGATGGGTGTCCCCCTCCTGCGCTTTCAGGAAGTCTCTGCCCTCTCTCGTCTTATAGATCTGCTGGCGCTTCATCGCCTGGTCAAAATCCACCTTGTGTCCGTCGAACTCCGGACCGTCCACACAGGCGAATTTCACCTCGCCGTCCACCGTCAGGCGGCAGGCGCCGCACATGCCTGTACCGTCCACCATAATCGGATTCATGCTGACGACTGTCGGCAGATCATACTTTTTTGTGGTCAGGCATACGAACTTCATCATAATCATCGGGCCGATGGCGACGCACACATCGTAACTTTTACCCTCCTCGGTGATCAGGTCGTCGATCACTTTCGTCACCATACCGCTCCTGCCATAAGAGCCATCGTCGGTAGTCACATAGAGATTGCCGGCCACCGCTTTCATCTCTTCCTCCATGATGAGAAGTTCTTTCGTCTTCGCGCCGATGATCACATCCGCGGCAATCCCGCGCTCATGCAGCCACTTGACCTGCGGATAGACGGGCGCTGTGCCGAGTCCTCCCGCCACGAAAAGGATCCGCTTCTTTTTCAGGCTCTCCATATCTTCGCTCACAAAATCTGACGGGCGGCCCAAAGGCCCGGCGAAATCGTGGAAACTGTCCCCCGCCTGCAGACGGCTCATCATCTTAGTCGCCGCGCCGACCACCTGCACGACGATGGTTACCGTACCCTTTTCCCTGTCATAATCGCAGATGGTCAGCGGGATGCGCTCTCCGTCCTCGTCCGTCCTGACAATCACAAACTGCCCTGGCTGACAGGATTTGGCAACCCTCGGCGCCTCGACAACCATCAGATAAATGTTCGTCGCAAGTTCTTCGGCTTTCCCTATCTTGTACATGACTGTTTATCCTCCTAAACTGACATCCCTAGTCGTCCGTATCTGTGTATACACACTTTCCCGATCTTCCCGTAATCGTACACACCTAGTTAATGATATCGGAACTCTTTTCTTTTTGCAACCGTTTTCCGTCAATTTCCACTTTTTCGCAGCGCGTACCGCGCTACAGAATATTGGCCGCAAAATTACCGTTTTCATCATAGCCGAGCTGCGCCGCTTCGCCGGTGTAGACATTGACGAGGAAGACCTTGTCGGTGCGGCTCAAGATCCCCGTACCGTCGTCGTAATGCTCGTTGATCGTATAATAGTCCCCGCTCTCACCAATGCGCAGCACAGAGCTGAAGCGATAGCTGAACACGCCGCTCTGCCGCTTGCTGTGCCCCGCCGCATCCTCCAGATAGCCCGTCTCCACCAGCTTCGCGATCAGGGCATTCACCGCCTGCGTCGGCGCGATTGCGCCTTTAAGTTTCAGCGTATAGGTCCGCGACGTAATCTCGCTGGAGATACCGTCTTTACTGATATTGACGAATTTGAACAGCGTCGTGCCGAGCGGCATCGGGATCGGGCCCGTGTACGGGACACTGTCGGCAGTGGGATCGGACTCATCCGTTGTGTAGAAGATCCTGCAGCCCTCCGTCTCCTCCACGGAAATCATCATGGGCTCCGAATACTCGCCGCTGTAGAGCGCGATCTCCGGCGGATTCGGCACGGACAGATTGATCACGTAGGTCTTGCTGACGACCTCGCTCTCGATGCCGTAATCGTTCACAAAAAAGGCGCTGACCGTGTACTCGCCGGACTCTAAGAAAAGCGGCGCCGTGTAGACCGGGCTCTCTCTGGTAGGTTTCGAGCCGTCCATCGTGTAATAGATCGTTCCCGCCGTGTTGGAACTGAGCTTTAGGGGGATCACTTCCGCATAGCTTCCCTCCACATAGCTGAATTCCGGCGCGAGCGCCAGATAACTCTGAAACATATTGACGATATCCGGTTCCTGACAGCTTTCCAGCAGTTCGGCAATCTCTCCGTACATCCCGTCGTTGGCATAGATCGTAATAATCTTCTCGTAGGCCTCCTCCAGATCTTCATAAGGAAAGTCTCCCCGCTCTATGACGCGTGAGAGCACGCTGACCGCCGACACATGATCCTGCTGCAGGTAATAGTAATCCGCTTCCAGAAAAAGCAGCTGCGACACATCGGGATAGTCCCCGTAAGCATCTTCCAGACAGGCGATGGCCTCCGCATAATCCTCCTCGGCCGCATACTCCCTCGCCTTGTCGATCCGATAGTCCACCGTCCGAATGTGATAGGCATACACGCCGTACGCAATCAGCGCCACCGCGAGAACCACGACGAAACTCACGGCGGCCCAGACTTTCCTGTCCTCCTCCAGCCCGCCGTCCGGCTTCTCCTCTTTCTCTTCATTCTCCTCATCCGCCTGCCGCGTCTGATCCGTGCCGTCCCCCTCCTGCATTGCCGCAAGCGTAGATAAGGTTTCCGTTATCCTGTTTTCGATCTCCGGTTCAAAGTCGGGAACAATGCGGATCTCCTCTCCGCACTTTTCACAGATCAGATGACCCTCCTCCAACTCGTTACCGCAATGTGGGCACTTCATACTAAGCTCCCTCTCTGTCGCTGTTTGCTCTCCGCTTATCTTGCGTCTGCGGCTTCCACACAGTTGTGCATAAGCATGGCGATCGTCATCGGCCCCACGCCGCCCGGCACGGGAGTGATGGCGCTGCATACGGGCGCTACGTCGTCATAATCCACGTCGCCGCACAGCTTATTGTTCTCGTTTCTGTGGACGCCGACGTCGATAACGACCGCCCCCTCTTTCACATACTCTCTCGTAATCATTTTCGGCCTGCCGACGGCGACAATCAGGATATCCGCCCGCCTCGTCACTTCCTGCAGATTTACGGTCTTTGAGTGCGCGACCGTCACCGTCCCGTTCTCGCGCAGCAGAAGCAGAGACATCGGTTTCCCGACGATATTGCTCCTGCCGATCACGACGCACTCCCTGCCCGCGATCTCAATGCCGGAGCGCTTGAGCAGCTGGATAACGCCAGCCGGCGTGCAGGAGACAAAACCCGGCTGTCCGATGCAGAGCGCGCCGACGCTCTGGGGATGGAAACCGTCCACATCTTTCTTTGGATCGATGGCCCGAATCACCGCATTCTCGTCAATCTCTTTCGGCAGCGGCAGCTGCACCAGAATCCCGTTCACATCCGCTCTGCCGTTCAGTTCTCCGATCAGGCGCAAAAGTTCCTCCTGTGTCGTCTCCTCCGGCAGTTCATAGGCCAGGGACTCTATCCCGACATAGGCACACGCTTTTTTCTTATTGCCGACATACACGCTTGATGCCGGATCGCTGCCCACCTGAATCACGGCCAGGCAGACAGACACACCCGCAGCCTTTAACTCCTGTACCTTTGCCCGCACCTCATCTTTGATCTGTGCCGAAATCGCCTTGCCGTCTATGATCTGTGGCATAATGCTCTCCTCCTTCCGTCTCTGCCGTCACCGCCGTGCTAAAAGAGCCCGGTGATCACGCCGTCCTCATTCACATCGATCCCGTAAGCCGCGGGCTTTTTCGGCAGCCCCGGCATGGTCATAACCGTCCCTGTCAGCGCCACCACAAACCCGGCGCCGGCAGACACATAGACTTCTCTCACATTCATCATAAAGCCCACGGGCCGCCCCAGAAGCGCGGGATCGTCCGAGAGCGAATACTGCGTCTTCGCCATGCAGACCGGCAGGCTGCCAAAACCCATCTCCTCCAGCTTCTTAAGCTGCTTTTCGGCCGCCGCCGTGTAGGATACGCCGCCCGCGCCGTAGATCTCGGAGGCAATCGTGTGAATCTTCTCCTTTAACGGCATGTCGTCCCCGTAGAGCAGACGGAAATGGCTCTCTTTCTTCTCCAGCGTCTCCAGCACTTTCCGCGCCAGCATGACGCCGCCTTCTCCGCCTTTTTCCCACACCTCGGAGAGCGCGAACTCGCAGCCCCTGTCCTCACAGAACTGCCGCACATAGGCAATCTCCGCCGCCGTGTCCGTCACAAAAGAATTCAGGGTGACGACGACCGGCACGCCGTACTTGTGCAGATTCTCAATATGCTTCTCCAGATTCACGATGCCCGCCTGCAGCGCCTCCATGTTCTCTGCCGAAAGCTCCGTCTTTGGCACGCCGCCATTGTATTTCAGTGCCCTGACGGTGGCTACCAGAACCACCGCATCCGGTTTTAAGCCTGCCTTGCGGCACTTGATGTCAAAGAATTTTTCCGCGCCCAGATCTGCGCCGAAGCCTGCCTCCGTGATGACATAGTCCGCCATCTTGAGCGCCGCTTTCGTGGCCCGTATGGAGTTGCATCCGTGGGCGATATTCGCAAAAGGCCCGCCGTGCACCAGGGCCGGCGTGTGCTCCAGCGTCTGGATCAGATTCGGCTTCATGGCGTCTTTGAGGAGTGCGGCCATGGAACCCACCGCCTTTAAGTCCGCCGCCGTCACCGGCGCTCCCTCGTCATTGTAGGCGACAATGATCTTTCCGAGCCTCTCTTTCAAATCCCGCATGTCCGTGGCGAGGCAGAGGATGGCCATAATCTCGGAGGCCACAGTGATGACGAAGTGATCCTCCCGCACAACGCCGTCCGTCCTGCCGCCCAGACCGATGACGACGTTTCTGAGCGCCCTGTCGTTCATATCCAGACATCTCTTCCACACCACCTGCCTGGGGTCGATGTGCAGTTCGTTCCCCTGCTGAATATGGTTGTCCAGAAGCGCCGCCAGCAGGTTATTGGCCGAAGTGATGGCATGGAAATCCCCCGTAAAGTGCAGGTTCAGATCCTCCATCGGCACCACCTGGGCGTACCCGCCGCCCGCCGCGCCGCCCTTGATGCCAAAGCACGGGCCGAGGGATGGCTCCCTGAGAGCGATGACCGCCTTTTTGCCGAGTCTGCCGAAAGCCTGTCCCAGCCCGACGCTGGTGGTCGTCTTGCCCTCGCCGGCCGGCGTGGGATTGATCGCCGTCACCAGAATCAGTTTCCCGTCCGGCCGGTCCTGTATGCTCTCTATGTACTCATCCGATATTTTGGCTTTATATCTGCCGTACAGTTCCAGATCGTCCGGGCCGATCCCGATCCGACCGGCCACATCCGTGATATTCTCCAGTACCGCTTCCTGCGCAATCTCTATATCTGTCTTCAAAGTACTGTCCTTCCTTTCTTACTGCGTCTCCTCGACAAAGCGCTCAAACTCCTCCGGCGTCATCAGGATCTTCCGCGGCTTCGTGCCCTCCTCCTCGCCCACGACGCCGGCCTCACACAGCTGGTCCATGATACGTGCAGCCCGGTTGAAGCCGATCTTGAACATGCGCTGCAGCATACCGATAGACGCCTTGTCTTTCTCGATGATGAACCGGCCCGCCTCCGCAAAATACTGGTCATACTCCGATCCGCTCTCGCCGGACGAGGCGCCCGCGGCGCTCTGCCCGCTTCCCATACTCTTAATCTGGCTCTCCACCGCATCGTCATAGACATTGCCGATCGCCTGGTTTTTCAGGAAATCGACCACATCAGCCACTTCCTTATCCGAGACGAACGCTCCCTGTATGCGCGCCGGCTTCGGATAGCCCTGCGGGTAGAAGAGCATATCGCCTTTGCCGAGCAGTTTCTCCGCGCCCACCATATCGAGAATCGTGCGGGAATCCACGCCGCTGGATACGGCAAAAGCCACACGGCTGGGCATATTCGCCTTGATCAGCCCTGTGATGACATCCACGGAGGGGCGCTGCGTTGCGATAATCAGGTGGATACCGCAGGCTCTCGCCAGCTGTGCCAGACGACAGATGGACTCTTCCACCTCCCCCGGCGACACCATCATCAGATCCGCCAGCTCGTCCACGATAATCAGGATCTGCGGCAGCTTCGGCGGCGCATCGGGATCTCCCGCCTCGCGCATACTATCAACCTTTTTGTTATATCCTGCCAGATCGCGGACATTGAAATCCGCAAACTTCTTATAGCGCTCTGTCATCTCCGCGACACCCCAGTGCAGAGCAGCCGCGGCTTTCTTCGGATCCGTCACCACGGGGATCAGCAGGTGCGGTATACCGTTGTAGACACTCAGCTCCACCACCTTGGGATCGACCATGATCATCTTCACGTCCTCCGGCTTTGCCTTGTAGAGGATTCCCATGATGATCGTATTGATGCAGACAGACTTGCCGGACCCGGTCGCGCCGGCGATAAGCATGTGCGGCATCCTGGCGATGTCCGCCACCACGATCTTGCCGGCGATATCCTTGCCCACCGCAAAGGCGAGATTCGACGGGAAATTCCGAAACTCCGGCGATTCCACCAGATCACGGAACGCCACGGCACTGTTCTCCTTGTTCGGCACCTCGATGCCGACCGCGGCCTTGCCGGGGATCGGCGCCTCGATACGGATATCCGTGGCCGCCAGATTCAGCTTGATGTCGTCGGCAAGCCCTACGATCTTGCTGACCTTGACCCCCAGCTCCGGCTGCAGCTCATAGCGTGTGACGGAAGGCCCCTGGCTGATATCGGTGACCGTCACCCTGACGCCGAAAGTATCCAGCGTCTGACGCAGGCGTTCCGCCGTCTCTTTCAGTTCTCTCGCGGAGTCTCCCGTCTTCCTGCCGTTTCCTTTCGCCAGCAGGCTAAGCGGCGGAAACCTGTACGGTCTGGGCGACGGCTGGCGCGGCCCGGATATTTCCGCATCCTGTGCGGCAGACGCGCTCTCCACAGTGCCCGCCGCGCCGCTTCCCTCATGCGCAGCCGTGCTGTTCTTGTTCTCCGTCCGCATTGCCGGTCTTATGTCATGCGGCAAAAGAGTCTCTTCCCCGTCATCGTCCTCTTCCTCATCGACCGCTCCGTGTATACGTATCCCGTGCATGGAGTCCGGGGCATTCTCTATGTAAGGAGAAGTATCCGCATCCGTCTGTCTGCGCGCATCCTCCTCCGCATTCTCCGTATCTTCGTTCAGCATAATCTCGTGAAGATCGTCCCGCGTCCTCTCCGTGTCCTCTCTGCCGCTCTCTTTTTCGTGGTCAAGGGCAGGATCCAGCATAACGCCGCTCACTTTCCTGTCCATGCGCAGGATCTTCTCGTTCTCGATCTCTTCTTCTTTCCGCCTGCGTTTCTCCTCCTCACGCCCACGTCTCTCCGCCTGCGCCGCCCGCCTCTCTTCGGCGCGCTCCCTGCGGTAAGCCGCGTCCTCCACGGACCGCTCGTACATGCGTTTACCGTGTCTCTTCACGCCGCCGATAAACGATCTCTCCGTGACGATCACCGCACAGATGATGCCAAGCACCAGAATGAGCAGCACCGTACCCACCATGCCGAGGAAACGGCAGGACAGGCAGACCAGCGAACCCGCAATGATGCCGCCGCCGCTGTGTGCCCCGCTGCAGCGCGCATAGATCTCCCCCGGCTGCCAGCCGTCCGTCTGCACGGGATTTACGGCAAACAACTCGCAAACCATGCTGATTAACAAAAACAGAACCAGACCCGCGATCAGCTTCCTGACCGCGATGCTGTTCCCCGTATTGGACATGCCAAAAGCGACCGCCAGAAAGAGAAAAATCGGCGCGACGTACGCCATAAGGCCGAAAATGCCGAACATCACGCTGCTGACCGCGTCGCCGATACTGCCGACGATGCCAAAATTACAGAGAAACAGAATGATGGCGAGCGCCAGGAATGCGATGAGCAGAATCTCATTGCGGATCGCCACGTCCATAGGCTCCGCCTGCACTGCCTTTTTCTTTCGTCCTGTCTGTGTCCGCCTGCCTCTGTTGGAACTTTTGCCCGAAGACGCCGTACTCCGTCCGGATGAAGCGCGGCCTCTCCCCTGTCCTGATGCCATTTGCCAATGCCTCCTGAGCATACTTCACCTGATAACATGCTCTTTATAGTATAGCATTTTCGTTTTCGCTTGTCATCCCTTATTTTGTGTCCGCCGTTTTTTTATCTACCATATCGTGGAGTTTTGCCACCGCATCACTGATGCCGCCCACCTGACAGATGATCCCCTCCTCCACCGCCTCGCTTCCGACCAGGATAGTCCCCACATCCTTGGTCAGCATGCCTGTCTCCATCATCAGTTCCTCCAGCCGGGACTTGGAAATCCTGCAGTGCGTGCACACAAAGCCGGTAATCCGATCCTGTATCTGCCTGAAATAATCAAAAGTCTGCTGCACGCCGATCACCATGCCGTTCAAACGCACCGGATGAATGACCATCGTTCCCGTCGGCACAATATAGGAATAGTCTGTGCTGACGGCGATAGGGACGCCGATGGAATGGCTTCCGCCGAGCACGAGGGAGACGGTCGGCTTGCTCAAGGAGGCGATCATCTCCGCAATCGCCAGCCCCGCCTCCACATCCCCGCCCATCGTATTGAGCAGAATCAGAACGCCGTCGATCTCTTCGCTGTCCTCTATCGCCGCCAGCTGAGGCAGCACATGTTCGTACTTGGTCGTCTTGGAAGTGCTGCTTAAATTGTCGTGTCCCTCGATCTCGCCGATGATCGAGAGCAGATGAATCTTATGGTGGGAGGCATTCTCGTCCAGTGTGATCTGACCGACCTCGCCGATTCTCTCATCCTGATGCTTCTCCCTGTCGTGCTGCTTCTCTTTCTCCTCCCGTCTCTCCTCATTGGTGTTCTCCCTGTCTTTTCCTCCGCCGCTCTTATCGTTTTTTTTCGCTCCCATGTGACCTCCCATCATTTCCCCGTCAACAGTAAAATAGAAATAGAATCTCGCTCGCGTAAAAAGGAGAACCACATCGTGGTTCTCCCTTAGTGTGCGTGATCCCGCCGTATTTATACATCAAAAGCACACAGCCCGGTCACTGTATATCAAAATCGTCGTCCGGCGCAATCTCTATGTCATATCTCATATCCTGTTCCGGCACGTCATACTGATACTCCATATCGCGCTTCACATGCTTCTTCGGAAGCGGCAGCGGATTCTCGATATAGGCCGTCTTTGGCGCGCTGTTTCCGCCGTTTTCCGTCTTCGACACGTCCTCCTCTGTCCCCGGCGCCGGCGCCTCTGCCGTCTCCGCTCTCTCCGCATCCCCGTTAATCTGTTCGATCATCGTCTTCATCACCTGTCTGCTGCCTCCGAAGAGACTGTTCTGCAGTCCCAGACCGGCCAGTACCGCCCAGAGATACAGGGACAGTATGCCAAAACCGTATTCTCCGCACACCGCAAGCGGCGTCGGCGCCATCAGCAGCGTCATGAGGACCCAGAGCGTATCATTCCGCAGACTGCCGTTTCTGACAACCGCATAGACGAGAAACAGAGCGGCCATGACAAGCAGGCCTGCCAGATACCGATCCGCCGCATAGGGTTCCTGCAGGGCAATGAGATAACTGTTCTCATAACATGCCGTCAGTCTGTCCTCAATCTGCTGCCCCAGTGCGGACAGGCCGCCGAACTTCCCTCTCGACACGAATGCGCACAGCATACTCCCGCCGCACCAGGCCGCCGCGCAGGCCAGCACGGCCGTCAGGATAACCGCAACACTCATTCCCGGTGTACTGCGATACGCCTCCGCCTCATCCCGCCGGCTTTTTTGCGCAAACAGGATAAACAGGACAACGAGCAGCAGGGAGAGGGCCGTCAGTTCCAGACAGGCCAGAACGCCGATCAGCGCGCCGACCGCCACGGCGCCAAGCAGCGCCGCGGGCTTTGGCATACGATTCTCACAGTAACTTCCGGCAAAGCTGCCCGTCAGATACAATCCCAGCAAATACAGATCAAAAAACAGCCACTCCGGCCCGAGGCAGACTAACATCCGCAGACAGGCCGGCGACAGAGCCAGGCAGCCGGCCGCAATCCACGCCGGAAGCCGACCCGCCAGTTTTCTCGTGGCGGCGTAGAGCAAAAGCAGCCCTGCCATCTGCAGTACAATCTGCAGAAAGACCGCCGATACTGCCCTGTTGCCCAGGAAAGAACACGTCACGGTGAGAAGCGCGGCATACAGACCGCCCGCACTGTAATCCGTCATCGCGCCGCCGTTCGCCGTCACAATTGCCCGTGCAAAATAGTCCCCGCTTTTCCCATAAAAAACAGCGGCATCCCCGACGCGGACAGCCGCCCCCGACACGGCGTTCAGACACATGATCCGCACCAGAAGCGCCCCTGCCATGACAAGCAGAAACGCGAGACATTCCACGGCAGCCACAGCACCCTTTTTCCAGGTAAAACGTCTCACACACCACGCCGCACAGCGCGCAAGGAGCAGGTACAGCGCCACCGACAGAAGCAGGGCGCCCATCGCAGAGACGACAAACAGGCCGGCGTTCGCAAAACCGGACAGGCCCGTCAGCCTCTCCAGCCAGAGATTGCCGCCGAGCGCGAGCAGCACAATGCACACGAGGGCATAGATAAGCCACAATATATAGCTGAGCTTTGTCGTTCGGTAAGTCATCTTCCGTCGTCCTTCCGGCTCAGATCCGGGAAAGCGCCTGCTCCAGATCCGCGATGATATCATCCACGTGCTCAATGCCAACGGAGAGCCTGATCATCTCAGGCGCAACGCCCGCTTCCTTGAGCTGTTCCTCGTTCATCTGCCTGTGCGTGTGGCTGGCCGGGTGCAGCACGCTCGTCCTCGCGTCGGCCACATGCGTCACGATAGCCGCCAGTTCCAGATAGTCCATCATCTTCGCGGACGCCTCCCTGCCGCCTTTCAGGCCGAAAGAGATCACGCCGCAGGTGCCGTTCGGCATATACTTCTGTGCAAGTGCATAGTATTTGCTGCTCTTTAAGCCGGGATAATTCACCCAGGCAACCTTGTCGTGCGCCTCCAGATACTCCGCCACTTTCTGCGCATTATAACAGTGCCTCTCCACGCGCAGGGCAAGCGTCTCCAGACCGATATTCAAAAGAAACGCATTCTGCGGCGCCTGCATGGAGCCGAGATCTCTCATCAGCTGGCTTGTCGCCTTGGTAATGTAGGCGGCTTTACCAAACTTCTCCGTATAGACGATACCGTGATAGGACTCGTCGGGCGTACACAGTCCCGGGAACTTGTCCGGGTAAGCGCTCCAGTCGAAATTGCCGGAGTCCACGATACAGCCTCCCAGAGACACCGCATGACCGTCCATATATTTCGTCGTGGAGTGCGTCACAATATCCGCGCCCCACTTAAAAGGATTGCAGTTGATCGGCGTCGCGAAAGTATTGTCGATGATGAGCGGCACCTGATGGCCGTGCGCCGCTTTCGCAAATTTCTCGATGTCCAGCACGACTAACGCCGGGTTGGCAATCGTCTCCGCGAAGACGCACTTCGTGTTGGGCCGAAACGCCCTGTTAAGCTCCTCCGTGGGCGCATCCGGATCCACGATGGTACAGTCGATCCCCATCTTCTTCATCGTGCAGGTGATCAGGTTGAACGTGCCGCCGTACACCGTGGAGGACAGCACCACATGGTCGCCCGCCTCACAGATATTGAATACGGCGTAGTGCGTCGCCGCCTGCCCGGACGAGGTCAGCATGGCCGCCACACCGCCCTCCAGATCACAGATCTTGGCCGCCACACAGTCGTTGGTCGGATTCTGCAGCCTGCTGTAGAAATAACCGCTCTCCTCCAGGTCGAACAGCCGTCCCATAAACTCCGAGGACTCATATTTGAACGTAGTGCTCTGATAAATCGGCAGCACGCGCGGCTCCCCGTTTTTCGGCTTCCAGCCCGACTGAATGCACATCGTCTCTTTTTTGTACTGTCTGCTCATCATTCCCGCTTCCTTTCTCTGCCCGCAAACCGCAGCACGCCCTCATGGCGTTTGCGTCTATTCGTCCCAGTTGTGGTAAACCGCCTGCACGTCGTCGTCCTCGTCCAGCAGATCGAGAATCTTCTGCATATTCTTGACCGCCGTCTCGTCGGTGAGTTCCACCCAGGTCTGGGGGATCATCGTCACTTCCGAGGAGAGAGCGGTGATTCCCGCCTCTTTGAGGGCAGCGTCCACCTCGCCCCACTGATCGGGATCCGTGTAGATCTCATAGCCCTCCTCCTCGTCGGCGAAATCCTCCGCCCCGGCGTCGAGAGCCAGCATCATCAGATCATCCGCTTCCATATCGCACTCTTCCTTGTCGATGACGATCAGGCCTTTCTTGTCAAACAGGAAAGAGACGCAGCCGGGTGTCCCCACATTGCCCTGCCCCTTGGTGAAAGCGTTGCGCACATTGGCCGCCGTCCTGTTCTGGTTGTCCGTCAGCGCGTCCACGATGACCGCGATGCCGTTCGGGCCGTACCCCTCATAGGTGACATACTTGTAGTTGACACCGCTGCCCTCGCCCGCCGCTTTCTTGATGCCTCTCTCAATCGTATCGTTCGGCATATTGTTTGCCTTGGCCTTGGCGATGACCTGGGCCAGCTTGAAGTTGTTCGCGGGATCCGGGCCGCCTTCCTTGACCGCCACCGCGATCTCGCGCCCGATGATCGTGAAAATCTTACCCTTAGCGGCGTCGTTTTTCTCTTTCTTATGCTTAATGTTCGCAAATTTGGAATGTCCTGACATTTTGTTTTCTCTCCTTTATCCTTTCCTGTAAATGTGCCTAGTGTTCCCCGCCCTCCGGCTCTTTCGCCTTTTTCCTCGCCGTCACGGTCTGAATCATGCGGTCCCTGACTTCCATGATGCGGAAGACATACCCGCCGTACTCAAACTCAAAATCCTCGCCCTCCTCAGGGATATGCTCCAGACGCGAGATCACGAAACCGTTCACCGTATCGAAAGGCTCCTCCTCAAAGCTGATGCCGAGCTGATCCGCCAGTTCTTCAAGCGGCATCATGCCCTGAATCACATAACTGTCCGAACCGCTCTCGCTGATGTAGCTCTCCTCCTCGTCGTACTCGTCCTCTATGTTGCCGACGATCTCCTCCAGGATATCCTCAAGCGCCACCAGCCCCGCCGTCTGCCCGTACTCGTCGATCACGATAACCATCTGAATCTTCTCCGTCTGCATCACGCGGAACAGATCATTCAGTTTGCGCTTCTCCGTGATGAACCGCGGCTCCATGAGCAGCCCCTTGATCTTGCCGATGGGCTTATTTCTCATCTTCTCGTTCATCTGCATGCGCATGACGTCTTTCAGATGCAGGATGCCAACGATATGATCGATGGTTCCGTCATAGACCGGGAACCGGCTGTTGTGCTCATCCGCGATAAAAGCGGCTGCCTCCTGCAGCGTCATGGTGCACTCGATGCCCACCATGTTATTGCGGTTGATCATGATGTCCTTGGCTTCCTTGTCGCCGAACTCAAAGATGTTGGTGATCATCTCCGCCTCGTTGGCGTGGATGATGCCCTGTTCGTGCCCCACGTTCACCATGGACAGGATCTCTTCCTCCGTCACATCAGACGTGTCCTTGGAGACACGGATGCCAAAGAGACGCAGAATGCCGTTCGCCGTCATCGATATGAGAGCCGCCAGAGGCGCCGCAAGCCGCACATAATAATAGACCGGCGCATGAAAAAGGGCCAGCCACCTTTCCGGATTGCGCGAGGCGGCTTTTCTCGGTATCGATATGCCGAATGTCACGATTATGTACAAAAGAAGCAGCGTGGCGGCGACAGCCGCCAGTATCGCCAGCACATTGATGTGCCAGCTCACCGGGCTTGCAATTTCCCGCACCGCCGCCCGATAGGCCGCGTAGCCGATACGGCTGTTCAGCCGGTACAGATACACGGCGCCGAACAGCAGATCCACCGCCACGGCGCCAAACTGAACCGCTCCCGTATACTGCGTCTGATGCTCTGTCAGGTAGCGGAGACGCCTCTGCTTCGCGCCGGCATCCGCCGTCTCCTCCCCGTCTGCCTCCTCCAGCTCCGCACCTTTCATCTCACGAAAAGCGGAGTCGAAACCGTTAAACAACATTTTAAGGAGCAGTAGAATGACAAAGCATATCATACTGCCCGCGACGCCATCATCCATATCTTTTGAGTCCTTCTTTCTGTCCGATACCGGATCGGCACATTCCCATTTCTATAAATATAGCAAGGAATGGGACACGTGTCAAATTTCAGCCCGTCTTGTCTTATGTATTTAACTCAAGACTGACCATCAACCCGTTATTGACAACCTGCATAATATCCTGATCCAAATGACAGACCCTGTCTTTCAGACGTTTCTTGTCGATTGTACGAAGCTGCTCCAGCAGAATGACCGAGTCCTTGACCATGTCATACTTGCCGGCGCTCAGCTCAATGTGCGTCGGCAGCTTTGCTTTATTCATCTTGGAGGTGATCGCAGCGCAGATCACCGTCGGGCTGTGCCTGTTGCCGACGTCGTTCTGTATGATCAGCACCGGCCTGATGCCGCCCTGTTCGGAACCGATCACCGGTCTTAAGTCCGCGTAGTAGATGTCTCCTCGTCTCATTATCACACACTTCCTTATACGAATATTTGCATCCATAGTATTGCCGGTTTCTCTAAGGGTATACATGATAATTGATTTTCTGTCCTAGCGGTAATCGCCGTAGTAATCTTTCGTCGCCGCAATCTGCCCGTTCTTCACATAGACTCTGGGGATTCTTCTGCCCAGGCCGCAGGCCAGCTCATAGTTGAATCTGCCGGACAGCTCTCCCAGCTCCTCCATCGTGATCCGCTCTACGCCGTCCGCGCCGATCAACGTCACTTCGTCCCCCTCCGCGGCCTCCGGTATCTCCTGCACGCTGACCATGAACTGGTCCATGCACACACGTCCGAGGATGGGAGCCCTCCGGCCGCGGATCAGCACATATCCTTTGTTTGACAGGCCGCGAGGATAGCCGTCGCCGTACCCCACAGGAACCGTCGCCACGCGCATCCGCTCAGGCGTGACGTAGGTGCCGCCGTAGCTGACCGGCACACCGGCCTCCACCTCTTTGACATACACGATATGGCTCTTTAAGGACAATACCGGCCGCAGATCCACGATGTTCCGTGCCACCTGTTCCGATGGCCACAGGCCATACAGCGTGATCCCCGCCCGCACGGCGTCCATGTTCGCCTCCGGCAGTTCCACGATGCCGGCGCTGTTGGAGCAGTGCTTCACCGGTATAGAATAATGCAGCTTACTCTCGACGCGCTCCATGAAATCCCGTATGCGTCCAAGCTGCTCTCTGGCCGACGTCTTATCCGCCTCGTCCGCCCGCGCGAAGTGGGTGAACATGCCCTCGATCTCTATCCCCTCGGTCCGCAGCGCCATCTCCACAAACCGAAAACCGTCGTCGTCCGGCCTGATCCCTACTCTGGTCATGCCCGTATCCACTTTCACATGCACTTTCGCCGGCTTTCCGACCCGCTTCGCGCACGCCGAGAGTTCCTCTATCGTATCTTCCCTGAACACGGCGGGCCGTATCTCCTGCCGAATCAGTTCCTCATAACAGTAGGGAAAGGTGTAGCCCAGTATCAGTATCGGCTTGCGCAGCCCCGCATGGCGCAGGATAAACGCCTCCTCCGCCGTGGCCACCGCATAGCCTGCCACATAGTCAAGCTTTTCGAGTTCACGTCCGATCTGCACCGCGCCGTGCCCATATCCGTCGGTCTTGATCACGCCGATCATCTTCGTGCCGGGGGTGAGATTGCGGTGCATGCTCTCCATATTATACAGGACGGCATCCAGGTCTACCTGCGCCCAAACTCTCTGGTAATCCTCTCTCATCGCTTCTCCTTTGTCCCGCCGCTTATATACGCCGCCGCGTCACCGATACAGTCGATGATGTCCGTCGCCGTCATGGCGGTCTGTGTTCTGCGTGACGCCGCCATATCGCCCGCGACGCCGTGGAGATATACCCCTGCCGCCGCGGCATCCATGCCCGGCAGGCCCTGCGCCAGAAGTCCGGTGATGATACCGGCCAGCACATCCCCGGCCCCTGCCGTCGCCATGCCAGCGTTGCCCGCCGTGTGCAGATATCCCTCTCTGTGGTCATGCTCCGTCACCACCGTGCGCGCATCCTTGCACACAACCACACACTGCAGCCTCTCTCCAAGCAGGCGCGGATACTCCGTCAGATGCGTTCCCGCCTCCGCCGTCGTGCAGCCGTACAGCCTTGCAAATTCCTGAAGATGCGGCGTTAAGATAATTGTCCGCCCGCGCCTGCCGCTCTCCTTAAGCTCCTCGACAAGCCTCTCGTCACCGGCCAGCAGATTCAAGCCGTCCGCATCGATCACCAGCGGCAGCCCGCTCTCCCGGATGCAAAAAGCGAGCAGTTCATACGCGGTCTCGCCGCGTCCAAGCCCCGGGCCGATCAGGATACAGTCCGCCCACGCCCCGGCCTCCTTAAGCTCCTCCCTAAACAGGGACCACGCCTCGGCCAAAATAATATTGTCCGCCGCCCCTCTCTCCTCATAAGTCAGAAGCATCGCCTCCGGCACGAACTGCTGTATCGCTTCTCTGTTTTGCACGTCGGTGACCGCTTTCACCATGCCGGCGCCCGCGCGCAGCACGCTCTTTGCCGCCATCATCGCCGCGCCCGCGATCCGGCCGCAGCCGGCGATGACCAAAGCCTTTCCGAAAGTGCCCTTGTTGCCGTCCGGCCTGCGGTCCGGGAGCAGTCCGCCGTCCGCGCCGGTCCGGGTATACCAGAAAGGCGGCACGCCGCAAAAACTGCGCTCGTCAATCCCGATGTCACGGCACACAAGTCTTCCCGTGTACGACGCTCCCGGATACAGCAGCTGCCCCAGCTTGCGAAAGCCATAGGTCACGGTCAGATCCGCGCGTACGGCACAGCCCATCACCGCGCCCGTATCCGCGTCGATGCCGGAGGGAATATCCACGCTGCACACATAGGCGGCGCTTCCGTTAATCCGCCCTATGACCTCCGCGTAGATTCCCTCCACATTCCGCGACAGTCCCACGCCAAACAGAGCGTCTACTATTACATCATATTCAATTTCCCCGATTGTGCTATCGATTCGTACGCCGTAGGCGCGCAGGATGTCGAGCTGCGCCGATGTCTGCGCGCTGCACTTTTGCGCACTGCCGGGCAGCACACAATCCACCTGCCAGCCCCGCAGCATCAGCAGTCTGCCGACAGCCAGCCCGTCTCCGCCGTTATTGCCGCAGCCTGCCACGATCAGCGCCCTGTGCGGCTCATCCCCATGTACGCGCAGGATTTCCTCCGCCGTCGCCAGAGCCGCCCGCTCCATCAGAAGCAGGGACGGCACATGATAGTTCTCCGTCGTATTGGCATCATAGCGCTGCATCTCTGAAGCCGTCACCACATACTGCTTCACCCGTATCTTCCTCCTGTCTGTCCCATCCGCAAAGAAGCGCCAAAATCTCACGATTTCAACGCATCTTCGCCGTTTTCATTCCTATATTCCGCAGCGCCCGCATCCGCGCTGCCCTCCGCGTCCGTCCGCACCGCCTGTTTCACGCTGCCTGCCTCCGCTTTCCCGGAAGCCGCCTTTGCCGCTTTTGCCTCCTGACTCTGCCTGTATCTCTCCTCCGGATTGTACTGCATGTCAAAGAGTTCCAGAACATCCGCCCCGAAAATATCGTGCATGTAGGAGTAGAGCTGATGGTTCATCGCTTCTTTCTCCTGCTTGCGGATGATCTTCTTCTTTAATTCTCTTCGGATATTGCCGATCCAGTCATCGATCTCCCGAAGCTCCGCCGTGTTTTTCTGCAGACGCCGGTAACAGACTTCCATCGTCGCGATCATCAGCCTGTTGTTGACCTGGCTGATCTGCCGCGGCAGCTCCACCATCTCCTCCTCGCAGGCGTCCAGCTTCTCATTGCATTCCTCAAGAAGCCGCTTGCACTCCTCCTGCCGCTTCACCAGCTTCTTATTGTCGGGGTCTCTGACAAGTTCGTCCGCGGCCAGCACGATATCGTCCATCAGCTTTTTCTTGAGCTTTTTTATCTCCTTATTCTCCTCGTTGACCTTGCCCTGACGCTTTAAGAGCGCGTTCAACTCGCTCTCCATACGCTTGATCTGGGCACTGTACTCACTCTGCGTAAAAAGCCGGTGCCACTTATTGTCCAGCGTGAGAATCGGAACTTTCTTGCCGACCAGCGCCTCCTTAAATTCTTCCTCCGTTTTCGCCATACCCTTGTTACCTTTCATCTCATGGCTGCGCGGCCATCCCCGCGGCTCATGCAAGCAGCGCGGTTTTCTCTAAGCGTGCGACAGTATATTGTAGGACAGCTTCATCAGACTGTCCGACAGATGGACGTTCTCCACCTGAATATTGTCCGGCACATGCAGATCCACATGCGCAAAATTCCAGAAGCCCTTGATACCGCAGGAAACCAGTTTCTCCGCCACCGCCACGGCGCCGGTCTTCGGTATGGTGAGCACCGCGATGTCAATGTCGTTCCCTCGCACGAACGCCTCCATCTCCTCCATCGGGCGCACCGTGATCCCGCGGATCTGCGTCCCCTGGATTCTCTCATCGATATCAAAGATACCACGAAAAATAAATCCCCTGCGCTCAAAATTCATGTAGTTGACCAGCGCCTGACCCAGATGGCCGGCCCCGACGATAATCAAATTGTGCTCCTTGTGCAGTCCCAATATCTTACCGATCTCATCGTAGAGATAGACGACATTATAGCCGTACCCCTGCTGTCCGAAACCGCCAAAATTGTTCAAATCCTGTCTTATCTGAGATGCGGTCACCCGCATGATATCGCTCAACTCCTGGGACGAGACGCGCTCGATCCCCTGATCCTTAAGTTCGCCCAGATAACGGAAATATCTCGGCAAACGGCCGATAACGGCTTGCGAAATCTCTCTGTCTTCCACCGCACGGTCCTCCCTGCAACTGTGATAGTTCAAGTATACAACTGTGTGAAAAAACTGTCAAACAAGTTGACAGGCCCGCCCGGTGATTATAAACTATCTTTACCGGTTCACGCGTCTGTAAGCCGCAAGGCAGATTCGTGTTCGCACGAAAATCTGACTTCGGCTGTACAGACGAAGGGAGCAGAAAGGACATATTTGGTATGATACTCTCCGTCAGCAGTCTCGATAAATCTTTTAACGACATCCCGGTGCTCCGGAATGTATCCTTTCACATAGAGGAACACGAGAAAGCCGCCATCGTCGGCGTAAACGGCGCGGGCAAGACCACGCTTCTTCGGCTCATCATGGGCGAACTGCCCGCAGACGGCGGCACGGTGACCGTCTCCCGCGACAGCTCGATCGGCTATCTCTCCCAGCATGACGCCGTGGACGGGGACAACACCATCTACGACGAACTGCTGAGCGTCAAGCAGGATATCATCGACCTGGAGCGCAGGATACGCGCCGTCGAGCTGCAGATGAAAAACGCAGAGGGAGATACGCTTGAACACCTGATGGACACTTACGCCGCGCTCACCCACACCTTTGAATCCCGCAACGGCTACGCCTACAAAAGCGAACTGACGGGAGTATTGAAAGGCCTCGGCTTTGCGGAAGCGGAATTCAACAGACCTGTCTCCACACTCTCCGGCGGCCAGAAGACCCGCGTGGCCCTCGGCAGACTGCTGCTTGAGAATCCCGATCTGATCATACTGGACGAGCCTACGAACCATCTGGACATGTCTTCCGTCACATGGCTGGAAAACTATCTCTCCAACTATAAGGGCGCGGTGATCATCGTCTCCCACGACCGCTATTTCCTAGATAAGATCGCGACGAAAATCATCGAGCTGGACAATGCGAAAGCCACCGTCTTTTCCGGCAGCTATACCGACTACGCCGCCAAAAAGGAGATCCTCCGCGCGGCGCAGTACAACGCCTATATGAAACAGCAGCAGGAAATCCGGCATCAGGAGGAGGTCATTGAAAAATTAAAATCCTTTAACCGGGAAAAATCCATCCGCCGCGCAGAGAGCCGGGAGAAAAAACTGGAAAAAATCGAACGGCTTGAAAAACCTTCCGAAATACGGACAGACATGCGCTTAAACCTCTCTCCCCGATACGAGAGCGGAAACGATGTGCTGCACGCGGAGGATCTCTCCAAATCGTTCGGTACCCTCACGCTCTTTGCGCAGCTTAACTTTGATCTCAAAAAAGGCGAGCATGTGGCAATCATCGGCGACAACGGCACCGGAAAGACCACGCTCCTGAAAATGATCAACGGCCTGATGCCGCCCGACACCGGCCTGATCCGTCTGGGCGCCAATGTGACGATCGGCTACTACGATCAGGAACAGCATGTGCTGCACATGGACAAAACCCTGTTTGAGGAGATTTCCGACGACTATCCGACCCTCACGAACACACAGATCAGAAACGTTCTCGCCGCTTTCCTGTTCTCCGGCGAAGACGTATTTAAGCAGATTAAGGCCTTAAGCGGCGGGGAGCGCGGCCGCGTATCCCTGGCAAAGCTGATGCTGTCGGAGGCAAATTTTCTCATACTGGACGAGCCCACAAACCACCTGGACATCGTCTCCAAGGAGATTCTGGAAGACGCCCTGAACGCCTACACGGGAACGGTTCTGTACGTCTCCCACGACCGCTATTTCATCAACAGGACCGCCCACCGCATCCTGGAGCTGAAAGACCGGACATTCACAAACTATCTGGGCAATTATGAATATTATCTGGAAAAGCGCGATGAACGCTCCGCCCGGCCTGACGATACCGCCCCGGCAGCCGCCTGCCCGGAGCACGGTTCGGCGCGCGCCGACAGCTCTAAACAGGACTGGAAAGCGCAGAAAGAACAGCAGGCGGCACAGCGCAAAAAGGAGAACGAGCTAAAAAAGTGCGAGGAGCGCATTGAAGTGCTGGAAAAGCGAAACGACGAGATCGACACGCTCATGGCCTCCCCCGATGTCTGCACGGACGTGGCCAGACTGCAGGAACTGAGCAGGGAACGAGAACAAAACGACGGTGAACTGGCCGGACTGTATGAAAATTGGGAACGGCTCTTGGAGTGAGAACCGTTCCCATTGTGTATACAATATCTGCCGGCACGCTGTGCATGTCAGCCCGGTTTTACAGCGCGTCAAACGTGGCGCGGATCGCCTGAATAAATTCCAGACTGTTTAAGATCACCGGATTCCTGCAGGTGGAGATCAGGGAGAGGCTCTTGGTCATCCTGCCATCCTCCACTGTCTTGATGCACGCCCGCTCCAGCTTATCCGCAAAAGCTGTAAGTTCCGCTATCCCGTCCAACTCGCCTCTCTTCCTCAGCGCGCCCGTCCAGGCAAAGATCGTGGCGATGGAGTTCGTGGAAGTCTCCTCCCCTTTCAGGTACTTATAATAATGGCGCTGCACCGTGCCGTGGGCCGCCTCATACTCGTAGACGCCGCTCGGGGAGACGAGCACCGAAGTCATCATGGACAGATCGCCGTAGGCCGTCGCCACCATGTCGCTCATCACGTCGCCGTCATAGTTCTTGCAGGCCCAGATGAAACCGCCCTCCGAGCGGATCACTCTGGCCACCGCGTCATCGATCAGCGTGTAAAAATACTCGATGCCCGCAGCCTCAAATTTTTTCTTATACTGCGTATCATAAATTTCCTGAAAGATATCCTTAAAATTGTGGTCATACTTCTTGGAGATGGTATCCTTGGTGGCAAACCACAGGTCCTGTTTCGTGTCCAGCGCATAGTTAAAGCACGCTTTCGCAAAACTCGTGATGGATTTGTCCGTATTGTGGATACCCTGTATGATGCCGGGCCCCTGGAACTCATGGATTGTCTCCCTGATCTCCTCGCCGTCCGCACCGGTGAACACCAGCTCAGCCCTGCCTGCGCCCGGCACTTTGATCTCCACGTTCTTGTAGACATCGCCGTAGGCGTGACGCGCGATGGTGATGGGTTTCGACCAGTTGTGCACATAGGGCATAATGCCTTTGATCAGAATCGGCGCGCGAAACACCGTGCCGTCCAGAGCCGCCCGGATCGTCCCGTTTGGACTCTTCCACATTTCTTTCAGGTCATACTCTTTTACCCTCGCGGCGTTGGGCGTGATGGTCGCGCACTTGACCGCAACGCCATACTTCTTCGTCGCCTCCGCAGAATCTAACGTCACCTGATCATTTGTCTCATTTCGATGCGCCAGCCCGAGATCGTAATACTCTGTCTTCAAATCGATGTAAGGGAGCAGCAGCTCATCCTTGATCATCTGCCAGAGAATCCTCGTCATCTCGTCGCCGTCCATCTCCACCAGAGGAGTCGTCATCCTGATCTTTTCCATCGTCAATCTTTACCTGCCTTTCTTAAATCTCGTCGCCGTATATCCCATACAGCCCGTTTTTTACCATATTGTCGTATGCGTTCAGCATATGCTGGTTCGCCAGTTTCCCGGCTTTCTCGGCATCGCCGCGCCGTATCGCTTCCATGATCTGCCTGTGTTCATCGTTGGAAGCCCGCCCTCTCGTGTTGTTGGCAAGCGTCTTCTGCCTGACGCGCAGCACATACTGATGATAATCCCTGAGCGTATGCTCCAGCATCTTGGAACTGCAGGCCTCGTAGAGGATCTCATGAAAACGGTTGTCCAGTTCGGCCATCTGGTCCATGTGCCCTTTTTCGGCGTGGAACTGGGCCAGATAAATATTTTCCTCCATCTCCTCAAGCTGTTCTTTCGTGATGTTCTCCGTCGCCAGCTTCGCGCACAATCCCTCCAAAAGAGAGCGTATCATATAGATGTCCTTCACGTCCTTGGCAGTGATGCCTGTCACGTAAGCCCCTTTGTTTGGCACAATCCGGATCAGTCCCTCCAGCTCCAGCTGCCTGAACGCCTCCCTGACAGGCGTACGGCTGACGCCAAGCTCCTCGCCGATCGCCACCTCTTTTAATTCCTCATTCTCCCTGTACTTGCCGCTTAAAATGTCCTCCCTGAGCTTCTGAAAGACTCTTCCCCGCAGGGAATACTTGTCATTTACCTCATGTTTGATGTCATAGTTCGCCATTTTCTTACCTCGATCCTTTTACACAAAAAGCACTCCGTCTGCCAAATTACCGCGCCGCGCCCGGAAGCGGAATGTTAAGTTCTCCACAGGTCTTCTCAATGCGTGCGACCAATTCCTCGTCGGTCAGCACCGTCACACGGCCGGAGGCATACTCCTCGTCCACCCAGACTTTCAATGCCCGGACCAGATCACAGTTCTTGTCCAGATGCTCCCCGTCTTTCAGGCGGTAATAGGTATTGATCCAGTGCGCAATCCCCGCAAGCCCGGATGTGTTGGACACGGCGCACAGCACCGGCCTGTTTAAGAACTTGTCCGTGTCAAAAATATTGTAGATCTCCTCGTTTTTCAAAAGCCCGTCGGCGTGAATGCCGGCTCTCGTCACGTTAAAATTCTTGCCCACAAAAGGCGTCCGCTCCGGAATGTGATAGCCGATCTCCCGCTCATAATACTCCGCCAGCTCCGTGATGACCGTCGTGTCCATGCCGTTTAAGTCGCCGCGCAGCTGCGCATACTCGAATACCATCGCCTCCAGCGGCGTATTGCCGGTCCTCTCCCCGATGCCGAACAGCGACGTATTGATGCCGGAACAGCCATAGAGCCATGCGGTCGTAGAATTTACCACCGCTTTATAGAAATCATTGTGCCCGTGCCATTCGATCAGTTCATGCGGCACGCCCGCGTGAGTATGTATCGCATAGATAATGCCCTGCACGCTTCTGGGAATAACCGCGCCCGGATAATTGACGCCATACCCCATCGTATCGCAGGCCCGCACCTTGATCGGGATCTGGTACTCCTCCATCAGCTTCATCAGCTCCATGCAGAACGGAACCACATAGCCGTAGATATCGGCTCTCGTGATATCCTCCAGATGACACCGGGGACTGATTCCCTCCTCCAGACAGTCGCGGATCACGCTCAGATAGTGGTCCATCGCCTGCCGCCTCGTCATTTTCAGTTTCAGGAAAATATGATAGTCGGAGCAGCTTACCAGGATGCCCGTCTCTTTCATGCCGATCTCCTTGACCAGCTTAAAGTCTTCCTTGCTTGCCCTGATCCAGCTTGTGACTTCCGGGTAGCGATATCCCCGCTCCATACATTTATATACCGCATCCCTGTCTTTCTTGCTGTAGAGGAAAAATTCGCTGGCGCGGATCATGCCGTTCGGACCGCCCAGCTTGTGCAGATAGTCGTAGATTGTGACGATCTGCTCCGTAGTGTAGGGCGCCCGCGACTGCTGTCCGTCCCGAAACGTCGTGTCCGTGATCCAGATCTCTTTCGGCATATTGTGAGGCACCGTCCTGTCGTTGAACGGAATCTTGGGGATCTCCGAATAGGGAAACATATTGCGGAACACGTTCGGCTTCTTCACATCGTCCAGAATATACATGTGCTCTTCTATTTCCAGAAGATTGTTCTTCGTATTCATCGTCACCGGACGATTGGTAAATGTTCTGTCTTCATCCATGGCTGCATTCCCCTTTCTGTCTGTCGGTATCATTGTATACAATTATACCTCACTTGTCAACCATGCTGCACATTTCTTCCACATTCAGCATCCCCCATCCCTGCTTGTTCCAGTCGTCGCCCATATCCCGGGCGCTGTAGACCATCCGCCGCTTGACCTGTTCATTGTTCATATAGGGATATTTCTGCAAGTACAGCGCCGCCGCGCCGGACACGATGGGTGTGGCCATGGAAGTGCCGCTCTTCCTGGTGTAGGCGTTCCGATATCCTCCCGGACTGCGCTGCCAGTGCAGATTACACGATATAATATCCGTTCCCGGCGCCACCACGTCCGGTTTGCGCCACAGCATGTCTCTGCCGCCCCGCCCGGAATAATTCTCGCACAGGTCGCTCCTGTCGCCAAAATAGCCGTCTTCATGGCAGCCGACCGTGATGACCCGGCGGCTCGTACCGAGCGGCGAAATCGTCCCCTCTCTCGGCCCGTTGTTGCCGGCCGCGCACACCACCACAATCCCCTGGTTCCATATCTCGTCCAAAAGCTCTGTCAGCTCATGCATCCGCTCCCTGTCCCCTCCCGCGCCGAGTCCGAGCGAGACATTGAGTACGCGGATCCGATACCGCAGACGGTTCTCTATGACCCACAAAAGCCCGCGCCGCATGTTGTCGATACTGCCCTCCCCATTTCGGTCGAGCACCTTGCCGACACAGAATCTGCATCTGGGAGCGATCCCCTGATATCTGCCGCCCGAAGCGTAGCCGCTGCCGCCCACGCAGCCGGCGACGTGCGTTCCGTGACCGCTGTCATCGTAGCTTCCCTGCCGCCCGTTCACAAAGTCCGCAAACGCAAGCAGTCTGTCCCCAAAATCCGGATGATTGCCGATCCCCGTATCCAGAATCGCCACGGCAACATGCTCCGTCAGAATATTCTGCTGTATGAAATCGCTGCATCCCACCTGCTTTCTTACGCGGTACAAGAAGATCGCCACCTATATAAAAAACTCTCGGCTATAGATTTATTCTATGCCGAGAGTTTTGCCGCGTGCGGCGCACTGCCTCCTCTTTCGTACTGCCTAATTCGCGGATTGTCTCCACCATGCCCCGGATCACCTGCGCCATACCTTAAAGCAATCTCAAGAACTGCACAAGCTCACGCGGCTCATCCGTGCCCGCTACGGTCTGTCTGGTGTCAAACTGTGAAAAGCGGTTGTTACGGTAAAATGACAGCAGTTTTTCCTTGTTTTCCGCTTCCAAAAACACTACCATTCCGCCTAACATATACTGGCTCGCTTTAATTTTATCCCATGCCAATTCAAGAAGCTCTGCGCCGGTAATCATTACTCCATCATTTTCTGAATCATTTTTTCCTAATTGTGCAATTAAATACGCCGACATGGTATATGTATCCGATTCTCTGTCAAGTTCACTAACCCGTAACAATTTTTTCTTGATAGTATTGCTTACCGTTTCACCCCGAACTGTCAGCGGTTTTAATGCAAGAGTGAAATATCCCAGCAATTTCCCGCCAACAACAGAAAACACAAGATATGTAACAGACTGGTTTTTCTTAGTAAAATCAACAGAACTACACTTCAAAAACTTCTCGACATCCGGATTCGCCGGACAAGAAAACTCGGAGAGGATTTGAAAAAGTTCGTCCTCTCCAAGTTCAGGATTTTCATTCCCAATATACCGGCGGATATTTATAATTCTATATTTTTTATTTTCCGCCATTCGCCTTTTTCCTCATTCGCATAAATTCAAGTAAGTCGGCTTCCTCCGTTATTTCACTTGCTGCTACAGGTATATGAACAGGACGATTCTTGGCAGATTCTTCAATCGCATTGACGAACATCTCTACCTGTTCCTTTCCGGAAATGACAAAATTTTTCGTGATGCTTGATGTTGCCATAAGAAACACCTCCTTTGTCAATATGGCTTATTTTATTCTAAACAGAGTTATTTTTGTTTACTTATACTTTCCTGACTATATTTTATGATGCTTTCGTTGCTTTAGCAATAAAATTTATTGGAAATTTATACATATAAAATATATACAAAATGCTATTGCACTGCAAAACAGCCGACCGGACAGGATACGCAACCGCCCTCACACCTTACGTCTCTGGCCGCGTTTCCCGCCCCGATAGAAGAACACTGCCATCGCGCTGCTAAGCAGGCCGACACAGAGGAACCACTTCGGGTGGATGCTGTAATCGCCCGTGTTCGGGGAATCGTCCTTACTGCCAAGAGAGGTAAAGACTGCCTGCCCGTCTTGTACATCCGCCACGTGCAGACTGCTGTCTCCGTAATTATAGATGCCATAATAAGAGAAATGTTTCGCGGTGAAAGCGATCGCGTCCGTCCCGTCAGAAGAGACGATCCGGCTTTCCACCTCCTCGAGCTGCCCGTCGCCGTCCAGACATACCACGTGCAGATTGGCCGTGCCGACGCCTTTCGGGAGAGGCAGCGTGACTTCCATGCTCTGCCTGCCGAGGCTCGTAATCGGCAGCCCTGTCCGCGCCTCCGTCAGCGTCATCTCATAGGCGCACAGATTGTGCGGCAGCTTGTTGCCGTAAATCTCCTTGTACACGTCGCCGATCTCGGCTTTCGCCTCCTCGCTGTCCTGTACGGACAGGACATAGGCGCCCTCCGTTCCCTCCATCACCGCTCTCGCCGCGCCGCTCTGCGGCAGCGAATAGCTGTTTATCTGCACACTGACACCCTGCGCGCTCTCCTCCGCTTTCGCAATGTCCGCCAGCTTCTCCGCGCCGTCCTCCAGCACATAAACCTTGCCGTCGATTGCGCAGCTGTCCCCTGCCCTGCGGAAATTCGTCCTGCCCTGCCTGCCGACGATCTGCAGGACACCGTCCTCACCGTCAGCGGCCTCTTTCACAATCTTGCAGATCACGCCCGCGAACCCCGTCCGGCCATCCTCCAGGATTGTGCCCGCAAGGTCGGTCACACCCGCCGGAATCACGGCAATATCATTGCCCGCAAACGCCATGCCGCGGTAATCGTCCCGATACAGCTTCGTGGCCGTCTCCTCATAGGAGGTTTCCGGCAGCTTCTCGCCGCCGAATACAACCACGCCGCTGCCCGCCGCCTTTGCCACATCCGCACTGTCAAAGGCGCGAAGCCCGATCTTCTCCGCCGACGCCGGAATATGCACCGTCGCAATCGGACAGCCCGCGTATGCCCTGTCGCGGATCTCTCTGACCTGACCGCCGCCCTCAATCTCTTTCAGACTGCCACAGTCCTCGAACGCGCCCTCACCGATGATCTCCACACTGTCCGGCAGAATCACTTTTTCAATGCTCTCACAGCCACGAAAAGCCTCCGCGCCGATCTGCTTCACCGAATCCGGCACGGACACGACACTGTCATTTCCCTTGTAGGCCAGGAGAATACCGTCACCCACAATGAGGAAAGGATCGCCGCCCACATTCTGCCGCCATCCGTCCAGCCAGGGCGTCTTTAGGAAAGCAGCCGCCGCAATCTCGCGCACGCTGCCCGGTATCGTCACGTCGGCCAGATCATCACAGTGATAGAACGCCGCGTAGCCGATCTCCTCCACCCCGTCCGGTATCCTGACCGACGTAAGCCCCGATCTGGCGAACGAAAACTCACCCAGCTTCACGATGCCATCCGGTATCGCAAAAGAAGTCATATCATCGTCATAGTATGCCTGTGCCGCAATCACGGTTCCGCCCACCACCGTATATTTCGGGAAAGAGCCGCCTTTCGCATCTTCCGAACCCGCAAGACCCGGCACCGTATCCGTAAACTCCTCTTCCTCACTCTCAGGGACGCCGCCGAGTATCTCCCCCGTGCCTCCCACATTGACCGCCGCCTGCGCATTGTCGATCAGCACCACAACCTCGCTGCCGATCACGCGGGACTTGCCCTTTACGTTGTCGTTCTCCTCTTCCTCCATCGCATTGATGTGCGATACCTCATGATAATAGTCCACCGGCGCGGTAATCTGCGGGATCTCGGCGTCCTCCGCGTCATTCCCGCTGACGCTCGACGGAACCGGCGCCTCCTCATACTCCGAGACGTCGATATCGTCCAGCACTAAAGTCTGCGCATAGTTGTAGGCCACCGTCCCCGGCTCCGCCTCGATCGTGAGCTTCGTACAGCCGTCAAAAGCCGTGCTGTGAATCGTAGCGACAGAGAGCGGTATCTCTATTCTGCGCAGCCGCACGCAGTCCTCAAATGCTTTCATGTCGATATTTTTCACCGAATACGGAATATAGACGTCTTTTAGATTCTTACAGTTGGAAAAAGCGTACGCCGGAATCTCTTTCACATTGCTGCCAATCTCCACACTCTCCAGATTGTAGTCGCCCCAGAAAGCGTAAGGCTTGATCTTGGAAACGGTGCTCGGCATCACATAGCTGTCGCCGCGCCTGCCCGCCAACACCTGATACAGCGTATCCCAGCCATTCTTATTATAAATCGCGCCGTCGTCACAGGTGAACTTCTCGTTGCTGCTGCTGATCTCCACACCCGGCAGGCTGTAGTCCCCCGCAAAAACCCCATTGCCCAGAGCCGTAAGCCCCGTGCCGATCGATACCTCTTTAAGAGAAGGACAACCGCTGAAAGCCGCGTTATCGATCTGTACCACCGCGTCCGGAATCGTGACGCTCTCCAGATTCTCGCACTGGGCAAAAGCGCTCGCCCCGATGACCTCCACCGACTCTCCGACCGTGACATGCCGGATACTGTCATTGCCCGCGAAAGCCTCCGACTCGATCCGCTCGACATAATTAGAAACAGACACGTCCTCAGCCGTGCCATTGTACTTCACTAATGTAGTTCCGTCCATCTGAAACTCAGACGCGGAGGAGGTATCCACCGCCTCCGCATCCGATGCAGGGATCTGCGTAACCGCTATCGCTGTCGCGACAAGCAGAATACCGATCAGATTTCTGATTGTTCTTTTCATAAAAAACCCTTTTTATGCCGTCTTCACCTTCGCACCCTTGTCTTTCTTCATAAAGAGAATCACAGACAAACATGCCAGGCCGATCGACAGGAACCACTTCGGGTGGATCGGATCGCCCGTCTTAGGCGTCGTATCAATCAACCCTTCCGTCAGGTTGCCCGTATCCACATAGATCGTGTACGGCGAGAAATGCGTCGCCGTAAAGCGGATGCAGGGCACTCCGTTGATCGAAGTAAAGCTCTCGTTCAGGCTCTCCAGCTGGTTGCCGTTCACTACCGCGCCGGCCATATTGTTGCCGCCGTAGGCCACAAGCGCATCGGGAATCGGGATCGTGATATCCACCGTCAGTCCCGACGTATCCGAGATCTTCGTTGTACCCGTAGAGTCGTACAGACTGATATCCATCGCATAATAGAGGATATTATCCAGACTGCCGTACTTGTTGGTCAGCGCATCCGCCACCGCTCTCGTCGCCTCGTCCGTCTCCGTAATCTTCACGACAAAATTATCCGTCGATCCGTTCACGTTCGCCGTGGCCAGATCCTTATTCGAGATACCCGGCTTCGTGATGTCCACGCGGTCAGTGCCATTGCCGGTATTCGTAACCGGTGTCCCGCCCGTGTTGCTTACGGGAGCGGTCGCCGCTGTATATTCAGCCGTCACCGTCACATCTGTAGAGGGCATCACCAAAGATGTCGCCTCATTGCTGACGCTGGCAATCGTCACACCCGACGTGGACGTCGTCCACTTGCTGAACTGCTGGCCATCCGCCGCCTTATTCGCAATAATCCAGACCGTCTCTCCCGCCGGATAGTCGCCGCTGCCGCTGCCGTTGACAACCGTCAACTTGTGCTTTCCGGCTGCCTCTGTGGAACCGCCGGAAGATGACGTCGTCGTGCTCGACGTAGAGTTCGATGAACTCGTATTGCTGGTGTTGCTCGTGCTGCTGGTGTTGCTCGTACTCCTGTTAGACGAATTATTATTGTTGCTGCCCGGTGTATTCGTGGAACCGCCGCTCGGATTCGCAGTGCTTCCGCTCGTCGCCGTCGGCTTATACTTCATAATGATTGTCGTCGCCGCCTGTATATTCTCATAGCTTACACTGTAACCGTCCGCCGTGTAGCCCGCATGCACGGGATGCGCCGGCGCGATCGCAGAAGCCCCCGGAGTGATATACTGCGTGGGTCCTACCTGCGTCCCGTCGATACCGTCATAGAACGATACCGGATACTTGCCGTCCACCATGCCGCTGTTGCTGTAGCCCTGTGCAAAGAACGAAGTGTTCTCCGTAATCTTGTCACCGTACTGCACGTTATTGGAGCCGACCCACTTCTCAAAAGTCCAGTCCTCTGTATTCGCAGGCGCCTGCGGCTCTATCGCACGTGCCCCGTCCTCCACATACTGCGGATTATCCAGGTCGTTGCCGTCCTGATCTTTCAGATCCTCGATCAGTTCATAGTTTCGGTCGTAGAACGAAACCTGCCACACCTCTCCGAGAGGATGCGCATCATCATAGCGGAGGTGATACTCGCCACCATGGTCATCAATATACCTGACAACCGCAGAATCCTCATAGGCGTGTACTGTCGTCCATGTGCTTTTGGGTTCAAAAGCGGTTGCCGATATATGGACTTCCTTACCATATACAGTCAATTCTATCAGATTATCATCGCCTGTAAATGCATTGCGCCCAATATAATTTGTCGTCATAGGCAGCGTCACGCTGTTAAGCCTGTCGCAATTCCTAAAGCAGTCATCAGGAATCACTTCAAGCCCTCCTGTGCCATTGCTGCCAAAATCCACTATCGTAATATTGTCGCAATCTTCAAACGCCCCAGGCTTGATAGCACTGACATTGGCCAGATTTTCATCATTGTTTAAGTCTACTACACTGGCACCTACAGCCCCGCCTCTGGAGGAAAGACATTCCTCTATCGTCAATGAGCCGGAATCATCTCCGTTTTTGGAATAAATAATTCCATTTTTTGTCGTGTAATAATCATTATCCGACACAGTAACCATAGAATTGCAGCCTCTAAACGGCGCCGTTCCAATATCCGCACATTCGCCAATATTTACTCTCTGCAGTCTCTCACAGCTGTCAAAGGCATAATCCGGCAGATACTTTACGGTCTGCATGTCGACGGTTAAAATCACATCGTTGCCGCGAGGCGCATTCTCATATTCTGAGCTGTCTTTATAATCCTTGTAATACCCACTGAACAATCCCGGTTTGACATCCGTCTCCTGAGGATCAGCCTCCCAGCCCGAGCCGCTGGGTTTTTGATACATATCCCCTGTCTGATGATCCAGCGCCCAATCCGCGGCAAAATATTTGATATAGTTGTTATAGTTGCTCTCCTTGACAGCCCCGGCACTGTCCTCGCCGTCTGCCGTATAGTCATGGATATAGCCATAGACATCTATGGATTCCACACCGGCAGGAATCTCAATATTCTGCGTGTAATAAATCAGGGCATTTTCTTCCTCACTCGGCAGTCTATAAGGGTCGCCTGCCGTCTGATTCCCGAAAATGTCATACGGATAAGTGGTATAATACGGCTGCAAAGTTTCGTATGCCGCATAAGCAACCATCGGTTCAAAGAACCAGTCCGCTATGGAATCATTCTCTGCTGCCGCCCAATCAGTTGCCTCGCGCCAATTAATTTTATCGTTTTGACCGCCTAACCAATCACTCAAATCATCGTCATGCTCCTGCATAAACTGGACAAATTCCGGACTGATCCACGGGCCATACAATTGATTATTATTGATTATCTCTGCTTCTTTCTCAGTATCTCCCCCGGCAGCCATCCATTGTGTGACAAAATCTTTGCGCACAACATCATAATCCGCTCCGGCATAGCGGCTGTACCATTCCGCCTCTTTCATCTTTTCATATGTTCCATACCCGCCGGCCTGAATTTCGTCTGCGTACTTCTCCTCCAGGATCTCACTGACCTTATTATATTTTGGATAATCCATCAGCGTAACCATGTCCGTGATCGGATTATAAATAACGGTCAGATAGGTGGGCGCCAGGCTCTTGTAACACACCCTGATCTGATTTTTCGTGTCAATAATATTGTTCGGATCAGTCGCCCACTCAAAAGGCGCATAGCCCTCCACGATATCACCGTGGAAAGTCAGTTCTCCGCTTTCCGTCTTAAAGGCATCCGTGCCAATCGTAAAGTTTCCATATCCCGCCGAGGGTGTTGCGAAAGTAACATCTACCAGACTCTTACAATCCTGGAATGCCCGATCTCCAATCGACGCCACGGAATTACCGATATATACTTTTTCCAGAGCCTGCCAGTCGCCGGTATCCTCTTTGCCGCGGAAAACTTCCGCACTAATCGACAAGAGCGAATCATCAGAGATAACCAACTCCTTTACTCTTTTATTCAGTGCAGTGTCCGAGAAACAGTTCTCCCCGATTCCTACAACCTTAGTATGGCCTACTGTCGACGGGATAACTAATTTGCCGCCTTCGCCGCCTATATTTTCGCCATCTTCCCATTTCTCGGGTTTCACCCATTGATCCGCCCTATCAGGATTCTTGAACGTGCAGGATGTCAGCATACCCTTATTATCAATACAGAGCAGATAATATCCGTCGCTGACCTCATAATATTCCACACCCTTATCAATATATAAATACGGCACCTTGTTAGAAACTGCCGTTACCGCATCCCAGGTCTTGATGCGCGGAGTAGCCGCTTCGCCATGACTGTTCAATTTGGGACCTTTGACATAAAAGTCAGGATTGACTACATCGGCGAACAGTTTCTTCGAATCATATGTCGCAAAACCGCAGGCATACGGCGCCGTCTGTTCGTTACAGGGGAACTCCACATTCTGCAGATTGACACAGCCATGAAATACATTGTCCGGAATTTTGGATTCCTTAGTTCCTGTGTTGGTGCCAAAATTTTGCGGGAATACCACTTTTTCCAGAGAAGCGCGTCCGGCAAACAGAAAATCTCCTATACCCTCAGGATCTGACAGCGTCTTTGGCAGGATAAAACTCATCGGCATCGCGCCTTCGGCCGCAAAAGCACCTTTTCCCAGCTTAGTGATATTGGCATTTTCCATCGCGACATTCGACAATGCCGGGCAATTGTAAAATGCAAAATCTTTCACTTCACACGCCTGCCCGTTATCTGCAAAGGTCACCTGTGAAAGGCTCTGGCAATTATAGAACGCCCCATATCCGATTGTCTGTGTAGACGCGTCAAATTTAATATCCGTCAGCTTTGTGGCACCGCTGAAACACTCTGCGCCGACTATCTCCGTTGCCGAGCCGAGTTCCGCGGTCGTCAGATTAACACAGTTTTTAAAAGCGCGGTTTCCGATTACCGAAACATTATTTAATTTTACACTTCGCAGCATGGACGCACCGGCAAAAGCCTCGTTTCCGATATAGCCGATCTCCTGAGGCAGATCCATGTTATCTACATTATTCACACCCTTCAGTGCGCCATTACCGATTGCACATATCGGATTCAAGCTTCGCTGTATCGCCAGAAAGCCGAAATCTCCTACATAATACGGCGTCGTAGCCGACTGCGTACCGTCCTTGGCCAGATAAACCGTGCCGGATTGTCCCGGCCGCTCATCCTGCACGGAAACCAGCTGGTAACCGGTACCCGCATCCTGCAGATTTTTGCACTTTTCCGCAAAATATCTCTTTCTCTCATCACCTTTCAAATCTTCCGAAGGTGTCTTCGCGAAAGCCACCGGCTTCGGATCCGAAAAATCAGGGTATAACTCATCATTCTCATCTTTCTCTTTATACGGTTCATATACGCTGTTAATCCAGTTTTGCAGCTCATCCCCAAAATAATCCTGCAAAAACTCATCAGCCGGTAACCCACTCTTATAATTAGCATAAGTATAACTTACCGCACTGGTCGGAGATATACCGCCGTCATTCATCTTCAGCCCCGTCCAGCTGGGATTATCTAATTTTCCGTCAGCAAAATAATCCTCCAGATCAGCCTCCTTTACGGTAAAATACTGCGTGTACGGAAGTATCGACAGCGCAAGTTCAGAGGACGGGAAGCTGTTATTATACCGGCAAATAACGCCGGCATCATGTCCGTTGCGCGGATTTCTCTGTTCGTAATACATAAACTGCCAGCTCAAATCATAGAGTTTGTTTCCCGAAGCGTCCGTCCCAAGATCAGTAATCGCATAGGAAGCATAAATTTGGTCATCCAGAAGATCAATCAACCCACTTATATCTGTATTTTCATACTTTCCCAACTCGAATTGGTCTTTTACCTCTTTCAAAGGCTCGTCTTCATACGTATACGTATCTGCTTTGCCTGGTGATACCGTCGCTGTATTATTGAAATTAAAGCCTTTCAAAGCGTCATTATGTACATCTATATTCGCTATTCTCGAGATGCCTCTGGGAACCTCCGCCCTGTTCTCCGGCACGGGAATTGCCGCCACACCAATCGCGGTGATCATGAGAACCGCCGACAGACTGCGCCTGACGCTTCTCTTTAATCTCCTTCTTGACTTCTTAACCGGTGCTTTTTTAGCCATTATTTTTCTCTCCTTTTACCGCGTGAAATCCGTATCGCTTTCGTAAAGTTCGATTGATGTCCTGTTATCTTGTGGGCAGTGCTCTTTCCTCGCATTCTCTGCGCATCACCCATTATCTTTATATATCGTCATTTTAGAGCTGTCAGATTAGCCTTTTCTTCTCTGGGCAGAATCTTGACAGCCTAATCAGCATACAGTTTAATTTTACTATATCTTAAGATTTATGCAAGTGTTTTGTCAGAATTTACACCCGCAAATCCGTTTTTCCGGTTTACATAAGTATATACCATGCAGCAAACCCGTTTTCATCACAAACCGCTGAATAGTGTAATATCGCGAATTGCAGAGTGTGCGGCCGGCGCATAATGCCCTCAGGTGTCATGCGCAGGAACAGTAGATTTTCTTGCTGTTCCGCGGGATACCCAGCAATGGCGGGACACGGATGTCCCGCAAAGCCCGTCCTCGAGCCCGGATGGCGAGTGGCGGGCGGTTGTGTCCGTCGTCTCAACTTTCCCGGAACGGCTAGAAAATCTCTGTGACGAAGCCCGACGCCTGAGGACATCATGCGCCGGCCGCACGCACTTGCACTTCCTGTCTTTCCCGCGTAAAAACGGGCCTGCCGCAGCGGCAAACCCGTCCGTAATCACATATTCTGCTCAAACTCCGCGATGCTGCCCGAAATCCTCGATGGATTTAAGTCCAATACTGCTTCACATATCTTCCGGCCTCCTCGCCGGACAGATTCAGCTTCTCAACCAAGCGGCACACTGCCTCTTCCTTCGTACTGCCTAATTCGTGGATTGTCTCCACCATACCCCGGATAACCTGCGCCATTCCTTGCTGGATACCTTGCTCTATGCCCTGTTCCATCCCCTGCTGGATACCCTGCTCCATGCCGTTCTTGCGGCCCATCTCAATCAGTCCCTGTGCGATCTCATTCATATCTACCTTACCGTCCTCTCCGTATTCCTTTACTTTCATCAACTCGTTCATTCCGGTATATTCCACTATCGCCTCATAGGTGTCAGGCTCCATCGCCTGATACGCCGGATCATTCGCCACCAGCTGGTACAGTTTCTCCGGATCCTTTGCGTACCGCAGACAGTCGAACACCTGCTTTACGTCTGTCCGGAATACCTCTGTGTTCTCAAACTTCCTCACTTCACACAGATGGATTTTGTAGTCATTTACTTCATCTCTCAACTCCGGCGGAATACCCTCTAAATTCAATATCTCCCGCAGCGACGTGGCTCCATCCCAATCCTCGCCGTAATAGAGCACGATCGTCACGCAGGGCTGCAGTCTGCTGTCTTTCATAAACCCCGACAGAAACTCCGCTTTCGTAACCTTTCCTTTCTTCCCGTTTCGGACTTCCCGTCTGATCTGCACCGCCTGTTTCTCATACTCCGCCGTGTCATAGGACATACACCGCAGCGGCATCAGATAATTCGTATCTTCCTGGTTCTCAATCCCGATCACCATGAAGTTCACGCCGAAAGCCGCCCGCCGCAGCAAGTCACGGTGCCGGTCTTTCCGATTGGTGCGCTTCGCTTCTCTGATGTTGCGATTACGACCATGGCCTTTGTTCCCGTCATCTCCTCTGGTGCTTTCCCCGGTGCTGCTTCCACTGTCACCATTCTGATCTCTGTCAATGCCATCTCCGCTCTCACTCGCATCATCGCTGGCGTTCTCACTGCCGCCCACGATCTCATTGTACGCCGTAATAGAGAATTGCCCCGTCTGGCTGTCCAGTTCCGTCAGGTCTGATGCCGCCAGCACCTGTCTGCCCGCGCATACCACGCCGTTGACCAGATCGGCAAAACGCGCCGGATCGTACAGATAGTCTTTCTTCTGCAGGTCTTTTGTTCCCATTCTTTCGTCCTCCCTTATGAAATTGATGATCATACATATAAGGGATTCTCTCAGAACAGAATTGCAAAGACTTGCGGTCAGAACTGCCAGATTTCCCAGATATGTGGTTGTGTGCCGTCCGAAGCTTTTGTCTAAGGGCTCGCCATTGCATTGCGACGCATATGCCGCAGCCGCCCGTAAAGCATCTGTTTCGGACTTACTTTGATGATGTTATCATAACATAAGCATATCGGGATTGCAATAGATTCTTAAAAAGTTTTTGAACGATATTTCGTACTCGATGTGGTCTATGCGGATCGCACCTTACTGCGCTATAGAACGCCGGAGAATAACGAAGCCAAGTGTGCGGCCGGCGCATGATGCCCTCAGGTGTCTTGCGTAGGAACAGTAGATTTTCTTGCTGTTCCGCGGGATACCCAGCAATGGCGGGACACGGATGTCCCGCAAAGCCCGTCCTCGAGCCCGGATGGCGAGTGGCGGGCGGTTGTGTCCGTCGTCTCAACTTTCCCGGAACGGCTAGAAAATCTCTGTGACGAAGCCCGACGCCTGAGGACATCATGCGCCGGCCGCACGCACTTGCACTTCCTGTCTTTCCCGCGTAAAAACGGGCCTGCCGCAGCGGCAAACCCGTCCGTAATCACATATTCTGCTCAAACTCCGCGATGCTGCCCGAAATCCTCGATGGATTTAAGTCCAATACTGCTTCACATATCTTCCGGCCTCCTCGCCGGACAGATTCAGCTTCTCAACCAGGCGGCGAACAGCTTCCTCTTTCGTGCTGCCTAATTCGCGGATTGTCTCCACCATGCCCCGGATACCCTGCGCCAGACCTTGCTTTATCCCTTGTTCTCTTCCCTCTTCCAGCCCTTCCTGCCTGATTGTCCTCTCGTACTTCTCCGCATCAAATTCCGCCAACAGCATGCCGATC
>CANPZI010000006.1 GCA_947588995.1 uncultured Lachnospiraceae bacterium
AAAACAGGTGAATGTGAACGGATGAATTTTGCGTGAAAGGATCAGGAGAGCATGAGAAAGAGCGGAATTTTGATGCCTGTTTCGAGCATACCGTCCAGATACGGGATCGGGACTTTTTCCAGGCAGGCGTATGCGTTTATCGATTCTTTGGAGAAAGCGGGACAGTCCTACTGGCAGATCTTGCCGCTTGGACCTACCGGATACGGAGATTCCCCCTACCAGTCTTTTTCCACCTTTGCGGGGAATCCCTATTATATTGATCTGGAGGCGCTGGTCGAGGTGGGCTGGCTCACGGCGGCCGACTGCGACAGCTGTGATTTCGGGGACGACGACGAGTACATAGACTACGAGAAAATCTATCTTTCCAGGTTCAAGGTGTTAAAGAAAGCGTTTCGCAAAAGCCGTATCGGGCAGGATGCGGATTATCAGGCCTTTGTCAAAGAGAACGGCGATTGGCTGGACGATTACGCGCTTTATATGGCGGTGAAGAACTCCTTTGGCGGCGTAAGCTGGAGCGAGTGGGACGAGGATATTAAACTCCGCAGGCCCGCGGCGCTGAAACGCTACCGCGAGAAGTACGCGGAGGAAGTGGACTTTTACAGGTTCCAGCAGTACTTATTTGCAAAGCAGTGGTTTGCACTGAAGGCGTATGCGAACGGCATGGGCATCGAGATTATCGGGGACATCCCGATCTATGTGGCTTTTGACAGCGCGGACACCTGGGCGAACCCGGAACTGTTCCAGCTGGACAAGACGCTGACGCCGGTGGCGGTGGCGGGCTGCCCGCCGGATTCTTTCTCCGCGACAGGACAGCTGTGGGGCAATCCCCTGTACCGCTGGGATTATCACAAGAAGACGGGCTATGCCTGGTGGCTGCGGCGTATGGCGTACTGCTACAAGCTCTATGATGTGGTGCGCATTGACCACTTCCGGGGCTTCGACGAGTATTACTCCATTCCCTACGGGGATGAGACGGCCGAGTTCGGGCACTGGGAGAAGGGGCCGGGCTACGATATCTTTCAGGCAATCAAGACGAATCTCGGCAAAAAGGCCGTGATTGCGGAGGATCTCGGATTTTTGACCAAATCGGTCATCAATCTGGTGAAAAAGACCGGCTATCCGGGCATGAAGATCCTGCAGTTTGCGTTCGACTCCCGGGAGGAGAACGATTATCTGCCGCACAACTACACGGCCAACAGCATCGTCTACACGGGGACCCACGACAATGACACGACGCTTGGCTGGTTTGGTCAATTGAACCGTAAGGATAAGAAGTTCGCGAGGCGCTATTTGAATATCCGCGGCAATAAAGATGTGCAGTGGGCCTTTATCCGGGCGGCCATGGCGAGCGTATCTGACACTTGTGTCATTCCCATGCAGGACTATCTGGGGCTGGGGGCGGAGGCGCGGATCAACATTCCGTCCACGCTGGGAACCAACTGGAAGTGGAGGATGCGCGAGGGCGCGTTCACGGACGAACTGGCGGAGCGCATCTGTGAGATGACGAAACTGTACGCCAGACTGCGGCAGTGATGCACCCGGCAGGCGGCGTGGCGCACTGATTTGTAATGGTCCGGCACGGAGATTAAAAATGACAAAGACGCTGGCAGTCTCATGAATGGGAAGCTGCCAGCGTATGTATGTGGAGAACAGGCTATGGCGGAGACAACGATCAAGGATATAGCGAGACAGTGCGGTGTGGGAGTGAGTACGGTCTCCAGGGCGATCAACAACCATCCGGACATCAATCCGGCGACGCGGGAGATGGTCATGCGCGTCATTGAGGAGACGGGCTTTATCCCCAACAACAGCGCCCGCAACCTGAAACGCACGGACGCAAAGTGCATTGCCGCGCTGGTCAAGGGTATCACGAACCCTTTTTTCAGCAGCATGATCCAGATCATCGAGGAGGAGACGCAGCGCAACAGATATGCGCTGGTGCTGCGGCACGTGGAAGCTGACGAGGACGAGGTGGATGTGGCGCTGGAACTGGAGAAGGAGAAGCGGCTCCGGGGCATCGTCTTTCTGGGCGGACGTTTTACGCACGCCGAGGAGAAAATCCGCAAGCTGAAGGTGCCGCTCGTGTTCAGTACGATCGGGATCGATATCTCCGACTGGATCGGCAGGGCGGAATTTTCCAATATTGCGGTGGACGACCGGCTGGA
The DNA here is from genome assembly GCA_947588995.1 of uncultured Lachnospiraceae bacterium. GTDB lineage: Bacteria > Bacillota > Clostridia > Lachnospirales > Lachnospiraceae > UBA3282. The sequence goes on from CANPZI010000006.1 coordinate 2,166, forward strand.
GAGCCGTAAGATGACAGAGTATCTTCTGGGATTGGGGCACCGCAGGATCGCTTTTATCACGGAGCGGCCCGAGGAGGCCATCGGGCGGCGGCGTATCGGCGGCTACCGGGAGGCGTATGCGGACCGCGGGATTGCGGTGGACGAGAAACTGCTCTGTTATGTGCAGGATGAGATGGATCACTTTTCCCTGGAAAACGGATATGTCACGGCGAAGAAGCTGCTGGAGTCCGGGGAGAAGGTGACGGCCATCTATGCGGCCTCGGATCTGCTGGCTATCGGCGCCTGTCGGGCGGTCCTGGAGGCCGGGCTGCGTATCCCGGAGGATATCTCTGTGGCGGGTTACGACGGGATCGCGCTGGGAGAATATTACAATCCCAAGCTGACGACGATCCGGCAGCCCGCCGAGGAGATGGCAAAGCGGACGATCCGGCTGCTGCTCGACGTGATCGCGGGCAGGCAGGAGCATCAGCAGATCGTATTTCCGGCGGAACTTGTGGAGAGAGAATCCACGGGACCGTGTCCGGCAGGGCTGCCGGATGCCTCCCGGTGATGTGTGGGGGTGTGATGTGAGCGGGCGCGGCAGCGGCGTTTTGCCGCAGAACGGGCGTGGACATTGGCGGTTTGCATTTTCTGTCCGGATGTCTGTGTGCCGCCCATGGCAATCCGTCTTGCGAGTTTAGAAGACCCGTCTGCTCATGTTGGAATTGTGGTAGGCGGGATCGCCTGTCACATCCTGATCGAACCAGTTGAGAGGGATAAAGGCGTTGGCGGTCTCCTCGGAGGGAAACTCCACCTCCGCTATGACGAGCGGCGCGAAGGGCGGTGCGAAGATGTCCAGCTCCACGCATAGACCAAGTGAGTCAATGGACTGCTCGGCAGACGGCGAGAACTCGTCGGCAGCATCCGCACCCGCCTCGGGGAGACTGACGCCGTCCGTGAATTTCGGATTTTCGATCGGTATCACATAGCGTTTCTTGGAAATGATATTTCCGTCGGCTTTTTCGCGCAGATGATAATAGGCCGCTTCGTTTAACGGCAGGTTATATTCCTCTCTGGCCAGAAGCCCTTTTCCCTTGTAGGTCATATAGTAGTCGTCGTCCTGCCTGCGCACCCGCACGACAGGGTCGGTGTTGAGATAGGCCTGCTCGATGATGCGGCAGGGATACTGATTTAGATTTTCAGGCAGCCGCCTGACAGTGAATTTGCGTTCGATCTCCATGGTGTGCTCCTTGTCTGCGATTGGTCACCGCTGTGTCGATAGAAAAAATGTATCGGCCATCGTGCGATAAGACTTTACATAAGGTTTTGGTTACTTGTTCACGCGCTCTCCAGACTATCGTTCACCCGTTGAAGATCGCGCTCGAGCTTTCGCTCAAGTCGTTCATATTCTTTGTTGCGCAGCAGTTCCAGTTCATCCTCGATCCGGATCCGTTCTTTCCTAAGCTCATCCTTAAATTGAACATCAGTTGGCATTTCAAACATCCTTTCACCCTCCTTTAAAGATCATTATAAAGGGATTTTGCGGCAATGTAAAGTCTTATCCGTTTGTCAAGGCACTACAAAACATACGATAAACCGTCAGTTTGGGATTCCACTTTTTTTTGTTGAAAAACCGTGCTATGATATATAATAGATAACAGTAAAGACGCGTTTGTTTCGGACGCATTTTACTTTACAGGAGCTTTGCAGAATATTTATGGAGGGAAAGATAAAAGATGAGCAGAGCGGCGATTTTTTTTGCGGCGGGATTTGAGGAGATTGAGGCGCTGACGGTGGTGGATGTCCTGCGCAGAGGCGGTATCACGGCGGATATGGTTTCCGTCACGGGCGAGGGTGAGGTGACGGGCTCCCACGGCATCACGGTGAAGATGGATATGCTGTTCGATGAAGTGGATTTTGGCAAGACGGACATCATTGTCCTGCCGGGCGGTATGCCGGGTACGACGAACCTGGAGGCGTATCAGCCTCTGATGGAGAAAGTAGACGAATTCTATGAGCAGGGCAAATACATTGCGGCGATCTGCGCGGCGCCGAGCATCTTCGGACACAAGGGCATCTTAAAAGGAAAGAAGGCATGTTCCAATCCAGGCTTCGAGAGCCATCTGGAGGGTGCGGACGTGTGCCGAGAGAAAGCTGTGGTGGACGGTCATGTCGTCACGAGCCGCGGCATGGGAACGGCAATTCCTTTTGCACTGGCGATTTTGGAGCAGTTTGCCGGAGCGGAAGCCGCAGAGCAGATGAAAGGGAAACTGGTCTACACGGCATAATTTTTTCGCTTTTTGCATGACATAAGTCTGACAAAACTTACCAAAATAATTTTTTTCATTCCGAACATACTAACATCAAGATAAGCGATAAAGTGAGCGCTTGCGCAGATGCGGGATCCGGCGACCGGAGGAGTGTCTGAGATAGGCGCAAAACGGAAGCGCTTATCTCGATCATATAGATAACAACGCCGGGGTTCCGCGAGGAATCCGGTCAAATGTATTTCGGAGGTGAAAAAAATGGCAAGCAACAAGACGAACAGAGTCGAGGTTCCCGAGGCTAAGGCAGCGATGGACCGTTTTAAGACTGAGGTTGCATCCGAGCTTGGCGTAACTCTGAAGGACGGTTACAACGGTGACCTGACGTCCAAAGAGGCCGGTTCTATCGGTGGCGAGATGGTTCGCAGAATGATTAAGAGCCAGGAAGAGCAGATGAAATAAGCCGGAAACGGCAAAAAATGACCCGTCTGAATCATCAGGCGGGTTGTTTTTTTGCGGCGGTTATAGTATACTGATGTCGGTACGGAGACGGTGCGCCGCAGCGGCGCGCGGATGCCGTGCCGGTTACCCGGAAGCTTTTGCTGACGGGATACAGAGAACAGATTCTGACACTCGAAGAGAAGCCCCGGACGGGACTCTGCTGAGAGGGAAGGCCGCCGAGAGACACATATGTGGATGGGAGAGTGCGCCTTGCCGGACGCGCTTTTTTACGCGTTTTATTTCGTTGCGCGGGCAATGGGACAAGCCGGCAAGCAGTCTCCGGCACCCGATGACGGTCAGTCAGAAGGAAAAGGAGAGAACATATGAAAAAGAGAGCGGTAACGGTAATGATGGGACTGGCGCTGTCCGCCATGATGCTTGCGGGCTGCGGCGCGAAAGGCGCCGAGAGCGGCGGCGAGGCGCAGCAGGCACAGCCGGCGGAAGAAAGCGCAGACGCTGCGCAGGAAGAGGCGCCGGAGGCTGACGCGGCACAGGAGACAGCGCAGGCGGAGACGGCGGAAACAGAAGAGGCGGCTGAACCGGAAGAAGCGCAGGCGGACGACGCGGAGGCTTATGAGGCTGTGGATGTGCGGGTCGGCTCCCTGAAAGGCCCCACCTCGATGGGACTTGTCTATCTGATGGATCAGGCGGACAAGGGCGAGGCGGCGAACAACTATGAATTTACGATGGCAGCGGCGGCGGACGAACTGCTTCCCTCCATGATTTCGGGCGATCTGGATATCGTGCTTGTGCCGGCCAATGTGGCGAGCGTCCTGTACAATAAGACGGAGGGCGGCGTGTCGGTGATCGACATCAACACGCTCGGCGTTCTGTACATGGTGTCGGGCGACAGCACGGTGCAGAGTATGGAGGACCTGAAAGGCAGAACCGTCTATCTGACCGGCAAAGGGACCACGCCGGATTATGTGCTGCAGTATCTGCTTAAGGAGAACGGCGTCGATGCGGATGTGACGCTGGAGTATAAGTCCGAGGCCACGGAGGTGGCGGCGGTGCTCGCGCAGACGCCGGATGCCATCGGCGTGCTGCCCCAGCCTTTCGTGACGGCGGCGTGCGCGCAGAATGAGAGCCTGTCCGTGGTGATGGATCTGACGAAAGAGTGGGCGAACGTGCAGGGCGAGGGCGGCAGCAGCCTGGTGACGGGTGTGACCGTAGTCAGGAATGATTTCCTGACAGAGCATCCGGAGGCCGTCGATAAGTTCCTGGAGGAGCACGCGGCGAGCACAGATTACGCCAACGAGCATGTGGAGGAGGCCGCGGAGCTGGTCGCTGCGGCGGGCATCATCGAGAAAGCGCCGGTGGCGGTCAAGGCTATGCCGCAGTGCAACATCACCTACATCGACGGCGAGGAGATGAAGACGGCACTCTCCGGCTACCTTGCGGTACTGTTCGAGCAGGATCCGTCTTCCGTGGGCGGCGCCCTTCCTGCCGACGATTTTTACTACATAAACTAGGCGCACAAGGGGAACAAGCGCCGCGGAGCGGCATTTGTTCCCCGGCGCTGTTTAACGAGCAGGCAGTCTGCGAGAGCAGACGATAGAGCGCGAAAAGCGCGGGCCTGCGAGTATAAAATTCAGGCGCACAAGGGGAACAAGCGCCGCGGAGCGAAAATAAACTAAAGAGGTGGACATGCGGACAAAAATAAGGAAAGCGGTCATTATACTGTTCTGGCTCGCCGTCTGGCAGGCGGCGGCGGCATGGATCGACAATGTGATTCTGCTGGTGGGGCCTGTAGAGGTTCTGCGCGCCTTTGTGCAGAATATCGCGCAGCCGGATTTTGTGCGGATCGTTTTCTGTTCTTTCGCGAGGATAGGGCTGGGATTTTTCCTGGCCCTCTTTGCGGGCCTTTTGTGCGGCGCGGTAAGCAGCCGTTTTGCCTTGCTTGAGGAAGCGCTTGCGCCGGTGATCTCGACGTTAAAATCCATTCCGGTGGCCTCTTTCGTGGTGCTGCTGCTGATCTGGTTCGGTTCTTCCCACCTGTCTTTTTTCATCAGTTTCCTGATTGTGTTTCCCAACGTGTATGTCAATACGATCGCGGGGCTGCGAAGCGCGGATGAGAAACTGCTGGAGATGGCGCACGTCTTCGGCATGGGGCGTTTTCGACGTTTCTTTTACCTGTACAGGCCGGCGCTCATGCCGTACCTGAACAGCTGTATGAAGATCTCTCTCGGGATGAGCTGGAAGTCTGGCGTGGCGGCGGAGGTGATCGGTCTGCCGGACTACTCGCTGGGGGAACGCCTCTATATGTCCAAGATTTATCTGGATACGGCGGGGATGTTCGCCTGGACGCTGACAGTCATTCTGCTCAGTTTCCTTTTTGAAAAAGCGGTGCTGCGGCTGGCGGAGGCTTTTGCGGACTGGAGGCCGTACCCGCTTGTGGCCGCGGGGAAGAGGAGGGAGTCGCGCGCGGCGTCGGTGGCGGAATCTGTACCGGAGGCGGTGCCTGCGGATGTGCAGAGTGCTGCCATGGCTGCGCCGCGCATCGGAACGGGAGGAATCAGTGTCTCCCATGTCAGCAAGGCTTTTGGGGAGCAGCAGGTGCTTGCGGATTACAGTCTGGATATGAAGTACGGCGGCCGCTATCTCATGATGGCGCCTTCCGGAGGCGGAAAAACCACGTTCCTGCGGATTCTGACCGGATTGGACAGGGCGGATGCCGGAAGCGTGACAGGCGTTCCCGCGCACACGGGTATGGTCTTTCAGGAGGATCGGCTCTGCGAGGAGTGCGATGCCGTCTGCAACATCATGCTGGGGATGGGCAGAGGCGCCGGCGGACAGGGCAGGAGCAGGGCGCAGACTATCGAGTACGTCAGGCGCGAGGCGTCCCGCATTCTGCCGGAGGACAGTCTCACGAAGCCGGTCAGGGAACTGAGCGGCGGCATGCGCAGGAGAGTGGCCTTTCTCAGGGCGGTGCTTTCGCCCGCGGAGCTGCTCGTGCTGGACGAACCTTTTACCGGGCTGGATGAGGAAAACCGTGCGCGCAGCGCGGCTTATCTGACGGAACATCTGGCGGGAAGGACGCTGATCGTCACGACGCACAGGGAGGACGACGTGGCATTATTGCAGGGCGTGAAAGTGGCACTGGTATTTTCTGAGAGTTTGTGCTATAATGCTTAAATGACTGTGATTATGCAGCGACAGTTGAAGGAGGAACCCAGCGAATGAGTTTACAGGTCGAGAAATTAGAGAAGAACATGGCGAAGCTCACCATTGAATCGAGTGCGGAGGAGCTGGAGAAAGCGATTGAGAAAGCTTATCAGAAGCAGAAGAACAAGTTAAGCATTCCGGGCTTCAGGAAAGGCAAGGTACCCCGCCAGATCGTAGAGAAGATGTACGGCAGGGAAATATTCTATGAGGATGCCGCCAACGAGCTGATTCCCGACGCCTACGACAAGGCGCTTTTGGAGTGCGAGGAAGATATCGTCTCATCCCCCAGGATTGAGGTGACGCAGATCGAGGCGGGCAAGCCGTTTATTTTCACCGCTACGGTGGCATTGAAGCCGGAAGTCAAACTGGGCAAATACAAGGGCGTCAAGATCGATAAGATCGACAGCGAAGTGACCGAGGAGGATGTGGACGCCGAGATCAACAGAGAGCGCGAGAACAACGCCAGAAATATCACGGTGGAGGACAGACCGGTGAAAGACGGCGATGTCACGACGCTGGATTTCGAGGGTTTTGTGGACGGTGTGGCGTTCGAGGGCGGCAAGGGTGAGAACTATCCGCTGACCATCGGCTCAGGCGCGTTCATCCCCGGATTCGAGGAGCAGCTTGTGGGCGCAGAGATCGGCAAAGAGGTCGAGGTGAAAGTGACTTTCCCGGAGGACTATCAGGCGGAGAATCTGCGCGGCAAGGACGCCGTATTCAAATGTACGATCAGAGAGATCAAGGAGAAAGAGCTCCCCGAGCTGGACGACGAGTTCGCCAGCGAAGTGTCGGAGTTTGACACGCTGGCCGAGTATCGGGAGGATGTAAAGAAGAATCTGGCGGAGAAGAAAGCGAAAGACGCGAAAAATGCCAGAGAGGAAGCGGCGGTCAAGGCGGTCGTGGACGATGCCGAGATGGAGATCCCGGAGGCGATGCTGGAGACGCAGCAGAAACAGATGGTAGACGAGTTCGCGCAGCGCATCACGATGCAGGGTCTGTCCATGGAGCAGTATTTCCAGTTTACGGGCACGAACTATCAGCAGATGGTAGAGCAGATGAAACCGCAGGCTGAGGAGCGCATCAAGTCCAGACTGGTGCTGGAGGCTGTGGCAAAAGCCGAGAATATTGAGGCGACCGACGAGGACTATGAAGACGAGATGAAGACCATGGCGGAGGTTTACCAGATGGAAGTCTCCAAGGTGAAAGAACTTCTGGGCGAGCGCGAGAAGAAGAATATCATGCAGGATATCGCGGTCAGAAAGGCGGCCGAATTCGTGGCAGAGAACGCCAAGGAGAGCAAGAAATAAGCAGGAAAGCACGGCCTGACCTGCCGGAGAAGAGTTATAGCATTAGGAAGAAAACGGAGGGATCGATATGCCACTCATACCTTACGTCATCGAGCAGACTTCCAAGGGGGAGCGCTCCTATGACATATATTCGAGACTGTTAAAGGAGAGGATTATTTTCCTGGGCGACGAGGTGCGGGATGATACCGCCAGCGTGATCGTAGCGCAGATGCTGTTTTTGGAATCCGAGGATCCGGAGAAAGACATCCATCTGTATATCAACAGCCCGGGCGGTTCTGTCACGGCCGGCATGGCAATCTATGACACGATGAACTTTATCAAGTGCGACGTGTCCACCGTCTGCATCGGCATGGCGGCGAGCATGGGCGCTTTTCTCCTGGCAGGCGGCGCGAAAGGCAAGCGCATGGCGCTGCCCAACGCGGAGATCATGATTCATCAGCCTTCCGGCGGTGCGCAGGGGCAGGCGACGGAGATCGAGATCAGCGCAAAGCACATTCTGGCGACCAAGGAGAGAATGGCGAGAATCATGGCGCAGAATACAGGGCAGGATTTTGAGGTGGTCATGGCGGACACAGAGCGGGACAACTGGAAGACCGCCGAGGAGGCTCTGAACTACGGGCTGATCGACCGCATTATCACCAATCATGCCAGTGCTGTCTAGCGGAGATGAAGATATTCTGAGGCGTCTGAGGGACATTGCCCAGGAATATCTATATCATCTTCGGAAGATGTAGAACAGAATATGTGATATAGCAGGGAAAGGCATGGAACGTTAGAATGGCAGGAAAGAATTCGGATGACAAGGTGAGATGTTCCTTTTGCAATAAAACGCAGGACCAGGTGAGAAAACTGATCGCGGGTCCGGCCGGCGTCTATATCTGTGACGAGTGCGTGGATATCTGCGCGGATATCATCGAGGAAGAGTACGAGGAAGAGCCGGAAGTGGAGGAGATGGAGATCAACCTCTTAAAGCCGGTGGAAATCAAGAAATTTCTCGACGACTATGTGATCGGCCAGGAAGACGCCAAGAAAGTGCTGGCGGTTTCCGTATACAATCACTATAAGCGCGTGATGGCGCCGCAGGACGACGAGGACGGCGTAGAACTGCAGAAGAGCAATATCATCATGATCGGACCTACGGGCTCCGGCAAAACTTACCTTGCGCAGACGCTTGCGAAGATTATCAATGTGCCCTTTGCCATCGCGGACGCGACGACGCTGACCGAGGCCGGTTATGTGGGCGAGGATGTGGAAAATATTCTCTTGAAGCTGATTCAGGCAGCAGACTATGACATTGACAGGGCGCAGTACGGCATTATTTATATTGACGAGATTGACAAGATCACCAAGAAGAGTGAGAACGTGTCCATCACCAGGGATGTGTCCGGTGAGGGCGTGCAGCAGGCTCTCTTAAAGATTATTGAGGGCACAGTGGCGAGCGTGCCGCCGCAGGGAGGCAGGAAACATCCCCATCAGGAGCTGATCCAGATCGACACGTCGAATATTCTCTTTATCTGCGGCGGGGCTTTCGACGGTCTGGAGAAGATTGTGGAGGAGCGGCTGGACCGTAACTCTATCGGATTCAACGCGCAGATCGTGGAGAAGAGCAGCAAGGATATCGGTGCGATCCTCAAGGAGGCAGCGCCGCAGGATCTGATGAAATTCGGCCTGATTCCCGAATTTATCGGGCGTGTGCCGATTACGGTTACCCTGGAAGGGCTGGATAAGGAAGCGCTGATCCGCATCCTGAAAGAGCCGAAGAACGCGCTGATCAAGCAGTACAAGAAACTCTTTGAGTTCGACGAGGTCAGGCTGGATGTGGAGGACGAGGCGGCGGAAGAGATCGCGAAACTGGCGTTCGAGCGGAAAACCGGCGCGAGAGGGCTTCGTTCCATTATGGAGGACGTCATGATGGATATTATGTATGAGATTCCGTCTGACGACAACATCGCAGCCTGCGTGCTGACTAAGGACGCGGTGGACGGCAGGGAGAAGCCGCGCATCACCTACCGCGACAGCGCCGTGAAAGTGGAAAAACGTGCGTAATGCGTATTGACTAAAATAGTTAATGCGGGAGAATATTTGAGAAGTAAAGGAACGGGACAGAAAAGCGCCGCCGGATGTCGGCGGCGTTTCCTGTACAATAGGAAAGCTCTCCGGCATTTTCCATTGTACAAAGAGCCGAGATTCTGTTTTATCGGTGATCGGAGGTATCGTATGGTTATCAGGAGTGTGAATCTGGAGACGGTGTGCGGCATCACCAGCAGGCTGCCGGAAAATAAGCTGCCGGAGATTGCCTTTGCCGGCAAGAGCAACGTGGGTAAATCTTCGCTGATCAACGGCCTCATGAACCGCAAGTCGCTGGCGCGTACCAGTTCCAGTCCGGGCAAGACGCAGACGATCAACTATTACAATATCAACAATGAACTGTATTTTGTGGATCTGCCCGGCTACGGCTATGCCACCGCCAACGAACAGGCGAAAGCACAGTGGGGCAAGATGATCGAGGATTATCTGCATCAGTCCAAAACGCTGACGGCGCTTTTCCTGTTGCTTGACATCCGCCACGCCCCCTCCGAGAATGACAGGATTATGTATGACTGGATTCTGGATCACGGCTACCATCCGATCATCATCGCGACAAAAGCGGACAAGATCAAGAGAAGTCAGTTGTCTAAGCAGATCAAGCTCATATGTGACACGCTTGCCGTGGAAGACGACACGATTGTCATACCATATTCCGCGCTCTCCAAACAGGGACGGGACGAGATTTACGAGCTTCTGGACAGGATTTTGGCGGAAAGATAGAGGGATAGTGATGAAGCAGTCGTTTCAAACGTATATCAAAGTAGCCTTGAATCTGTTGACCGCATTGGTCATACTCCTGCTCTGCATTTTTGTGCTGCCAAAGTGCATTCTCTTCTTTATGCCTTTCGTCATCGGCTGGATCATCTCGCTGATCGCCTCGCCGGTCGTCCGCTTCTTTGAAGAAAAGTTAAAAGTGCGGCGCAAGGGTGCTGCGGTCATCGTGATCGTGGCGGTTCTGGCTGCGGTCATCCTGCTGGTGTATGCGGTGGTGTCCAAGCTGATCCGCGAGGGTATCGGGTTCATCAATGAACTGCCGATGCTGTTGGAGGGTATCAAGGCGGAGTTCCGTCAGGTGGGTGCCAATCTGCAGGGGGTATACGGCAGACTGCCGGCGGATGTGCAGCGTACGCTGAAAGATCTCAGCGTACGGACAGGCGACTATTTCAACGATATTATCAAGAACGTGGGCACGCCGACCGTGGAGGCGGTGGGCAGCGTGGCCGAGCAGCTTCCCGACATCTTCCTGGGAGTGGTCATGTGCATCCTGTCGGCCTACTTCTTCGTAGCCGACAAGAAATATCTGTCAGACTTTGCCCAGCGTTTTATACCGGACAGCGTCCGCTATCAGTTTGAACTGATCCGCAGGAGCCTGCGCAAGGCGGTGGGAGGCTACTTCAAAGCGCAGCTCAAGATCGAGTGCTGGGTTTATCTGCTGCTGGTAGTCGGACTTCTGACGCTGCATGTGCGCTATGCGCTTCTGGTGGCGCTGGGAATCGCTTTCATGGATCTGCTCCCCGTGTTCGGCACGGGCACGATCATGATTCCCTGGGCAGTCATAGAGATTCTCGGCAGAAATTATTCCATGGCGGTGGGACTGCTCATCATCTGGTGCGTGGGACAGCTGGTGCGGCAGATGATCCAGCCGAAGATTGTGGGGGATTCCATGGGCCTGAATGCGATCCCTACGCTGTTTCTTCTCTTTATCGGCTACAAGGCGGCGGGCGTTGTCGGCATGATCTTCGCCGTGCCCATCGGCATTATTGTAGTCAATCTCTATGAGGAGGGCGTGTTCGACACGACGAAGCAGAGCCTGCAGATTCTCGCGGCCGGTTTTAACAGGTTCCGCAGGATACGTCCGGAGGACACGGCGGTCGTCACCGAGTACGAGCGAGAGGTGGAACGCAGTTATCTGAAAGAGATGGCCTCTGCCGAGGAGGAGGACAGGGAGACGCAGATGGCGTCTCAGCTCAAGATCGAGGAGCCGCGCATCATCAGAAAAATCAAGAGCAGAAAAGCGGAGGAGAACGCCGCCGACAAGGGTGCGGACAGCGGCGCAAAGTGAGAAAGATTAAGGAAGGACAGCCATGCAGGTTACGGTTTATAATTGCAGACCATTTGACGAGAGAGAACTTTTTACGGAATATGCGAGAGAGCTGGGATTGGACGTGGTGCTGTGTGCGGATGCGCCGGATAGGGAGAACGTGTCGCTCAGCAGAGGGAGCCGCTGCGTCAACGTGATCACATCTAAGATCGACGCGGCGCTGATACGGGCCTTTCGGGACAACGGCGTGGAGTATATCACTACCAGGACGATCGGCTATGACCACATCGACGTGGAGGCGGCGAAAGCGTGCGGGATCAAAGTGGGAAATGCCCCTTACGGACCGGACGGCGTGGCGGACTACACGGTGATGCTGATCCTGATGTCCATCCGCAGAATGGGCGCGATCCTGGAGAGAACGGCGATTCAGGATTACACGCTGGCGGGACTGAATGGGAGAGAACTGAAAGATTTGACCGTAGGAGTCATTGGCACAGGGCGGATCGGGGAGACGGTGATCCGGGATCTGGCCGGCTTCGGCTGCCGCATTCTGGCGCATGATCTCTTTGAAAAGGAGACGGTGAAGCAGAGCGCCTCGTATGTCCCGCTGGAGGTTATCTGGCGCGAGGCCGATGTGATCACGCTGCACATGCCGTTGACACAGGACAATCATCACCTGATCAATGCGGAGACTATCGCGCGGATGAAAGACGGCGTGGTGATCGTCAATACGGCGAGAGGAGCGCTGATCGACTCGGACGCTTTTATCGAGGCGATTGAGAACGGCAAGATCGGCGCCGCCGGGCTTGACGTGGTGGAAAATGAGTTCGGACTATACTATTATGACCGCAAGTCGGATATATTAAAGAATAGAGAGCTGGCGCTTCTTCGGAGTTTCCCGAATGTGATCGTTTCCCACCATATGGCGTTCTACACGAAAAATTATGTGGAGACTGTGGTGAAAGATTCTCTGAAGAGCTGCAAACTCTATATGGAGGGGAAAGAAAATCCCTGGGAAGTGCATTGACCGATTGAGACAATGATGGAGGCTGCGGTGCAAAAAGGCTTTTCAAACCGATTTTGGATCAAACTCTTTTTTGCGGGCTATATTTTGTTCGTCATAAAAGTGATCATCTTCAAATATCCACTGGCGGAGCTTTCTGCCATCGCCGGCGCATGGCAAAAAGGCGTCATTCTGGAAGGGCTGGGGACGGCGAACTTTGTGCCTTTTCGGACGATTAAGATGTATATCGATTATGCGTATAAACTGAACAGTGTGGAGAATCTGGCAGGCAATCTGCTGGTATTCGTGCCGTTTGGATTTCTCCTGCCGCTGCTGGCGGAGGAACTGCAGAAGTTTTCCGAGATGTTTCTGAATGTGTTTACCTTTGTGCTCGGCCTTGAGGTGTTCCAGCTTTTCAGCGCTTTCGGCGCGTTTGACGTGGACGACATCCTGTTAAACTGCCTGGGCGCGATGCTTGGATTCGGCTGTTTTAAGGCGACGGAAGCCTTTGGCAGAAATAAAAACCTATCCTGTGACTGAGAGGGGGATTTCTTCATGAAAGTATTGAAAAAACTAAAGACAAACGTGGTGGTTTCGGCCCTTTTGTGTATCGCGCTCGGCGTGGTGCTGTTCGCCTGGCCGGGGCTGTCCATGCAGATCGTGTGCACGGCTATCGGTGCGGTGCTTCTGATCGGCGGCGGCGTCCGCCTGGCGGCATATTTTACGGCGCGGGACGGAAGCGTCTACTCGCAGATGAATCTGATTACGGGTATCATTCTGGCGGTGGTCGGTGTCTGGATCCTGCTGCAGCCGGGGCAGGTGCTTGCGATCATTCCGATCATTGTCGGTATTGTGATCGCACTGCACGGGATCAACAACCTGCAGCAGGCGGTATCACTGTGCAGGGATCAATATGACAAGTGGTGGGTGGCGCTGATCCTGGGCCTGCTCACGGTTGGGCTGGGTGTACTGCTCGTGTGCAAGCCTTTCACGGCGCTGGATACGGCGGTGAAGCTGATCGGCATTTTCCTGATCTATGACGGCCTCTCCGATATCTGGATTGTCTCCCGGCTCTATCACACTGCCAAAGCGATGAAAGAAGAGGCGGACGCGCTGGATGTGGAGGCGCAGGAGATCGAGCGCTAGAACGGCCTCGCCCTCGCAAAGCCGTATAGAGACGCGGTTTTGACTTTGCGATGCCGTATGGCCGGACTTGTCACAAAACCTTTTACAAAGTTTGATTTCGGGGGTTGTATCTTCAGGGAAAAAGGAATACAATAAAAATGATCGTAGGCAATAAGATCTCTCTGACAGGAAGAAGGAAAAGCATATGAGAATCGGAGCGATGAGCGCATACGGCGTACAGCCGTATGTATACAATGCGAATACGGTGAGCGGCGCGAGCATGAACAGGCTGTCCAGGATATCGGACGACGTGCTCGACAAGAAGATAGATTACAGTGAGCTGGCGGAAGACGAGAACGTGAACCCTCTGAAGAAAGGGCAGACGCTTGATTTCTTCTCCATGCTGGCGATGCAGCTGCAGAAAGGCCAGAACAATGCGGCCAGGGTGATGAAGCCGGCGGCAGAACCGGAGGCGGAGAAAGAGGACGAGGCGCGTCCGGCAGACAGCGGAGCCGCGCAGCCTGTACAGACAGCCGAGATCGCGGCGGCAGAAGTGTCGGGAAATGCGGAGACGGAGAGCGATGCCGCGGGCGGCAATATCAGCTATCGGATGCAGCAGGCGCTGAACGCTTATGAGATGTTTATGACCGCGTAAGCGTTCCGAAATGGAGATTAATATTATGATTGCAAATCCTCATTTGTTCGCAAATGGGGATTTTGTTGTATGGTACGGTTGCGGGCCGGAGCAGAGGGACAGAAGAGGATGCGGGAGAGTTTACAGGTCGATATGCGGGAGGAACAGTATAGGGAGATGCTGGAGCGGTATCACTTCGCGCTGCGCGATCTGGCACGGCTTAGGCAGGTGGGCGCGCTGGTGCTGCGGGCGGCGGAGCCGCGTCTGTACTGGGAGCGGTTGACGGCAGAGGAAAGCCCCCGGGAAGAGATCGCTGTGATTGTGACGCTGGGTGCAGGGGTGGACGAGCTGCAGAACCGCTGCCAGCAGAGAGAAAGGCTTACCGAAACCTATATGGCAGAGTGTGTCGGCATGGAACTTCTGCGGGCTGCCTATGAACAGACGGCGGAGCGCATCCATGAGAGCACGGGCAAGTGGCTTTCCGACTTTGCGTTTGTGGGCGAGAAAGTGCCTTTTACGCGCATGGAGGAAATCTTCCGTCTGCTTGCGCCGGACGGTGTCTCATACAATCAGGCCTACATGCTGACGCCGAAGAAGACGGCGGTGTTTCTGACGGAGCTTTGCGGCGAGCGGAAAGACAACTATTGCCAGATCTGCGCGGGCTGCACGAACCTCTCCTGCCGTAATCGCGAGGGAAAGGCCTGAAAAAATTTTTCTTTTTTTGCAGACCAATATTTGCATCATGCCGTTTTTTTATTATAATGGATAAAGAGAAGGCAGGAAATTTTTTCCGATCTGTAAAATCAACCAAACAGCACACGAGGGTGTGCGGAAAAGAGGTAGAAATGGGCGTATATGCAATCACAGGCGCATCGAGCGGTATCGGCGCCGAGACGAAGAAACTGCTGGAGCAGGACGGACACAGGGTGATCAACATCGACTTAAAAGGCGGCGATATCTGTGTCAACCTCGCCACGGAGGAGGGCAGAAAGACCGCTGTGGACGAGTTACATAAACTCTGCCCGGACGGGCTGGACGGCATGATCTGCAACGCGGGCGTGTCCGGCGCGTGCGGCAATCTGGAACTGATCATCTCCCTCAACTATTTCGGGACGATAGCGGTCGCGAAAGGTTCCTACGATCTGCTGCAGAAAAAGCATGGCAGCTGTGTGGTGACGGCCTCCAACACCATCTCCCAGGGAGCCGGCAGGATGGATATCGCGGACCTGCTCAACAATATAGGAGATGAGGCGCGCGTGCTGGAACTGGTGAGAGGGCTGGACAAGACCAACTTAAGCGTCGGCAACAGCATGTACGTCTCGACGAAGTACGCGCTGGCGCGCTGGGTGAGACGGGTTTCCGCCTCCTGGGCGGCCAACGGCGTCAGAATTAACGCGATTGCGCCAGGCAATGTCAATACGGCGATGACGGCGACGATGTCAACCTCCGCCAAGATGGCGCTCAATGCGCTGCCGATCCCCACGAAATTCGGCATGGAGACCCTGATGGATCCTGCCGAGATCGCCGAGGCGATGATCTTCCTCGTATCGCCTAAGGCCAACGGCATCAACGGCAATGTACTGTTTGTGGACGGCGGCACGGACGCGCTTCTCAACTCTGAGAAAGTATATTGATGAAAGGAGGACATCGGATTATGAGACCTATTGAAAAATATGTAGAAGCTATGGAAAACAAGGATTTCGCGGGACTCGCGGAACTTTTTACAGAGGACGGCATTCTCTGCGACTACTGTTCCAATTCCTCGAACCAGAGGGAGTACCACATCTACGGCAGGGAGGCCATCAACATGTTCTTCCGCAATAAATTCGGCTTCCGCCAGTATTCGATCCTCGGCGCGCAGGTCGTGAACGACGAGCAGGCGGAGTTTATCGCAAACTTCGGCGGCTACAACATCATGGCGATTGCCACTGTGCGCGAGACGGACGCGGACGGTTTCATCAAGAAACTCACCGTAAGACCGAAATAGAAAGCATTCCGTGTTCAGGTACGCCGGGCAGCCGGTATGGCAGGGACGGAAAGAAGGTACGCTAGAGAATTTGTGCCGGAGCGTCACAAATTCCCCTGATGGCGAAGTTAATTCCGTAGGAATTTACTTCATGCCCTCTGTCGCGTAAACGCTCCGGAATGGAGATTACAATGTTAAAAAAGCACAATACAGGTGACGCGGCACGGAATGCCGATATGGAAAAGCTGATGCAGGCTATGGATCGGGTCATAGGAGGAGATTACGGCGAGACGGACGTTTCGGTGTTTTCCGATCCCGCCTGCGGCTTGAAACTGAATGAGATGATTCACGCATTTAAGCGGGCCAACAACAATTTTGTCATGCGCCTGAATGACGCTATGGAATCTATCGGTGATAACTCCTATGTAAAAAAGACGTTCGATCAGGTGAATTCCCAGACGGAGGCGATCTCTGACATGGAGAACGCCGGTCGGAATCTGGAGGTATCTATCGGCAATATTTCCGAAAACATGAGCCACATTCGCGATAATACCCACCAGATGCTGGATATGATGCAGAACAGTGCCGACCATATGAATCAAAGCATTCAGGTCGTGAACGATTCCTCGGGGCGCATCACGAAGATCAACGAGGAGGTTCAGAATTTTCAGGAGAAGATCGACCAGATCGGCCAGATTGTGGACATCGTAAAACAGGTGGCCAGACAGAGCAATCTGCTGGCGCTGAACGCTTCCATAGAGGCCGCCAGGGCCGGCGAGGTGGGAAGAGGCTTCGCCATCGTGGCGGATCAGGTTCGGCTTCTCTCCAACAATACCGCTGAGTCCGCGGAGGATATCGCCAAGCATGTGACGGAACTCAAGCAGGAGATTGGTGTGCTGGCTTCCTCCATGGACGATACGACCGCGAAGCTGGCGGAAGGCAATCAGAGGGTGGAAGAGTCGCTGACGGATATCAGCAGCATGACGGAACAGATGATGACTATGAAAGAGAAGATCGATCAGATATTTTCCGATATCGACGATCAGTCCAATGTGACCCAGAGCTTTACGAGGCAGATATCCGGACTGTCCGAAAGCTATGAGGAGCTGTCCAGGGACTGCATAGAACAGGGAACGCACGTCTTTCAGATCGGCAGATACATCGACACGGCAAGGAGCGATATGGCCCGCGGATTTTCGGAGATCACGCAGCAGGACTGGCTGCGCGTGTTTGAGATCGATCATTTTATTCTGATGTGGCGGGTCTACAACAATGCCATGGATTTTGAACAGCTTAAGATCACGCAGCTCAACAATCCTCAGGGCTGTAAGCTGGGTAAATGGGTGGCGGCACAGACCGATCCGAAGATCATCGGCAGTTCCGAGTTCGCCGAGCTGAAGCGTGCCCATGAAGAGATACACAGATGGGCGACCAGATCATGGGAAGCTAAAGATGCAGGCGATAAGCAGGCGGCACTTCAGTATTTTCAGAATACCTATGAAGCTTTCGGCGTCTATCAGAAAGCGATCAAAAATATGCAGAGCCTGATGAGCAGGATCGGCTATAAGGAGAAGACCGAGGGCCTGGTATTCAAAAAATAAATGCGGGATGCGTGCATACTTCGGCGGCAGCGAGCAGGACGCCTGATGCCGCCGCTTTGTAGTGTGCCGACGGCGTATGTTTTTACGATCAGCTGCATCGGGTACAGCACGTAGGAAATACTTCGTTAGTTTATGTTGTTTTGTAGTCTATCTTATATATTGCATATATTGTATTAAGAAATGAACTGCCAAAAATAATTGCCGACATATAGGCTTTGTTGATAATTAAATATGACAGGGCAAGTAAAGAAGAAATTAAATTGATTTTTTTTGGAAAGTTTGCCCTAAAATAAAGCGAATGAAACAAACCAATATGGCCTTGTAATATATCCAAAATAAAAACACCACCTACATCGCATCTGCGGGTTCAGTGGTTCAATACTATTGTATACAATAATTTATAAGTTGTCAATAAATTTTGATCTGTCATAAACGGAGGTGCCTCTCTTTCATCTGATTTTGATGATTTTGCGACACCTCTTTTTATGTGGGTAATGAGCCAGGCTGGCAAGCCAGCTTGGCAATTTGGTGAATGCCGCAATAACGAGTGAAACTCATAAAGTGCTTCCTCTCGTTGGGGCGCGATATGGTTACGACAGCGCCATCGACTTGACGCGTGCCAGTCCGCTGCGCACGGCGGGAATGGCCAGAATCACGACGGTGATGGCGGCCTCGGCAAAAATATAGCAGGCGTTGTAAGCGAGAGAGTACGGAAGCGGCGCCCAGCCCTCCCACGCGTATTCGCCGAAGAAAATCCAGCCGGAGATCACCGCGAAGACATAGCGGCCGACCACGCCTGCGAGATAGCCCTTGATCAGGCCGTATCTTGCGTTGGTGAAGAGCCCGGACAGTCCCAGTGCGCCGAAAGCGAGAATATAGTCCACGATCAGCTGCATCGGGTACAGCACATACGGGTCAATGATCAGCTGCAGGATGCCGTAGGCAACGCCCGTCATCAGCCCCGCGCCCAGCCCGAAGAGATAGCCGGGCAGGCAGATCACCAGCATGGACAGCAGGGTGACTGAGCCGCCGAAAGGGAACTCGAACAGCTTCAGGTTGGAGAGTATGGTGCCCAGTGCGATCGACATGGCGCAGAATACAAGCTGTTTTGCGGTCAGTCCGGTCTTTTTGGCATTGACGTCAGATCCCGACTGCGCTTTCTGTCCGGCGGCGTATCTGCGTGCGCAGAAGACCGCGCCGGCAAGCAGCGCGATGAGCACTACGGCAAGCAGTACATTGCCGAGAGCGGTGGGAACGTAGGTCGTCTCGTCCCATTCGTTTACAATTACATCATACAACATAAAAAAAACCTCCTTTGTCTTAGAGAATAGCAAGGAGGGGAGAATACGGCGCACGCCTGAAACAGCCGTCTGGCGGCTTTCGTGTGTGCCTTGATGCTTCCTTACGCCGGTGCTGGCCGGTTCAAGTTATGAGGGTTAGAGCGAAAGCAGTTCGTTTTGCCGCCGCTCAATCTCAGCGATAGCTCCCCTAGCATGTTATTCGGTTGTGCGGCGCTCCGCCGCGGCGGGATATCCGCTGTCCCCTACTATAACGGTTTATATTGGGAATGTCAAGCATTTGCCAAAGTGACAGGGGCTTGTCATCTGTATATTGGCAGATATGTGTTTGGCAATACACGATCAGACTGGAAACACAGCTTAATTAAGATGCAGTTTATCTGCTGTATTGCCAAGAACTTGCGTTGATGATAGAATAGAAGCACGGATGGAGAGAAAGTGCTGTGAAAATAGACACGCTGTTAAGATCAGCGTGAGCAGGGAGATCAGCGAGGAGGTGCAGAGCGTGTGCAATTTGAGTACAGGTGTTTATTCATAAAGGATATGATTCCGGGGTTTCGGCAGGCGAGATGAAGCGAGCCAGAGAGACGGCGTACCGGCTTAAAGACAAGGGGATGCCGATTGATGAGATTGCCGAGATGATTGAGATTGGTATAAGCACAATTCAGGAATGGCTTGCGGAGCGGGAAGAACTGCTCATAAAATAGCAGATAGAGGATGAAAACAGAATAAAACAGTTTTGTAAGAGGTGCGTAGAAAACTGCGCACCTTTTAATGGCGTATAAGTCGTGAATTTGGTGCCTGTAAAAATGAGGAACAAAATCTAAACAGAAGCGCTATATCCATCCATCATGAGGAAACAACATGGAACAAAGGCCAATGAACTCCATATTTTATCGAATCCTGCAGGTGCTCAGTCCTCTTGTGGTCTATTACCTCATTTACTGTGCAGCGTATCTGATTCTGGTGACAGTGTGCGACGTCGTGATGAGCTGTCTCCCGGAGACAGTGCAGGCTGATATAGCGGCGCGTGCGGGCACGGTGTCGGAGCTGTTTGGCGGCCTGGCGATGCTTGCAGGGGTGCTGCCGCTCGTGACGCCGCTGCGCACGGAGCTTGCGGAAGCACGGGGAAATTTTGGCGGATGGCACAGCGCGGAAAAGCACAGAGGAAACGATTCAGACAGGAGCGCGTTGGGCAAAGACGGCGCGGCGCTGCAGGGAAATCGGCCGGATGGCGTATGGAACAGGGCGCGGACATGGCAGATGAGAGATATCCTGTTCACTCTTGTATTGGCGGTCACTTCCGCTGTGGGACTCAACGCGCTGCTCGCACTGACTGGGATCGTGCAGAGTTCTGATACCTATCAGGAAGTGGCCAAGCAGCAGTACAGCGTCGCGTTCGGCGCAGGGGCGTTGTTGTTTGGCCTGCTCTCACCTGTCGCAGAGGAGATCGTGTTCCGCGGGCTGATCTTCAACCGGCTGCGGCGTTACTTTGGCACAGCCGTGGCGGTGGTCGTCTCGGGCGTGCTGTTTGGCCTCTATCACGGCAACCTCGTGCAGGGCGTGTACGGCGGCTGTATGGGTATGCTGATGGCCTATGTCTACCTGCGGATGCGCAGCTTTTTCTATCCGTGCCTTTTCCACGCGGCGGCGAATCTGACGGTGTTTGCGCTGGCCCGGAATGCTGTACTGCACGCGCGCCTCTTTAGCGTACCGGGGTGTGCGGCGCTGCTGGCTGTTGCTGCCGCAGACGTTTTGCTGCTGGAAAAGATCAAGGGCGCACAGAGCGTGTAAAGTGTTTTCGGAGAAGTATCCTGATCCGGCGAATAACAGTAATCACACACAAATAATCTGACAAATCTGCATAAAAATGATAATTTTCAAATAATCTGACAATTCAACAAAAAGTCTATATTTACAATCGAAAGAAACGGGTGTATAGTAAAAGGCGAAAGTCGCAATGGGGCGCCTTAAAGGGCTCACTGCGACTTTTTTGCGCGAATAAGCAGAGTCGGAAGTCTTTCAGAACTGACGGCGAGCTTGCACGGCAGGAAGTTCTGAAAGGCTTATGACGAGCAACGCGAACGAGGGATGCGGAGCATCGCGAGTCTGCTTATGAGCAAGGCAGTAAAGTCAGAAGTCAGCAGAACTGACGGCGAGCTTGCACGGCAGGAAGTTCTGAAAGGCTTATGACGAGCAACGCGAACGAGGGATGCGGAGCATCGCGAGTCTGCTTATGAGCAAGGCAGTAAAGTCCCGGAAGTAAAGGAGAGAAAGTTATGTTTGATGTGAAAATGACTGTTCCGGAAGCACCGCTTCATCGGATGGAATTTGAGCACGACAACTGTGGTATCGGCGCCTGCGTCAACATCAAGGGCGCAAAGAGCCGTACCACCGTGGAGAATGCCCTGAAGATCGTGGAGAACTTAGAGCACAGGGCCGGCAAGGACGCGGAGGGCAAGACGGGTGACGGCGTCGGTATCCTGACGCAGGTGCCCCACAAGTTCATGCTGAAAGTGACGAAGCCGCTCGGTATTGCGCTGGGCGGAGAGAGGGAATACGGCGTGGGCATGTTTTTCTTCCCACAGGACGAGCTGCAGCGCAACCAGGCGAAGAAGATGTTCGAGATCATTGTGGAGAGAGAGGGAATGCAGTTTCTCGGCTGGCGTACCGTGCCGACCGTGCCCTCCGTGCTCGGGCACAAGGCCGTGGAGTGTATGCCCTGCATCATGCAGGCTTTCGTGAAGAAGCCCGATAAGGTGGAGAAAGGTCTCGACTTTGACCGAAAACTGTATATTGTCCGCAGAACGTTTGAACAGTCCACGGAGGTGACTTACGTGGTATCGCTTTCCAGCAGGACGATCGTGTACAAGGGCATGTTCCTGGTGGGGCAGTTGAGGACGTTTTTCTCCGATCTGCAGGATAAGGATTACGAGTCGGCCATCGCCATCGTTCACTCCCGTTTCTCCACCAACACCAATCCCAGCTGGGAGCGGGCGCACCCGAACCGTTTCATCGTGCACAACGGCGAGATCAACACGATCCGCGGCAATGCGGATAAGATGCTGGCCCGCGAGGAGACGATGGAGTCCGGTTATCTCGCAGGGCAGCTCCACAAGGTACTTCCGGCAATCAGCGCGTCGGGGTCAGACTCGGCAATGCTGGACAACACACTGGAATTTCTCGTGATGAGCGGAATGCCGCTGCCGCTGGCGGTCATGATTACGATCCCGGAGCCGTGGGAGAACAACAAGACCATGAGCCAGAAGAAAAAGGACTTTTACCAATATTATGCGACGATGATGGAACCCTGGGACGGTCCGGCGTCCATTCTTTTCTCAGACGGCGATATCATGGGCGCGGTGCTCGACAGGAACGGTCTGCGGCCCTCCCGTTATATGATCACGGACGACGATACGCTGATCCTCTCCTCCGAGGTGGGCGTTCTCGACATCGACCCGACGAAGATTCTGGTCAAGGAGAGACTGCATCCGGGCAAGATGCTGCTCGTGGACACGATCGAGGGCAGGGTGATCGACGACGATGAACTGAAAGAGAAGTATGCCTCCGCACAGCCCTACGGCGAATGGCTGGACGACAATCTGGTGGCCCTGAAAGACTTAAAGATTCCCAACCAGCGCGTGCCGGAGTTCACCTATGAAGAGAGGCAGCGTATGCAGAAAGCTTTCGGCTACACTTATGAGGATCTGAAGACGAGCATCCTGCCGATGGCGAAGAACGGCGGCGAGGCCATTGCGGCTATGGGTGTGGATACGCCGCTGCCGGTGCTCTCCAAGGCGCATCATCCGTTGTTCCACTATTTCAAGCAGCTCTTCGCGCAGGTGACCAACCCGCCGATCGACGCGATCCGCGAGGAGGTCGTCACCTCCACAACGGTCTATTTGGGCAAGGATGGCAATCTGCTGGAGGAAAAGCCGGAGAACTGCAACGTGCTCAAGGTACATAACCCGATCCTGACGAGCACCGATCTCTTAAAGATTAAAAATATGAAATCGGAGGGCTTTAAGGTTGAAGTCGTGCCGATCACTTACTATAAGAATACAAGCCTTGAGAAAGCCATAGACCGGCTGTTCGTCGAGGTGGACAGAGTATTCCGCGAGGGCGTCAATATCCTGATTCTCTCAGACAGAGGCGTGGACGAGTACCGCGTGGCGATTCCGTCCCTGCTCGCCGTGTCCGCCCTGCAGCAGCATCTGGTCAACACGAAGAAGCGTACCAGCGTGGCGATCGTGCTGGAGACGGCGGAGCCGAGAGAGGTGCACCACTTCGCGACGCTCTTAGGTTTCGGCGCGTCTGCGATCAATCCGTACCTGGCACAGGAGTCGATCAAGGAGCTGATTGACAATCATATGCTGGATAAGGACTACTATGCGGCGGTCAACGACTACAACGACGCTATTCTGCACGGTATCGTCAAGATTGCCTCCAAGATGGGAATCTCCACGATTCAGTCCTATCAGGGTTCCAAGATCTTTGAGGCCATCGGCATCGACAGGGACGTGATCAACAAGTATTTCACCAACACGGTGTGCCGCGTGGGCGGCATCACCCTGAAAGATATCGAGGATGAGGTCAATGCCCTGCACTCGATGGCGTTTGACTCGCTCGGTCTATCTACGGATCTGACGCTGGACAGCGCGGGACATCATCAGATGCGCAGCGGCGCGGATGAACATCTGTACAATCCGGAGACGATTCATCTGCTGCAGCAGTCCACCAGACGGGGCGACTACAACCTGTTCAAGCAGTATACCGCGGCGGTCAACAGAGAGGACAGCATCAAGACTCTGCGCGGGCTGATGGACTTCAATTATGCCGAAAAACCTGTGCCGCTGGAGGAAGTCGAGGGAGTTGACACGATTGTCACAAGATTTAAGACGGGCGCGATGTCCTATGGCTCTATCTCCAAGGAGGCTCATGAGACGATGGCAATCGCCATGAACAGACTGCACGGAAAGTCCAATTCCGGCGAGGGCGGTGAGGACGACGATAGATTGACCGTAGGAGTCGATGGACTGAACCGCTGCTCCGCCATCAAACAGGTGGCTTCCGGGCGGTTCGGCGTGACGAGCAAGTATTTGAACAGCGCGCAGGAGATCCAGATCAAGATGGCGCAGGGCGCAAAGCCCGGTGAGGGCGGACATCTGCCCGGCGGCAAGGTGTACCCGTGGATCGCCAAGACGAGGCATTCCACGCCGGGTGTCAGCCTGATCTCGCCGCCGCCGCATCATGACATCTACTCGATCGAAGATCTGGCGCAGTTGATTTATGATCTGAAGAATGCCAACACGAGGGCGCGGATCTCCGTCAAGCTGGTGAGCGAGGCGGGCGTCGGCACGGTGGCCGCTGGCGTGGCGAAAGCCGGCGCGCAGGTAGTGCTTGTGTCCGGCTATGACGGCGGCACCGGCGCGGCGCCCCGCAACTCAATCCACAACGCGGGTCTGCCCTGGGAGCTGGGGTTGGCGGAGACGCACCAGACGCTGATCCAGAACGGCCTGCGGAACAAGGTGCGCATCGAGACGGACGGCAAGCTGATGAGCGGTCGGGATGTGGCTATCGCAGCCATTCTGGGCGCGGAAGAGTTCGGTTTTGCTACAGCGCCTCTTGTGACGATGGGCTGCGTTATGATGCGCGTCTGCAATCTGGACACCTGCCCGGTGGGCGTGGCGACCCAGAATCCGGAACTGCGCAAGCGTTTTACGGGCAAGCCGGAGTATGTGGAGAATTTCATGCGCTTTATCGCCGAGGAACTGCGGGAATATATGTCGAAGTTAGGCGTGCGCACGGTGGATGAGCTGGTGGGAAGGACAGACCTTCTGAAGATGAAAGACACGCTCACCGACAGGCAGAAGAAGATCGATTTAAGCCTGATCCTGGCGAATCCTTATGAGGGCAGCGAGGAAAAAGTGATTTTTGACCCGAAACAGGTCTATGATTTTGAACTGGAAAAGACGCTGGACGAGAAAGTGCTCTTAAAACAGCTTGCCAAGGCGATGGAGACGGGCGCGAAGAGAAGCCTCGAGGTGGATGTGACTAACACCGACCGCACTTTCGGCACGATCCTCGGCTCCGAGATCACCAGAAGATTCGGGGACACGCTGGAGGAAGATACTTACCGCATCCTCTGTAACGGTGCGGGCGGCCAGAGCTTCGGCGCTTTTATCCCGAAAGGGCTGACATTGGAGCTGGTGGGCGATTCCAACGATTACTTCGGCAAGGGACTTTCCGGCGGCAAACTGATCGTGTATCCGCCGAAAGGTTCGCGCTTCAAGCAGGATGAGAATATTATCATCGGCAACGTGGCGCTCTACGGCGCGACCTCCGGCAAAGCATTTATCAACGGCGTGGCAGGCGAGCGTTTCTGCGTGCGCAACTCCGGCGCTTCGGCTGTCGTCGAGGGCGTGGGCGATCACGGCTGCGAGTACATGACCGGCGGGCTGGTGGTTATCCTGGGGACTGTCGGCAAAAACTTTGCGGCCGGCATGAGCGGCGGCGTGGCCTATGTGCTGGACGCGGACAACGACCTGTACACGAAGATCAACAAGGAAATGGTTTCTTCCTATGAAATCACGTCCAAATACGATGTGCTGGAACTGAAAGATATGATCAAGGAACATGTGGCCTACACCAATTCAGTCAAGGGCAAGGAGATTCTGGACAATTTTGGCGAGTATCTGCCGAAGTTCAAGAAGATCATCCCTCACGACTACGAGCTGATGCTGAAGCTGATCGTACAGATGGAAGAGAAAGGCTTGAGCGCGGAGCAGGCACAGATTGAAGCGTTTTATGCCAATAAGGCGAGATGACAGGAGGACAATGCGATATTATGGGAAAACCAACCGGATTTATGGAATATGAGCGGAAAGTATCGAAAGATGTGCCGCCAAAGCAGAGGATCAAAAATTTCAACGAGTTCCACGAACATCTCACGATGGAGGAGCAGCAGCTGCAGGGTGCGCGCTGTATGGACTGCGGCGTGCCGTTCTGCCAGTCGGGCATGACGCTGTGCGGCATGACGTCGGGCTGCCCGCTGCACAACCTCGTGCCGGAGTGGAACGATCTGGTCTACACGGGCAACTGGCAGCAGGCTTACAACAGACTGCACAAGACGAACAATTTCCCGGAGTTTACGTCGAGAGTGTGCCCGGCGCTGTGCGAGGCCGCGTGTACCTGTAACCTGACGGGCGCGCCTGTCTCCACCAAGGAGAACGAGTACGCCATCATTGAGAACGCCTACGCGAAAGGGTATGCGGATCCCAAACCGCCCAAGGTGCGCACGGGCAAGACAGTCGCGGTGGTGGGAAGCGGCCCCAGCGGTCTGGCGGTGGCCGACCAGCTCAACAGGCGCGGCCATCTCGTGACGGTCTTTGAACGCTCCGACAGGATCGGCGGCCTGCTGATGTACGGCATCCCGAATATGAAGCTGGAGAAACACATCATCGACCGCAAGATCAAGGTCATGGAAGCGGAGGGCGTGACTTTCGTGACGAACACCGATATCGGCAAGGACAGGAAAGCGGACAAACTGTTAAAAGAGTTCGACAGAGTCGTGCTCGCCTGCGGATCGTCCAATCCGAGAGACATCAGCGCACCGGGCAGAGATGCGGAGGGCATTTACTTTGCGGTGGATTTCCTCACCCGAAATACGAAGAGTCTGTTAAATTCGGATTTCGCGGATAAGAAGTATGTGGATACCAAGGGCAAGGATGTGGTCATCATCGGCGGCGGCGACACCGGCAACGACTGTGTGGGCACCTCCGTCCGCCATGGCGCGAAGTCCGTGACCCAGATCGAGATGATGCCGAAAGCGCCGGATACGCGGGCGGAGAATAACCCATGGCCAGAGTGGCCCAAGATCTGCAAGACCGATTACGGTCAGGAGGAGGCCATCGCCCTGTACGGGCACGACCCGCGCATCTACGAGACGACCGTCAAGGAGTTTTTGAAAGACAAGAGCGGTCAGCTGAAAGGCGTGAAGACCGTCAAACTGTCGTGGGAAAAGGACCCGGCGACGGGCCGTATGAACATGAAAGAAATCCCCGGCTCCGAGCAGGTGCTGGACGCGCAGATCGTGCTGATCGCGGCTGGTTTTCTCGGCAGCCAGAAATATGTGACCGACGCGTTTAAGGTGGAGCTGGATCAGCGTACCAATGTCAAGACAGCGCCGGGGGGATTTAAGACCAGTGTGGAGAATGTGTTTGTCGCCGGCGACATGCACACAGGGCAGTCCCTTGTGGTCAAGGCTATCCGCCAGGGCAGGGAGTGCGCCAGAGAGGTGGACGAGAGCCTGATGGGATACACGAACCTCTATATTCAATAAAAGTGATGCAGCCGCCCGGAAGTTCGGAAAAACGGATTTCCGGGCGGGTTGTTTCATCTTGTTTCGCGGAAGTGCGATCATTGACAAGCGGCGGGTTGTCTGCTATTCTAATAAACATCAAATATTATCATAAGTATTTCAGGTGCACGGCACATTCGGGGCAGATTCTGCCGAACGATTCACTGCATTGAAAAATGTTGCAATACCCTATTAAATAGGGTATAATTATGGAGAAACAGATGACAAGAACTTTTATTCAGACACGGGAATTTGTGGCCAGTTGGGAAAAGATGGGGCTGGGTGATCAAGATTTAAGGCGTTTGGAGTTGGAACTATTAAAAAATCCAAAAGCGGGTAAGGTAATCAGAGGAACGGGCGGTTTGCGAAAACTGCGGTTTGCCTTTGAAAACAGAGGGAAAAGCGGCAGCGTCAGGGTCTGCTATGTGGATTTTGTGCCGCAGGAAACGGTCTATCTGATCACGGCATATCCGAAGAATGAAAAAGATAACCTCAGTCGTGAGGAATGCCGTGAGATCCGCAGGATGATTCAGATGTTGGAACGTTAGTTAGAATGGAGAATGACATGAAAAAAGTATATGAGAGTATTATGGCAGGATTGACAGAGGCTGTGGAAGAACGGGAAAGACTTCCGCGTCATACGGTCTCTGTAGAGCCGGTCAAAAGATATAATGCGGAGGAAGTACGCGATATCAGAAGAAGAACAGGGTTTTCGCAGAAAATGTTCGCAGGATATATGGGGGTTTCTACAAAAACCGTGGAAGCATGGGAGACAGGGACCAACAGACCATCAGGAACGGCAAGCCGTATCCTCAATATGTTGGAGATGGATACAGAATTGATTCGAAAATTCCCCTTTGTGAGGGAAAGCAGATAGCTGCGTGATTGAAAATAGAGGGAGGGCACGGTAATGGATTTAGCACCTTATTTCAGAAGCATCATTGAGCAGGAGCGCTGTGCGGTTGTGATCTGCAGCCTGGAGCATGAGATCATCTACATGAATCCGACCGCGATCGAGCGCTATGCGAAGCGCGGCGGCGCTGCGCTGGTGGGACAGAGCCTTTTTGCCTGTCACAGCGCGGCGTCCAACGAAAAGATCAGACAGGTAACGGCCTGGTTCGCGGAGAGTCCCGCGCACAACATCATGCATACCTTTTACAATGAGCGGGAGAGCAAGGACGTGTACATGGTGGCGCTGCGCGATGCGGACGGGACGCTGATCGGCTACTACGAGAAACATGAGTACCGAAACCGCGATACGGAGGGATTTTATCGGTTCACATAGGAAATATGCTTACAGTAATTGTACGTCGGGCAACTGTCCTGATACAGCATGCCCGCCCGTATGTATCTTTACAGTAATTGGATGCCGTGCTTCTGCGCCTCTTCGGTCACCTCCGGCGGCCAGATCGAGGACTGCACCTCGCCGATGTGGGCTTTGCGCAGATAGAACATGCAGATGCGCGACTGGCCGATGCCGCCGCCGATGGTGAAAGGCAGCTTTTCTTCCAGGACGGCTTTCTGGAAAGGAAGCGCGGCCCGCTCCGGGCAGCCGGCCTTGTCGAGCTGGCTAAGCAGCGCGTCCCTGTCCACGCGGATGCCCATGGAGGACAGCTCCAGCGCGATGTCCAGCACGGGATAGTAGACGATGATGTCCGCGTTCAGCGTCCAGTCGTCATAGTCCGGCGCGCGTCCGTCGTGTTTTTCTCCGGATTCGAGCAGATCGCCGATCTGCATGACGCAGACGGCGCCTTTCGCCTTGGCGATATAGTATTCCCGTTCTTTCGGCGTGTTGTCGGGGAACATGTTTTCCAGTTCCTGCGTGGTGATGAAGAAGATTTCCTCCGGCAGGAGTTCCGTGATGTAGTCGTACTGGATCGCCATGTACTTCTCGGTCTTGCGCAGCACGCGGTAGATCGTGCGCACCGTCTCTTTTAGGAAGTCCGTGTTGCGGTCTTTCCTCTCGATGATCTTCTCCCAGTCCCACTGGTCCACATAGATCGAGTGGATGTTGTCGGTCTGTTCGTCGCGGCGGATGGCGCTCATATCCGTGTACAGGCCCTCGCCCACGGAGAAACCGTATTTCTGCAGGGCGTAGCGCTTCCACTTCGCGAGGGAGTGTACCACCTCGGCGGGGGCGTCGTTCAGCTCTTTAATCCCGAAAGATACCGGGCGCTCCACGCCGTTTAAGTTGTCGTTCAGGCCTGAGGAAGGCTCTACGAAGAGCGGCGCGGAGACGCGCAGCAGATGCAGTTCTTTCGCCAGCTGCGTCTGGAAGAAATCTTTTACCGTCTTGATACCGATCTGCGTGTCGTACAGATTCAGCGCCGACCGATAGCCTTTGGGAATCGTTAAATTATCCATAGGAAACCTCGTTTCTGCACCGTTTCATCCGGTGCGTGTCAATATTATTTAACCGCGTTTGAGGAGAGAAATCAAGGCTTTTCTTCTTTGGCTTTATTCTGTTGACAATCCCCCAATTTACTTTATAATTTAGGTAAAAAGAAAAAATTTTTAGGTAAATCAGGAAACCAGCATTACCATTCAAACCAACAGCAGGGGGATCGAATATGTCAATCAGTTATGATGAGAACGAGAGAATTTTCAAATTGGACACAAAGAACAGCACCTATGCGATAGGTGTGGTGGACGAGGAGGGCTTTCTGGCGCACATCTATTACGGCGACAGGCTGCGGGAGGGCCAGGTGGGCAGTCTCCTGCGGACGGACGAGCCGCCGTTTGTGCCCTCTGTGAACGACCGCGACAGAGTTTCTTTTCTGGACAGCTGCCCGATGGAATATCCGGGGCACGGTCTGGGGGATTACCGGGAGAGCTGTATCAGCGTCAGGACGGGGAACGGCAGCAGCGCCGTGGGGCTGCAGTATGTCTCCCACAAGATCACGGCGGGCAAGACTTCTTTCCGGGATCTGCCGTCTTCTTTCGGCGCGGAGGGGGAGTGCGGCGTGCTGGAGATCACCTGCGAGGACAGGGCGGCCGGGCTTACGGTGGCGCTGCAGTACGGGGTGTTTGATGACACGGATGTCATTACCAGAAGCGTGCGGGTGTGCAATACGGGTAAGGATGCTGTCTGGCTGACAAAAGTGTACTCCGCCTGTCTCGACATGGACGATCAGGGCTTCGAGGCCATCTCCCTCCACGGCTCATGGGCGAGGGAGCGGCAGATGCAGAGGGTGCCTGTCAGCCACGCCAAGTTAAATGTGGAGTCTGTCCGGGGAGAGTCGGGACATCAGGATCACCCTTTTATGGCGCTGGTGACACCGGGGACGAATCAGGAGACGGGGCGGGTCTACGCCATGCACTTTGTCTATTCGGGGAATTTCAGGGTGCAGGTGCAGTCGGATCAGTTTGACCAGGTGCGCATGGTCATGGGAATCCATCCGGAAGATTTCTGCTGGAAGCTGCTGCCCGGGGAGAGTTTTCAGTCACCGGAGGCGGTGATGGTGTATTCGGGGACAGGGCTTTCCGGCATGACCCATACGTTCCATGATTTCTATAGAAAACATTTGATCCGCAGCCCTTACAGGGACAGGAAACGGCCTGTCCTGATCAATAACTGGGAGGCGACGTATTTTGATTTCAACACGGAGAAACTGATCGAGATTGCGCGGCAGGCGGCGGCGCTCGGCATAGAGATGCTGGTGATGGACGACGGCTGGTTCGGGAATCGTTTCGACGACAATCGCGCGCTGGGAGACTGGTTTGTAAATGAGGAAAAGCTGCCGGGCGGGCTCGCGTATCTGGCGGATCAGGTAAACGGGCTGGGGATGAAGTTCGGCATCTGGTTCGAGCCGGAGATGATCTCGCCGGACTCCGAGCTGTACCGGGCGCATCCTGACTGGGCGATCGCCATCCCCGGCAGGCGGGCGTCGCTTTGCCGCAACCAGTATGTGCTGGACCTGTCCAGGCCGGAGGTGCGGGATTATGCTTACGAGGCGGTGGCATCCGTCCTGCGGAGTGCCAACATCGCCTATGTGAAGTGGGATATGAACAGGCAGCTCTCCGATCTGGGTTCTGCCGCGCTTCCCGCGGACAGGATGGGAGAACTGTACCACAGGTATGTGCTGGGCGTATATGAGATGCAGGAGCGGCTTCTGCGGGAGTTCCCGGATCTGCTTTTGGAGAACTGTTCCGGCGGCGGGGCAAGATTCGATCCGGGCATGCTCTATTACAGTCCGCAGATCTGGTGTTCCGACGATACGGACGCCATAGAGCGGCTGAAGATACAGGAGGGGACGGCGATGATTTATCCGCTCTCCACGATGGGCGCGCACGTCTCCGCCTGCCCGAACCATATCGTGGGCAGAGTCACGCCTTTTGAGACGAGAGGGCATGTGGCGCTGATGGGCACATTCGGGTATGAGCTGGATGTGACGGCCTTAAGCGAGGAGGAGAAGCAGATGATACCGCAGCAGGTGGCCATGTACCACAAGTACAATGACCTGATCCGGGAGGGCGATTACTATCGGGTCGCTTCCTATGCGGAGAACCACGCTTTCGACTGCTGCGGCGTGGTGGGAAAAGACAGGACGGAAGCGCTGTATCTGTATGTGCAGGTGCTGGGCAGACCGAACTGCCGCAGCCGGCGGATCCGTTTTCCGGGACTGGCGGAGGACAGACAGTACCGTCTGGAGGGGGAAGAGAGAATCTATGCGGGAGAGCTTCTCGTGAAAGCGGGTATGAACATACAGGATCTCCATGGCGATTTTCAGAGCCGTCTCCTCCACTTTACGGCGGTCTGACGGACGCAGGAGAGAAAGGAGCGGGCGGATATGGCGAAAGCGGTAAGGCTGGCGGATATTGCCAGGATCATGAATGTCAGCACAGTGACAGTCTCCAAGGCGCTGTCGGATCAGAAAGGTGTTAGCGAGCAGCTGCGGGAGAGGATCAAGAAGCAGGCCAGGGAGATGGGATATCAGTCGCCGGCCGCCGCCAGGCTGGCGCGGGCCGGCAGGGGACTCCACATCGGTGTGGTGATTTCCGAGCGTTATTTTGACAGGTTTGAATCTTTCTACTGGCAGATGTATCAGGAGATCACGACACTGGCGGCTTCCCAGGAGTGTTTTGCCATGTTGGAGATGCTCGGCATCGAGGCGGAGCGGAAGCTGGAACTGCCGCGGATGGTGCGGGAGAACCAGGTGGACGGCATCATCATCGTGGGCCTCTTGCGGGACGAGTATCTGCAGCTGGCAGAGCAGCGCTTTCGGGTGCCGCTCATCTATCTGGACTTCTATGACAAAAGCTATGAGTGCGACGCGGTGATCACCGACAACTATTTCGGGATGTACAAGCTGACCAACCACCTCTTCGACATGGGGCATCGCGACATCGCCTATGTGGGGACACTGCTCTACACGGGGAGCATCACGGACCGCTATTTCGGCTATGCCAAGGCGCTTCTGGAGCACGGGCAGCAGGTGCGGCCGGAGTGGGTCATCGACGATCGGAATCCGGACACGGGACAGCGGGACGGGGATTTCTCTTTCCGCCTGCCGGAGCGGATGCCGACGGCTTTTGCCTGCAACTGCGACATGACGGCCGGCGCCCTGATCAATCTCCTCAGGGAGAAAGGCTGGCGCGTCCCTGAAGATATCTCCGTGGTGGGCTACGACAATTACATCCATCCCAGCCTGTGCAGCGTGGGGATCACCACCTACGAGGTGGATATCCGGGAGATGGTGCGCTGTGCGGTTATGAGCCTGCTTGGCAAAATGACGGGCGGGGACTACCGGCGTGGCATCACCATAGTGCCGGGGCACATGGTGCCTAAGGACAGCGTGAGAGATCTGAACAAATAGGAGAGAAAGACGGCGGATGGCTAGGGAGCCATCCGCCGTCTGTATTCCAGAGGAGTCATGGATGTATACCGGCGGAACAGGGCGATGAAGTGGTTGGTGTTGGCGATCCCGACGAGGCTGCCGACTTCGTGCACTTTTCGGTCCGTGGTTACAAGCAGATGGCAGGCCATCCGAATGCGCCTCCTGTTGAGATACTGCATGGGCGGGCAGCCGAATGCCTCCCCGAATTCGCG
Source organism: uncultured Lachnospiraceae bacterium (assembly GCA_947588995.1). Lineage (GTDB taxonomy): Bacteria > Bacillota > Clostridia > Lachnospirales > Lachnospiraceae > UBA3282. Next base: position 35,546 of record CANPZI010000006.1, read on the forward strand.
GCAGAGACGGTACTTGCTGACATGGAAACGGCGCGCCAGAGACTCCAGAGAATAGTCGTCCGCGAACCTGTCGTCGAGCAGCTCGCGGAGCGCGTACAGGTAGGAGGGCAGCTTTGCGTCTAAGGAGGGACTGCCGAGGCTGGCGGAGACGCTTGCCGACGCCATATAGTGGAGCAGGCCGGAGACGGTATAGGCCAGAGCGGGAGAGACGGGGCTCCTGACGGAGAGGAGGCGCTCCATGCAGAGCGCGATCTCCGAAGAGGGATGCAGGGAGAGGAGGAGAGGCTCTTTTATGCCGGCAGCGTCGGCATACCAGTCAAGCGCCACGCCCTCGGCAAACAGGACGTCATACCGCCAGATCTGGGGGGGGGCGATATCCATTCGGAAGCGTTCCCGGCAGTCCAGAAAGAGAAAGGAAGATTCGCCGAGGGTGTACACCTGTCTGCCGCGGATCAGTTTGCCGCAGCCCTCTCTGGTGTAGAGCATCATATGGCAGGGCAGCCCGGTGAGATCGTAAGAAAAAGGTGCGGACGCGCTGAGGCTTCCGGCGGAGAGAAGCTTAAGCAGCGGCCCGTCTGCAGAAAGCTCACAGCGCAGGGGCGTTCCCAGAAAATCTTCCGGTTCGCCGTGGGAGTCGGCAGAGAGGAGGGAGGTTTTGAAAGCAGATTTTAAGTCCATAGGTATCAATCCTTTTCCGTTTTAGTCTGCGGGGCGTGTCTCCGCAGACTTTTGTATCTATTATAATACGAAAAGGAAGAGCGGGCAAACGCAGCATATGAATAAAGTTAAAATTAAGCTAAAAATTAGCTTATCAAAAAAGAAATTTATTCGGGGAAAGTTGCTAAAAAAGGGAGGAGAATAGGATATAACGCACAAAATAAATGCTTAAAAATTGTATAAATAGTAAAAAATGATGAAATAAGCAATAACGCGATATATATAGCAATTATGCGTGATGACTAAAAAAATGGATTAAATATAATTAAATTTAGGTTATCACATAACCTGCCGGAGGAAGATGGTTTCCGACGGCATTTCAAAAAGGAGGATATTTATTATGAAGCTGAAAAAAGTTTTGGCTCTCGGAATGGCAGCGGCGATGACATTGTCCGTAGTCGGCTGCGGTTCCGACGGCGCTGCGGAAGCACCTGCTGCAGACAGCGCTGCGGACACGGAGACGGAAGCACCCGCCGCGGATGACACCGCTGAGGCAGAGGCGGAAGCTCCCGCGGCTGACGCTGAGGCGGGCAGTGTGCCCACTTACTCCCAGATCACGGTAGGCGAGGACTACACGGATCTGACAGCGTCCATCAAGTGGATCCACCACAAGACGGACCGTGAGGAGGACGGCACGATCGCGAACATGATCGCGGAGTTCAACAAGGTATACCCGAACATCACGGTTGAGACGGAGGGCGTTACCGATTACGCTGAGGACTCCCTGCTTCGCCTGACCACCGGCGACTGGGGTGACATCATGTTTATCCCCGCGGTAGACAAGGCTGATCTGGCAACCTACTTCCAGCCGATTGACACGCTGGACAATCTGTCCAAGGAGATCAACTTCGCGGACGCATGGCAGTTCGACGGCACCTGCTACGGCGTGCCTTACATGGCTAACGCACAGGGCGTTCTCTACAACAAGGCTGTATTTGAGGCGGCAGGCATCACGGAGCTTCCCAAAACACCTACGGAGTTCCTGGAAGATCTGCAGCTGATCAAGGACAACACGGATGCGATTCCGCTGTACACCAACTATGCGGCAGGCTGGACGATGGGCGCATGGGATGCCTATGTCGGCTGCGTATCCAACGGTGATGACACCTACATGAACCAGAAGTTCGCGCACACGGCGGAGCCTTTTGCGGATCCCGGCGATGACACGGGCGCATACAACCTGTACAGGATCCTCTACGACGCTGTTGCCAACGGCCTGACCGAGGAAGACTACACCACGACCGACTGGGAAGGCTGCAAGGCTATGCTCAACAACGGTGAGATCGGCGCGATGGTACTCGGCTCCTGGGCTTACGCACAGATGGTAGAGGCGGGCGATCACGGCGACGACGTCGGCTATATGCCTTTCCCGATGACGGTAGGCGGCACGCAGTATGTACTGGCAGGCGGCGACTACAACTACGCGATCAACGTGAACGCTTCCGATGAGAACAAGACGGCGGCGATGGTATTCATCAAGTGGATGACGGAAGATTCCAACTGGTGCTACAACGAGGGCGGCTACACGGTAGATATCGACGGCGAGAACCCGCCGATGTACGCGGCATTTGACGGCTGCACCGTACTTTCCGATCAGCCCGCGCTTCCCGGCGAGGAGACACTGCTCAACGATATCAACGCAGAGTCCGAGCTCTCTTTCAACGCAGGCGGCGATGCCAAGGTACAGAGAATCGTAGAGGCGGCGGCGACAGGCTCCGAGACCTTTGACGATATCATGGCTGACTGGACGGCGGCATGGAACGACGCACAGGCAAGCCTCGGCATTGAGGTAAACAACTAAAAAACAGGCAGTAAATAACCGAGCCAAGGGGCAGGTCTCCTTGGCTCGACTTATCAGGAGGGTGCGTGTATGACGGCTATGACTCGGGGTGCAAAACCGGCGGGCAGGACGTTCGGGGAGTGGATCAGGAGCAGAGACGGGCAGAAAGTGCTGGTCATGATCGCTTTCATGGTCATTCCGCTGGGGCTTTTGTTTACTTTTACATATCTGCCATTTGCCGAAATGTTCGGCTTCAGTTTCTATGATATGAAGTATATCGGCGCGAGAAAATTCGTCGGTATGAAGAATTACATCAAGGTATTTCAGAGGGACGACTGCTTCAGGGCTCTGAAGCTGAGCCTCTATTATATGGGCGGTTCGGTGGTTCAGCTCGTTCTGGCGCTGTATCTGGCGACGATCTTGAGCTTCAAGGTAAAGGGCGGCAGCATTTTCAAGGGATTCATGTTTTTCCCGTATCTGATCAACGGTATCGCAATCGGTTTCATCTTTAAGTTTTTCTACACCAGAGGCTTCGTGTTCGACACGGTGCTTCAGTGGTGCGGTTTTAACCTGGATAATCTTCCGTACTGGCTGAGAGACCAGCGGATCAACAATATTTCTCTGGTTGGCACTTCGGTGTGGCGTTATTTCGGACAGAACATGGTGCTCTTCATCGGCGCGATCATGTCGGTGGACTCCGAGCTGTACGAGGCGGCCATGCTGGACGGCGCCAACAGGTTCCAGCAGTTTAAGTACATCATCATGCCGAGCATCAAGACCATCATCACGCTGAACGTGATCCTGTCGATCACCGGCTCCCTGAGCGCATTCGAGCCGCCTTACGTGATCACGGACGGTGCGAACGGCACGGGAACCTACTTCGTAGTCATGAATGAGATCGCGCACACCCAGCAGAAAGTGGGCCTGGCATCGGCCATGGCGATTGTCCTTCTCATGATTATCTTCGCGGCGACGATCTTACAGAAGCTGTTCTTCAAGTATGTCTTTAGGAGCGCCGACGACGAGGACTTAAACGCAACGGCAAGACGGGACAAAAAGCTGGCGAAACTGGCGGCGAGAAAGGCGGGGAGATAGATGACAATCGTACAGAAAATATCCAAATATGTATTGATAATCCTGAAATATTTTTCGCTGGTGTTCTTCTCTTTCGTGGCGGTGCTGCCGATTGTGTCCGTCTGCATCACGGCGTTTAAGACGGATGTGGAGTACCAGCAGACCAACGTCATGACATTGCCCGAAAGCTGGCTGAATTTCACCAACTTTACGCAGGCGTTTATCAAGGCGAACATGGGGCGGGCTTTTCTCAACTCCACGATCATCCTGATCTGCACGCTGGTGGCTTCCGTGCTGATCGGCACGCAGCTCGCCTATGTGCTGGACCGCTTCAAGTTTCCGGGCAACGGCCTGATCCGCAGCCTCTTCCTCTTCGCCTCGCTCCTTCCGGGTGTCGCGATGCAGGTGTCGGTGTACGAGATCATGTGGAAACTGCACTTTATCAATTTCCTGCCGGGTTACATCATCCTGATGTGCGGCACGGACGTTATCTCGATTTATATTTATATCCAGTTCTTTGAAAATATCGATTTCTCGCTGGACGAATCGGCGATCATGGACGGGGCCTCCTACTTCACGATTTTCTACAGGATTCTGCTGCCGCTCTTAAAGCCGGCGATTGTGACCTCCTGTATCTTAAAGGGTGTGGGAACCTACAACGAATACTACATGGCCAACCTGTATCTGCAGGATAAGAAGAAACTGGCGACTGTGGCGACCTCCCTCTACACGTTTGTGGGGCCGCTGGGCAGCAAGTACAACCTGATCTGCGCGGGCGTCATCATCTCGCTTCTGCCGGCGTTAATTGTGTTCATCACCTGCCAGAAGCAGATCTACAGCGGACTTACCGCGGGCGCGGTCAAGGGTTAAGCGATTTGTTTCGGGATATTGACTTGCAAGGCGGCGTGCATGTATGATAAGAATAACAGAACAGTAAAGGACGGGCATTGCCATGATGGTAGAAGAAGTAAGAAAACATCTGACGGAGGGGATCATTCCTTTCTGGAAGAAGATGCGGGATGATCAGTTCGGCGGTTATTACGGCTATATGGATTATGACCTGAAAGTGGACCGGAAAGCGGTTAAAGGCTGCATCTTAAACAGCCGTATCACCTGGTTTTTTGCAAATGCTTACCTCCTCCTTAAGGATGAGGATCTGCTGGCGCAGGCGCGTCACGGCTATGAATTTATGAAGCGCTGCTGTCTGGATACGGAGCAGGGCGGGGTGTACTGGTCGGTGGCTTACGACGGCACGCCGGAAGACACCACCAAGCACACCTACAATCAGGCGTTTTCGATCTATGCGCTGTCGTCTTACTATGACGCGTCCGGGGATAGAGAGGCGCTTAATACGGCGATGGCGCTCTACCGCATCATCGAGGAGCGCTGTACGGACGAGATCGGCTACAAGGAGGCTTTTGACAGGAATTTTCATGAGATTGACAATGACAAGCTGTCCGAGAACGGTGTGATGGCAGAGAAGACAATGAACACGCTCTTACATGTGTTCGAGGCCTACACGGAGCTGTACCGCGTGTCGCATGACGCGGAGGTGGGAGAGAGACTGAAATGGATTCTGGACACTTTCGCCGACAAGGTGTACAATCCGGCGCTGCAGCGGCAGGAAGTTTTCTTTGACAGAGATATGCGCTCCATCATTGATCTGCACTCCTATGGGCATGACATTGAGACGGCGTGGCTGATCGACAGGGGTGTGGAGATTCTGGGCGACACGGCGTACAGAGAGAAGCTTTCGCCGATCACGGAGGCGCTGACACAGAAGATTTATGAGACTGCTTTTGACGGGCATTCGCTTGCGAACGAGTGCGAGAACGGCGTGGTGAATACGCACCGCATCTGGTGGGTGCAGGCGGAGACGGTGGTAGGCTTCCTGAACGGCTGGCAGAGGCATCCGGAGAGGAAGGAATATCTGGAGGCCGCCGAGGCGGAATGGGCGTTTATCAAGGCGCACGTGATCGATCCGCGCGACGGTTCCGAGTGGTTCTGGGAAGTGGACGAGACGGGGAAACCCTACGAGGGGAGGCCTATCGTGGAACCCTGGAAATGTCCCTACCACAACGGCAGAATGTGTATGGAAGTGATTAAGAGAAGCTGAGGAGAGTTTGCCATGCTGCATGAAAAATATGCTGAGGAGCTGAAAAAATACGAGGCTCTGATCAACAGAAAAAATCAGGAGGACACGGATTTCTACAACGGCGTGTACACGAGGTACCGCTATCCGGTACTCACGAGGGAACATATTCCTCTGACCTGGGAATACGACCTGAATCCCGGGACCAACCCCTATTTTATGAAGAGACTGGGGATCAACGCGGTCTTAAATTCCGGCGCGATCAAGTTAAACGGCAAGTATTACCTGGTGGCCAGGATTGAGGGGGACGACCGCAAATCTTTCTTCGGCATTGCGGAGAGCGACAGCGGAGTGGACGGGTTTCGTTTCTGGGATTATCCCATTCTGCTGCCGGACACCTGCCCGGAGGAGACAAATGTGTATGATATGCGCCTGACGCAGCACGAGGACGGCTATATCTATGGCGTGTTCTGCTCGGAGAGCAAGGACACCACCGTCAATGACCTGTCGGCGGCGGTGGCGGCGGCCGGCATTGTGCGGACGAAAGACTTAAAAACCTGGGAGAGGCTGCCCAACCTGGTGACGCTGCACTCTCCGCAGCAGAGGAACGTGGTACTTCATCCGGAGTTTGTAAACGGCAAGTATGCTTTTTACACCCGTCCCATGGACGACTTCATCGAGACGGGGTCCGGCGGCGGCATCGGCTTTGGCCTCTGCGACGACATCACCCATGCGGTCATCGACGAGGAGAAGATGACCAGCCTGCGGAAGTATCACACGATCACGGAGGCCAAGAACGGCGCGGGCGCGGTGCCGATCAAGACGGAAAAGGGCTGGATCCATATCGCCCACGGCGTGCGCAACACGGCAGCCGGACTGCGCTATGTCATCTACGCGTTCGCGACGGACCTGCAGGATCCCTCCAGAGTGATCGCGGAGCCGTCGGGACTGCTGATCGGACCGCGGAAAGAGGAGCGGGAAGGGGATGTGGCCAACGTGGTCTTCACCAACGGCGCTATCGCGGACGACAACGGCGACGTCTACATCTACTATGCGTCCAGCGATACCAGGGTGCATGTGGCCCGCACCACGATCGACAGACTGATCGACTATGTATTCCACACGCCGGAGGATCCCCTGCGCAGCGTCAAGTGCGTGGAGCAGAGATGTGAACTGATCCGCAGGAATCTGGATTTTTTGGCACAACAGTAACTTATCAACCCAATACAACAGCGCGAAGCGCGGAAATGAGGAAGCTATGAGTGAAGTGAAGATGATTGCCCCGGCAGTCAAGAATGTACCCTGGCAGGAAAAACCCGCGGGGCTTACGGGTGCTCCCGTGTGGAGATATACGGAGAACCCCATCATCGGCAGAAACCCGATACCGGGTGTCGCCCGCATCTTTAACAGCGCGGTCATGCCCTACGGCGATGAGTTTATCGGCGTTTTCAGAGGCGAGCAGACCAACGGCATCCCCTATATCTATATGGGGAGGAGCAAGGACGCGATCCACTGGGATTTCGATCAGAACAAAATCCCGTTCGTGGACGAGGAGGGCAACCCCTTTATGCCCAGATACGCCTATGACCCCAGACTGGTGAAGGTGGAGGACACCTACTATATCATCTGGTGCCAGGATTTCTACGGCGCCGCCATCGGTATGGCCAAGACCACAGATTTCAAGACCTTTACGAGGCTGGAGAATCCGTTCCTCCCTTACAACAGAAACGCGGTGCTCTTCCCGCGGAAGATCCACGGCAACTTCATGATGCTCAGCCGTCCTTCCGACAGCGGACATACGCCTTTTGGGGATATCTTCGTCAGCGAGAGCCCGGATCTCGTGTACTGGGGCAAACACAGACATGTGATGAGCCAGGGAAACGAGTGGTGGGAGTCCCTGAAAATCGGCGGCGGCGCGGCGCCGATCGAGACGAGCGAGGGATGGCTCCTGTTCTACCACGGCGTCAGCGGCACCTGCAACGGCTATGTCTACTCCATCGGCGGCGCGATTCTGGACTTGGAGAATCCTTCTATCGTCAAATACCGGTGCGAGAATTTCCTGATTACGCCGGAAGAGTGGTATGAGGAGAGAGGCTTCGTGCCCAACGTCTGCTTCCCCTGCGCCACGATTCACGACCCGGAGAGCGGCAGGATCGCCATCTATTACGGCTGTGCGGACAGCTATGTTGGTCTTGCTTTCACGCAGTTCGAGGATGTCATGGCATATATCAAGGAACACAGCGTCCTGACCGAGACAGACACGGAGATCGGGAGACGTTAGCATGGAAGATGCGGAGAGAGCCGGCTGTAAGGCCGGCTCCTTTTCCAAAAAGAAAAAGAGGATTGACGGAGGAAGTTTGACATGAAAGAATATGACATTCGGCCGCAGCAGGGGCTGATCCACAGAGGAAACTGGCGTATGCTGAAACAGTGTATGAAAAAGGCGCGCGCCGGGGAGAAAGTGACGGTCGGTTTCCTGGGAGGCTCCATCACACAGGGAAGTCTCTCCAGCACGCCACAGACTTGCTATGCTTATCTGGTGTACGAGTGGTGGAAGCGGAGATTCCCCGCGGCCGAGATTGTCTATGTCAACGGTGGGATCGGCGGTACGACTTCACAGTTCGGCGTATCCAGGGTCAGGGAGCATATGCTCTGCCACAGGCCGGATTTTTTGCTGATCGAGTTTGCGGTGAACGACGACAACACGCCATTCTTTGAGGAGACTTATGAAGGGCTGATCCGCACCGTGCTGGGACAGGACGAAGCGCCGGCGGTGCTTTTGATGAACAATGTGCGCTATGACAACGGGGAGAATGCGGAGGAGATGCATCTGAAGGCAGCCGAGGCTTACGCGCTTCCCATGGTGAGCATGAAGCCCGTGATCTGGCCGAAAGTCTCGTCGGGGGAGATTGTGCGGGCAGAGATCACACCGGACGGCCTGCACCCCAACGACGCGGGACATCGCCTCGTCGCTTCGGTGGTCACGGCCTGTCTGGACCGGATCTATGAAGAGATGGACAGAGAGGAGGAGCCTGCCTTTGCGGACGGTTCTCTGCCGGCGCCCGTCACGGCCAACGCTTACGAACATTCCGTGCGGTATCAGAATCACAATACCGAACCTCTCCTCGCGGGCTTCCGGGCGGACCGGGCGCCTTCGGAGAACATTCTGGACATCTTCACGGGAGGCTACACCGCTTCCCGCGCGGGCGATAAGATCACGTTCCGGGTGACGGGGACGGGGATTGCCGTACAGTACAGAAAGTCGGTGAACAAGCCGGCGCCTGTGGCGAAAGCGGTCATAGACGGCGATGAGGCTGGCGCCGTGATTTTGGATGCCAATTTCGACGAGGACTGGGGCGACTGCCTGTATATTGAGACGGTGCTGTATCACGGGGAGAATAGAGAACATCTGGTGGAGATCACGATCACGGAGGCGCATGAGGACGACGCGGTGCCTTTTTATCTGGTTTCCGTCATAGGCTCCTGTTAAGAAAAAGGCAGACGACAGGAATGCGGGAGGAAAGACGATGAATCAGGAGAATCATGCGCGGGGCGCGGAGGCGATCAGCTTTGCGCCGGTGTTGAAAGAGACGGTCTGGGGCGGAGAGAGGCTGTACGGGGAGTACGGTTACGGTGTGCCGGGCCGTAAGGTCGGTGAGTGCTGGGCCGTCAGCGCCCACCCGAACGGCGACTGTGTGGTGCGCGAGGGCGCATACCGGGGCAGGACGCTGTCGCAGCTCTGGCGGGAGGAGCCGCAGCTGTTCGGCGGCGCGGCGAAAGGGGAGTTCCCGCTGCTCGTCAAGGTGATCGACGCGGCGGACGATCTGAGTATTCAGGTGCATCCCGACGATGCCTACGCGGCGGCGAACGAGAACGGCTCTCTGGGAAAGACGGAGTGTTGGTATATTCTGGACTGCGCGCAGGACGCAAGGCTGGTGATCGGCCACAACGCCGACACGAAGAAAGAACTGGCAGATATGGTGGAGCAGGGCAGATGGAAAGAACTGATCCGTGAGGTTCCCGTGCACAAGGGCGATTTCGTGCAGATCAATCCCGGCACCGTCCACGCCATCAAGGGAGGCATCATGCTGTTAGAAACGCAGCAGAGCAGCGACGTGACCTATCGTCTCTACGACTATGACAGGCTCTCGGACGGCAGGCCGCGGCCCCTGCATATCAGGCAGAGCCTGGATGTGATCACTGTGCCGGCAGCGCCCGCGGATGTGAAAGAGACCGCCTCTCTGCCGGCGAACGAGCTGCACCTGCTGATCGCCTGCCGGTATTACCGGGTGTGGAAGCTGGCGCTGGCCGGAAGCTTCTCCATGGAGCAGGACTGCCCGTTCCTTCTCATGAGTGTTGTGGCGGGCACATGCCGCATGAACGGCAGACCTGTCGGTAAGGGCGAACATTTGCTGTTGCCCGCGGGATATGGCAGCGTGGAAATTGAGGGAGAGGCGGAAATTATTTTTTCGTCGGTCAACGAGTAGAGACGACCGGGAGGAGCAGGGATGACAGAGAATGAGAGAGTGCGCTATGTGCCGCTTAAGGAGGCGCAGTGCAGGGTGCACGGCAGGACGGACAAAAGTCAGGATCCGCTGCCGTTATTCTGGAACGGCAGCTTGGTGGAAGTCAACGTCACGGGGAGTGAACTCTGGATTGATCTGGAGGTGGATTACGAGAATTATGAGCCCTGGGCCGGCTGTGATATCAACGGCGCGTTCCTGTCCAGACAGATGCTGATGCCGGGCAGATACCGGCTCTGTCTGTTTCGGGGCATGGATCCGAAGAAAGTGAAGAACGTGCGCTTTTTCCGGGAACTGCAGGCGATGAGCGAGGACGATGCCAACCATATCCTGATTCACGGCTTCGCCACGGACGGAGCGTTTCAGCCTGTGCCGGAGGCGCGTTACAGGCTGGAGTTTATCGGGGACAGCATCACTTCGGGAGAGGGCACTTACGGCGCGCTGGAAGAGGTGGACTGGATCTCCATGTTCATGAGCGTGAGCAAAAATTACGCCGTGATGACATCGCGGGCGCTGGGGGCGGATTTTCATCTCCTCTCGCAGGGCGGCTGGGGCGTGCTGTGCGGCTGGGACAACAATCCGCACAACAATCTGCCTTTCTGCTATGAGGAGACCTGCGGATTGCTGCACGGCAGTGTCAACGAGAAGCTTGGGGCGCACAAGCCGTGGGATTTTGCCTCCTGGCAGCCGGATGCCGTCATTGTCAATCTGGGGACCAACGACGCCAGCGCGTTTCACCAGCCTGTGTGGACGGATCCGGCCACGGGGGAGAGCTTTGAGCAGCATCTGGAGACGGACGGTTCCTGGCGCGAGGCGGATATCGAGAGATTCAGACAGGCGGTGATCGCTTTCCTGAAAGTGATCCGCAAGAACAATCCGAAAGCGCATATCGTCTGGACTTACGGTATGCTGGGCTATGAACTGACGCTTCCCATCACGGAGGCGATAAACAGGTATCGGGCGGAGACGGGAGACGGCAACACGGTCTTTCTGCAGCTGCCCAACACGACGCGTGAGACGGTGGGCTCCCACGAGCACCCCGGCGCAAAGTCCCATGAGCGGGCGGCCGGCGTGCTGACAGAGTATCTGAGAACGGTTTTGGAAGGCGTGTGAGCGGACAGATGAAGAAAAAGAGAAAAAGACCCATCATCGGGTTCCTGGTCAGCGGCATTACGGACGAGTTCACCAAGAATATCTGTCTGGGCGCGCTGCAGGAGGCCAGGGCGCTGGACGTGGACATGGTGGTGCTGCCGGGCAAATATCTGGACAGGGATTTCGGCGGCAACAGAGAGATCATGTACGAGTACCAGCATAATACCATATTTACCTATCCCGGCCGGGACAATCTGGACGCGATGCTGGTGGCGGCGGACTGTATCGGCTGCTACACCACCCACGAGCGTGTGGAGGCGCTGATGAGGTGCTATGGGGACATTCCCACCGTGCTGGTGGCCTCCAAGCTGGAGGGCTATGTCCATGTGACTTTCGACAATTATTCCGGCATACGGCAGGGCATGGAGTACCTGATCGACGTTCTGGGCTGCCGCCGCTTCGGCATGATCGGCGGGCCGGAGAGCAACTTTGACGCCTGCGAGCGCAGGGAGATCTTCATGAAAGTGCTTGCGGAGCATAACCTGCCTTATCGGCCGGAAAATTACGAGGAGGGGGATCTCTCCCGCTCCTGCAGGGATGTTTTCAGCCGTTTCCTTGATCGCAATCCGGACGTGGAGGCGGTGGTCTGTGTCAACGACGAGACGGCGCTCGGCTTCTACGAGGAGCTGAAACGGCGTGATATCATGCCCGGCAGAGACATCTGTGTGCTGGGGTACGACGACACCATCAACGCGACCAAGGTCAATCCGTCGCTCTCTTCCGTGGCGGCGGACCCGATGGAGCTGGGGGAGCGCGGGCTGCGCATGGTGCTGAAGATGCTGGAAGGGGAAGAGGTCGAGAGCACGGTACTCTCCACCCGGTTCATTCTGCGCAATTCTTTCCGCGCCGTGCAGGAGGAGAGCGGGCAGGAGGCTGACGCGGAGCGGATCGTCTACGACGCGGATCATCTCTTCGACGATATCTTCTACCGCTATATCCATGAGAGCTATGGCGAGATGCTGGACGGGCTGCGCGATTCCTACCGGAATCTGGTGGGAGAGATTGTCAGGCAGTTCGTGGAGGAAGGCGAGGGACGGTGCGACGCGGCGATCTCCTATCTGGAAGAGTTTCTCGGCTATGACGCTGTCCGCTACGCGGATATGGGAATCCTGCTCCATACGTTCGAGCAGATATACCACAGACTGCGGAAACGGCAGAGCGGCGCGGACGGCCTGCAGAAGCTGAGCAGCCTGTTCTCCCATATCTACAGGCGCATCATCCGCTCCATGGACTACGAGTCGGGCGTGGTGCTGGCCAAAAATATGGAAGAGAACTATGCCATGAAGATCTTCGTGCGGGACATCCTGCAGTTTGAAAAGGGAGGCGACCAGAGCTATGCCGCCCTGTTAGGGAACCTGAAATGGCTCAAGATCAAAACGGCTTTCGTCTATACCTTTGAAAAACCCATGATCCACCTGAACGGAGAGTGGTTCGAGCGGCCGTCGCATATGTACCTGAAAGCGGCGCTGCAGGACGGCAGATTCCTGGCGGTGCCGACCGCGAGACAGCGGCAGGGGATTGAGAATCTGTTCCACAACAGCTATATGAAGACGGACAGAAGGTACTCGCTGGTGCTCCTGCCGCTGTATTCCAATGAAGTGCTCTACGGTGTTCTGCTGTGCGACCTCTCCTATCCGATCTATGAGAACGGCGAATTTCTGGTCAGCCAGATGAGTTCCGCCGTGAAGATGATCTATCTGCTTCGGACCAACGAACAGATCCAGCAGCAGCTGGAAGAAAATCTGGTGACGCTCAGGGAGAGCAATATCGAGCTGGACACGCTCTCCAAATCCGACGGATTGACCGGTATACTCAACAGGAGAGGCTTCAACGACGGAGCGGAGAAACTGCTGGAAGAGTGCAGAAAATCGGGTCACAGCACACTGGTGGTCTATGTGGATATGAATAACCTGAAGATCATCAATGACCGGTACGGTCATGAGGAGGGAGACTTTTCCATCGGCCTGATCGCGGAGACGTTGAAGAAGATTGTGGGCGAACACGGGGTTGTGGGCAGGATCGGCGGAGACGAGTTCGCCTGTCTGATGGGATACTGGGAGGAAGACGGCGGGGAGAGCTTTCTCACCCAGATCTATGCGGCTTTCGACGCTTTCAACAAGGACAGCGACAAGCGCTATAATATCACCGTCTCGGCAGGGGCGGTCCTGCTGACGCCGGACCATTATCTGCCGCTGGCGGACGCGCTGAGCGAGGCGGACGAGCGGCTCTATGAAGTCAAAAAATACCGGCTCAAGGACGTGGCCAAGAAAGAGTGAGAAATCTCCCGTTCGACAGGGTATCTGCCGGACGGGAGATTTTTTACGCCAGTCACCGAACATTCGTTTGAAAATCCCTTGCCAAACTTCGTGTCATGTGCTACACTGTATTTGCCGAACGTACGTTCTTATTACGGGTACAGGACAGCGGAAAGCCGGGGCACAGCGCCGCAGGCAAAGCCGGGTGCCGCAGCAGCGGATACGGCAGAGGAGGAGCAGAGTACGGATGGAGGTAAGGATCGCGCCGCGGATGTCGGTCACGGAAAAACTGAAGATTCTGGCGGATGCCGCAAAGTATGACGTGTCTTGCAGCTCCAGCGGCTCTTCGAGAAGAAACGACGGCACGGGAATCGGCAATACGCTGGCGGCGGGTATCTGCCACAGCTTTGCGGCGGACGGCAGGTGTATTTCTCTGTTGAAAATTCTTTTTACGAATGAATGTATCTATGACTGCAGATACTGTATCAACAGATGTTCCAACGATGTGCCGCGGGCTTCTTTCACGCCGGATGAGGTGTGCAGTCTGACGATGGAATTTTACAGGCGCAATTATATAGAAGGTTTGTTTTTGAGTTCGGGGATTCTCTACAGTCCCAATTACACGATGGAACTGATCTGCGAGACGCTGCACAAGCTGCGCACGGTGCACCGCTTTCAGGGATATATCCATGTGAAAGCGATACCGGGCGCGGATCCGGCCCTCATACAGCGGGCGGGTTATCTGGCCGACCGCATGAGTGTGAATCTGGAGATGGCGACGGCGGAGGGGCTTAAGGAGATGGCGCCGAACAAGCACCGCAGCAACATCTTAAAACCGATGCGCCAGATTCAGAACGGCATCGCGGCAAACCGCAGCGAGCTGGCGCTGTATCGGCATGCGCCGCGCTTCTGCGAGGCCGGACAGTCCACGCAGATGGTGATCGGGGCGCTGCCGGAGAGCGATTATCAGATTCTGTCGGTGGCGGAGAGCCTGTATGATAAGTTTTCCTTAAAAAGGGTATATTATTCGGCGTTCGTCAATGTGAACGGGGATAAGTCGCTGCCCGCGGCGGCGTCCGGGCCGCCGCTTCTTCGTGAGCACAGGCTCTACCAGGCGGACTGGCTTTTGCGCTTCTATGATTTCCGGGCGGACGAACTGCTGACGAAAGAACGGCCGAATTTCAATATGGCGATTGATCCGAAAGCGGACTGGGCGGTGCGGCATCTGGAATATTTTCCCGTGGAAGTCAACAGCGCGGACTACAAGATGCTTCTCCGCATTCCCGGCGTGGGCGTGAAGAGCGCGAGGCGCATCGTGGCGGCGAGACGGTTCGGCGGCCTGACTTTCGCGGATCTGAAGAGGATGGGTGTCGTTCTGAAGAGAGCGCTGTACTTCATCACCTGCGGCGGCAGGATGCTGTACCGCACGAAGATCGAGGAGGACTATATCGTGCGGAACCTGACGTATCAGAATCGGATGGGCCGGGGAGAAAAGCTGCCCTTTATGGCGGATGGTACGGCTTACAGACAGATGTCTCTGTGGGACTGCGGGATGCTGTCGGGATAGAGGAAAGATTTGACATGGAAGAAAAATACATGATCTGCGAAGATTCCCTGGAGGGCATTTTTACGGCGATCTATGACGCTTACGCCCTGCGGGAAAGGCATGAACACATTCACATACAGGTCGGCGAGGAGGAAAATTACAGATTATTTGCGGTTTATCTGCATAGTATTGCGGATTCGGGCAAAACTGAGAAGGTGATAAGAACATTGAAAAACAGACTAGGTGAAGAAGCGTATCTCACCCTCTGTCAGGCGGCGGCATCCTGCGAGCCGGACAAGGGAGAGGCGGTCTACCGGACCGTGGTGGACGGCATCACGGCAGGGCACGGCAGACGGACGATGGAAAATCTGCGCAATCCCTATGTGGCGAGGTGTTTTGCACTGGCGAGGCGCACCGCCAACGAGGCGCATCACGAGATTGAGTTCCTGCGCTTCGGAGAGCTGGAGCGGGGAGCCCTCTATGCGGTGATCGGACCGGAAAATAATGTGCTGCCTTTTATCATGCCGCACTTTGCGGACAGACTCTCGGTTGAGAATTTTGTGATCCGCGACAAAGGACGGGATGTGTTCGGCGTACATCCGGCGGGGCGGCCCTGGTATCTCGTGTCTGGTCCGGAAGAAGCTGCCGGGGAGGACTTCGCATGGTCGGAGGGCGAGGAGCGCTATCGGGAATTGTTCCGGCTTTTCTGCGGGACGATCGGTATTGCGGAACGCGAAAACAGGGAGCTGCAGCGGCAGATGTTTCCGCTCAGGTTTCGGGATTACGCGGTGGAATTTGCGGAAAAATAAACGGCATACAAGCCGTGACCGTAACTTCCTACAGTTTCAAACGAAATAAAAAATGACTTTACAAATGATCTGAAAAGAGTATAATCATGTCAACGAGGAGAAAGAAAACATTTTCTATGTGTGCCTTTGCGCGCATAAACGAAAAGGATGGTGAATGCGATGCAACACAAGATCAAGTTGAGACCGGACGAGGTGAAGAATTTTGTACTGGCGGCGACGAAGTGCATCTTTGACGTGGACATCTCCTACAACAGCTATGTGGTGGATGCCAAATCGCTCATCGGTGTGCTCGGACTGAATTTCAGTCAGGTACTGACCGTATCCTGCCACGGGTACGACGCGGATTTCGAGAACTATCTCAACAAGTTCGCGGTGGCCTCATAATAGATCCGGAAGAAGTTTACGGCATTGACTCCCTATCTGTGATAGCGTAATATCCTGATAGGGAGTTTTTCGTTTACGCGAGGATGACAGAGTATGGAAATACGCATTTCCGTCAGAGGGCTGGTGGAGTTTATCCTGCGCTCGGGCGATATCGACAACCGAAAAGCGGCATCGGCGGAGAATGCCATGCAGGAAGGCGGGCGGATCCACCGCATGATACAGCGCCGTATGGGGCCGGAGTATCACGCGGAGGTAGGGCTCTCCTATCGCTGTCCGGCCGGCGAATATGACATTCTGATCGAGGGCAGGGCGGACGGCGTGATCGTCGAGGCGATCGGGGATGCGAGCGCCGTCCCTGAACTGCCGGACCGGCAGCTTACACCGGAGCAGGCGCGGCATATCACGGTGACGGTTGATGAGATCAAAGGCACATTCCGTGATCTGAAGAAGATGAAAGATGCCGTGCCGGTTCATCTGGCACAGGCGAAGTGCTACGCCTGCATTCTTGCGGAGAAGATGGGACTTGACGCCGTGCGCGTGCGCATGACCTACTGTCATATGGAGACGGAGGAAATCCGCTATTTTCATTATGAGTATACGGCGGAGGAACTGCGGGAATGGTTTGCGGAGGTGATAGGGCAGTACCGCAGGTGGGCGGACTACAGCTTCCGCTGGCAGGAAGAGCGGCAGACCTCCATACGGGCGCTGCCTTTCCCTTTTGATTACAGGGAGGGGCAGAAAGAACTGATCTCAGATGTGTATCGGACGATCTACCACGGGCGTAAGCTTTTCATCGAGGCGCCCACGGGAGTAGGCAAGACGATCTCCACGGTGTTTCCGGCGCTGAAAGCCATGGGAGAGGGCCTGTGCGAGAAAATTTTCTATCTGACGGCCAAGACGATCACCCGCACGGTGGCGGACCAGACGTTTGCGCTGTTGCGGGAGAGCGGGCTTCGCGTCAAGAGTGTGGTGCTGACCGCAAAAGAGAAAATCTGTTTCATGGAGGAGACGGAGTGCAATCCCGAAGCCTGTCCCTACGCCAGAGGACACTACGACAGGATCAACGAGGCGCTCTACGACCTGCTCACCCATGAGGATGTCTACAACAGGGAGAAGATTGAAGCGTATGCGCGGAAGCACAACGTCTGTCCCTTTGAGATGTGCCTGGACATGAGCCTGTTTTCCGACGCGGTCATCTGTGACTACAATTATCTCTTTGATCCCCATGTGTATCTGCGCAGATTTTTCGCGGAAGGTGTCAGGGGCGAGTATGTCTTTCTCGTCGATGAGGCGCACAATCTGGTGGAGCGCGGCCGGGAGATGTACAGCGCGGTCCTGTGCAAAGAAGATTTCCTCTCCCTGAAAAAGACGGTCAAAGAGTATGACGGGCGGATCGCCGGCAACCTGGACAAGTGCAATAAGGAGCTTTTGGCGCTGAAACGGGAGTGTGAGACTTACCGGGTGGTGGAGTACATAGACGGGTTTGTGCGGGCGCTGAACAGGCTCAGTGCGGCTATCGACGACTATCTGGAGGATCATGAGGACAGCCCCGTGCGGAAAGATGTCCTGTCATTTTATTTTGAAGTCTCTCATTTCCTGGAAATGTATGAGCTGGCCGACGAGAACTATCTGACTTACACGGAGCTGCAGAGTGACGGCAGCTTTATCCTGAAGCTGTTCTGTGTCAATCCGGCGAAGAATCTGCGGGAGTGTATGATGCGGGGCAGAAGTACGATCCTCTTCTCCGCGACGCTGCTGCCGATCCAATACTATAAGAAGCTGCTCGGGGCGGAGGAGGGAGATTACGAGGTGTATGCGAGGTCTGTCTTCCGGCCGGAAAAGCTGGGCCTCTACCTCGGCAGCGATGTGACGAGCAGGTACGCGCGGCGCGGCGATGCAGAGTATTATCGGATCGCCTCCTACCTCCATGAAATCCTGCAGAAAAGGCACGGCAACTATATGGCTTTCTTTCCCTCGCACGCTTTCCTGCGCCAGGTTTACGACATCTATACGCATTATTTCAACGCGGACGGGGCGGTGGAGTGCATCGTGCAGGAGGACTATATGAACGAGGAGGCCAGAGAGGCGTTCCTGCAGCGTTTCACGGGCAATGAGGACTGCGATCTGAACGCGCTCATCCGGATGGAGATTGAGACGGAGGAGGAGAGGAGCCTGCTGGGCTTCTGCGTGATGGGCGGCATCTTCGGCGAGGGAATTGATCTGAAAAACGACAGTCTGATCGGGGCGGTTATCGTGGGGACGGGACTGCCGCAGGTGTGCAGCGAGCGGGAGCTTTTGAAACAGTATTTCGACGGCTGGGGAGAGAACGGGTTTGATTACGCCTATCGCTATCCGGGCATGAACAAAGTGCTGCAGGCCGCGGGCAGGGTGATTCGCACCGCGGACGACTTCGGCATCGTGGCGCTTTTGGATGAGCGCTTCTTAAGCGGCGCTTACCGCCGTCTGTTTCCGCGGGAGTGGAAAAATTATGAAATCGTAAGCATTAACCAGATTGGTCATAAAGTGGAAAGATTCTGGAATGAGTGGCTGTAGAGGGTAATAAGCCTTTCGGAGGCCGTATTCTGTCTCGATATTGACCTGCCGCGTCAAATGATAAAATCAGTTGACCGGGGAGAAAACAGAATACGGCGCGGGCCGACATTTTTTTTGCTCAGCGTGATCGAAAAAAAGAATAATTTGTTGAAATCAAATACGAAATTTGATAAAAAACAGGTGCTTTTGTCAAAAAAGGAAAGCAAGTCACACGAAAATGACAAGCCTGTCGATGTGGATAACTTTGTGGAAATTGGGGATTTCTTTGGCATTTTAAGAGGATTTTCAAAAAAATTCCTGCCAAAAGATGTGGAAAAGTCGGAAAACGGATTTTGGTATGTCAAAATAGAACCGGCTCGGTCAATAGAAATGTTCTTTGCAAAACACCGGCAATGATGATAGAATAGGAAAACGAAATGTAACATACATAGAGAAAAACAGAACGGAAATTTTGAGAAAGAAAAGAGGGCTATTGTCATGTGGGCTTATGAGAGCGTTTTCTATCAGATTTATCCCCTGGGTTTCTGCGGCGCACCTTTCGAGAATGACGGGCAGACCGCGCACCGGATTCTGAAAGTGAAAGAGTGGATTCCTCATATGAAGAAGCTGGGAATCAACGCCATCTATTTTTCCCCCGTGTTCGAGTCGGACACACATGGGTACAACACGAGGGACTACCACACGATCGACTGCAGGCTCGGCACCAACGAGGACTTTCAGGAAGTGTGCGGGGCGCTCCACGAGAACGGGATCAAGGTGATCCTGGACGGCGTGTTCAACCATGTGGGCCGAGGGTTCTGGGCCTTTCGCGATGTGCTGGAGAAGCGGTGGGAGTCGCCGTACAAAGACTGGTTCCACATCAACTTTGACGGCAATTCCAACTACAACGACGGCCTGTGGTACGAGGGCTGGGAGGGCAACTACGATCTGGTGAAACTCAACCTGCGCAACGAGGACGTGATCCGGCATATTCTGGACAGCGTCAAAGGCTGGGTGGAAGAGTTTGCCATAGACGGGCTGCGGCTGGATGTGGCTTACTGTCTGGATCACGATTTCGTCAGGAGACTGCGCGCCTATACGGACGGTCTGAAACCCGATTTTTATCTGCTCGGGGAGATGCTGCACGGCGATTATAACCAGATGGTCAACGATCAGATGCTGCACTCCGCCACCAATTACGAGTGCTATAAAGGACTGTTCTCCAGCTTCAACAGCATGAATATGTTCGAGATCAATCACTCCCTGCTCAGACAGTTCGGCCCGGAGAACTGGACCTTATATAGGGGCAAGCACATGCTATCCTTTGTGGACAACCACGACGTGACCAGAATCGCCAGCAACCTGAATAACGAGAAACATCTGCCGCTCATCTATGCGCTGTGTTTCGGCATGCCCGGCATCCCCTGCGTCTACTACGGCAGCGAGTGGGGCGCGAAAGCGCACAAAAGCGAGGGCGATCCCGCGCTGCGGGCCTGCTTCGAGGAGCCGGAGTGGAATGAATTGTGCGAGTGGATCGCGAAGCTTGCCGAGGCAAAGAAAAATTCTCCGGCGCTCAACTACGGAGATTTCCGTTCCGTCGTCCTGACAAACAAGCAGTGTATCTTCGAGCGCAAGTGCGACAGCGAGCGGGTTCTCGTGGCGATCAACGCGGATGCGGAGAGCTACACGGCGCATTTCGACGCGGGCTGCGGCATGGCCGTGGATCTGATAAGCGGGGAGAAACACGACTTCGGCGGCGGAAGCGAGCTGCCCCCTTACAGCGCGTTTTTCTGGAAAATGGAGAGATAAAAATAAATCTCACAAAAAACTATTGACAAATTTGTGAATTTTGACTATCATTTTTCTAGGTTTCAAGGGCGGGACTTCTTTCTTATTATTATGTAGAGAAGTCCCCTTTTTTGAATCCTGACAGACAGACAAGGAGGAGAAAGATTATGAAAAAGAAAATGGTAAGTCTTATGCTGGCCGGCGCCATGATGGCTGCGCTGCTTGCAGGCTGCGGTTCCGACGGCGCGGCAGATGGCGCTGCGGAGACAGAGACAGAGACGACTGAGACTGCGGACACGACGGAAGCGGCGGACACCACCGAGGCTGCGGATGCCGCAGACGCGGGCGACACGGCGGCGGCAGGCGGCACGTTCAAGATCGGCGGCATCGGGCCCCTGACGGGCGGCGCTGCGGTATACGGCGTGGCGGCCAAGAACGGTTCCCAGATCGCGGTTGACGAGATCAACGAGGCCGGCGGTATCAACGGCATGACGGTAGAGCTGAACTTCCAGGACGATGAACTGGACGCGGAGAAGTCCGTGAATGCCTACAACGTGCTCAAGGACTGGGGCGCACAGGTTATCGACGGCAGCGTGACCAGCGCATGCTCCATCGCGGTGTCCGAGAAGACCTATCAGGACAAGGTGTTCCAGCTGACCCCTTCGGGTTCCGCGGTAGACTGCGTACAGTATGACAATGCGTTCCGCATCTGCTTCTCAGACCCCAACCAGGGTATTGCGTCCGCGCAGTACATCGGCGAGAACGGTCTGGCTTCCAAGGTAGCGGTGATCTACGACAGCTCCGACGTATACTCTTCGGGTATCTATGAGAAGTTTGCGCAGGAGGCGGCAAACCAGCCTTTTGAGATCGTGGCTGCGGGCGCTTTCACGGCGGACAACAAGACGGATTTCTCCGTACAGCTGCAGCAGGCGAAAGATGCCGGCGCCGAGCTGGTATTCCTGCCGATCTACTACACGGAGGCTTCCCTGATCCTGACACAGGCCGACAGCATGGGCTTTGACGTACAGTTCTTCGGCTGCGACGGTCTGGACGGCATTCTGGGTGTGGAGAACTTTGACGCATCCCTGGCGGAGGGCGTTATGCTCTTAACTCCTTTCGCGGCTGACGCGACAGATGACCTGACGGTAAATTTCGTCGCGGAGTACAACGACAGATTCGGCGAGACACCGAACCAGTTCGCGGCGGACGGCTATGACACGATCTACACCATCAAGGCGGCGGCTGAGAAAGCAGGCATCACGGCGGATATGTCCAACGAGGAGATCTGCGCGGCGCTGTCTCAGGCGATGACGGAGATCACCGTGGACGGCCTGACAGGCGACGGCATCACATGGGACGCTTCCGGCGAGCCTGCCAAGGCACCCAAGGCGGTAGTGATTAAAGATGGCGCGTATGCGGCCATGTAAGTGAAGATGGAGAAGTTCTAATGACGCTGCGCCATTGGACGCAGCGCCAAGAACTTCTACGGCTCACAGGTGAGCCTTCCATCTTCAGAAGAATTGCTTCGCAATTCTTCCTAGAATACGCAGAGCGATTCTCCGCAGAATACGCTTTGCAAGAAGAATCCCGGGGCGGGCTGCGCAAAGAGGGACACTGTCATTGCGCAGACGGAGCCGACAGTGGCGCCTTTGCGCAGCCTGCCCCACTATACCGACAATACCGACATATTCCTATTTGGACAACGACTTGCCTGCATGGGAACATGCCGGTGCATTGACGCCGGAAACAATAGTTTACATCAAATATTTTCAGAGGTGACAGCTCATGAGTTTTGCAGCCCATTTGATCAACGGAATCAGTCTCGGCAGCGTGTATGCCCTTATCGCGCTCGGCTATACGATGGTGTACGGCATCGCCAAGATGCTGAACTTCGCCCACGGCGACGTCATCATGATCGGCGGATACGCCGTGTTTGTGGGCGTCAGCAACTTAGGGATGAACCCGCTTGCGGCCATTGTCGTGTCCATGGCGGTGTGCACCGTGCTCGGCGTGACCATTGAGCGAGTGGCCTACAGACCCTTAAGAGGAGCTTCTCCGCTGGCCGTGCTCATCACGGCGATCGGCGTCAGCTACCTGCTGCAGAACATCGCCCTGCTCGTGTTCGGCTCCGACACGAAAGCATTTACCAATGTGGTGACGCTGCCGAATCTGGAACTGTTCGACGGGCAGCTCGTCATCAAGAGCGTGACGATCGTGACCGTCATCGTCAGCGTCATCATCATGATCGGACTGACCCTTTTTGTGAAAAAGACCAAGATCGGGCGTGCCATGACGGCCGTTTCCGAGGATAAAGGCGCGGCTCAGCTCATGGGCATCAACGTCAACGGCACGATCGCCGTGACTTTTGCCATCGGCTCTTCGCTGGCGGCTATTGCGGGTGTGCTCCTGTGTTCCGCCTATCCGTCCCTGACGCCCTACACCGGCTCCATGCCCGGCATCAAGGCATTTGTGGCGGCGGTGTTCGGCGGAATCGGCTCGATTCCCGGCGCTTTTATCGGCGGCATCCTGCTGGGCGTCATCGAGAACCTGAGCAAGGCATACATCTCGTCCCAGCTCTCTGACGCCATTGTGTTCAGCATCCTGATTATTGTGCTCTTAGTGAAGCCGACAGGGCTTCTCGGCAGGCAGATTCAGGAAAAAGTCTGATGGGAGGAACGCAAGAGATGAAAACGAAAGCAGGAAGACTGAACAAAACGACAAAAAATGATCTGATCACCTACGGGATGGTGATCCTTGCCTATATCATCGTACAGATCCTCGTATCGACAGGGCACGTGTCCAGCCTGATTCAGGGGCTCCTCGTTCCTTTCTGCACCTATGCGATCGTGGCGGTCGCGCTGAACCTGACGGTCGGCATTCTGGGCGAGCTGAGTATCGGTCATGCGGGCTTTATGTGTGTGGGCGCTTTTACCAGCGCCGTGTTTTCTCTCGCTTTCAAGCAGACCATGCCGGCCGGCCCGCGTTTCCTGATTGCCCTGCTGATCGGCGCGGCGTCGGCGGCGCTCGTCGGCTTTCTGGTGGGCATTCCGGTGCTTCGCCTGCGAGGAGACTATCTGGCCATTGTGACGCTCGCGTTCGGCGAGATTATCAAAAATATTGTCAATGCGCTCTATCTCGGCGTGGACAGTCAGGGGATACATTTTACGATGAAAGACGCTCTCTCCCTCAACATGGAGGAGGACGGGCTGGTGCTGATCAAGGGCGCGCAGGGTGTGACGGGTACGCCCAACGACTCGAATTTTACGGTGGGCGTTGTGCTGCTTATCGTCACCCTGGTCATCGTGCTCAATTTTATCCACTCCCGGACGGGGCGTGCGGTGATGGCAATCCGTGACAACCGCATCGCGGCGGAGTCCATCGGCATCAACGTGACGAAGTACAAGCTGATCGCCTTTACGCTCTCCGCGTCGCTTGCCGGCGTGGCCGGCGTGCTGTATGCACACAATCTGTCCACGCTGAATGCGCTGCCGAAAAACTTCGGTTATAACATGTCCATCCTGATTCTGGTGTTTGTGGTGCTGGGCGGGATCGGCAATATCAGAGGTTCGATCATCGCGGCGGTGCTCCTGACGCTTCTGCCCGAAGTCCTCAGGGGCTTAAGCGACTACCGTATGCTGATCTATTCGGTGGTGCTGATCGCCATGATGATTTTCAACTGGAGCCCGAACGTGATCTTTTTCAGAAAACGGCTGCAGCAGCGGCTGACCGCGGGCAAAAAGACCGGGAAAGAGGAGGCGTAAGAGATGGCACTGTTAGAGACGAAGAATTTAGGAATCTCCTTTGGCGGTCTGCGGGCGGTCAACGCATTCGATATCTCGGTGGAAAAGGGGCAGCTGTACGGACTGATCGGCCCTAACGGCGCGGGGAAGACTACGATTTTCAATCTGCTTACGGGTGTGTACCGGCCGGATGAGGGGGCAATCCTCTTAGACGGCGTGAACCTGACGGGCAAAAAGACCATAGAGATCTGTAAGGCGGGAATCGCCAGAACATTCCAGAATATCCGGCTCTTCGGTGATCTGTCTGTGCTGGACAACGTGAAAGCGGGGCTTCACAACCACTATCCGTACTCCACTTTCGAGGGCGTTTTTCGCCTGCCGCGCTACTTTAAGACAGAGCGGGAGATGAATGGGAAAGCCAGAGAACTGCTCAACGTGTTCGGGCTGGAGGAATACGCCGACTACAAGGCCAGGAATCTTCCCTACGGACAGCAGCGGAAACTGGAGATTGCGCGGGCCATGGCGACGGAGCCCAAGCTGCTTCTTTTGGATGAGCCGGCGGCGGGCATGAACCCCAATGAGACGAAAGAACTGATGGACACGATCCGTTTCGTGAGAGATCATTTCGATATGACGATTCTCCTGATCGAGCACGATATGAAGCTGGTGTCCGGCATCTGCGAGAAGCTGACGGTGCTCAATTTCGGCGAGGTGCTGGCGCAGGGCGACACGCAGGAGGTACTCAACAATCCGGAAGTCATCACGGCATATCTCGGAGAGTGATAGGAGGAGCGGGACTATGGCAATGTTGGAAGTAAAAGACCTCCATGTTCACTACGGTGTGATAGAGGCGATCAAGGGAATCAGCTTCGAGGTGGAGCAGGGCGAGGTCATCGCGCTGATCGGCGCGAACGGCGCGGGCAAAACCACGACGCTGCACACGATCACGGGACTGATCAAACCTACCGGCGGCAGCATTCTGTTTGAGGGAAAAGATATCACGCGGACGCCGGGCTATAAGATTGTGCCGATGGGCATGGCGCATGTGCCGGAGGGCAGGCGTGTGTTCGCTCAGCTTTCGGTCTATGACAACCTGATGATGGGCGCCTATACGAGAAAGGACAAGAACGAGGTCAAAGAGACGCTGACGATGGTCTATGAGCGTTTTCCGCGGCTGGAGGAGCGGAGCACGCAGATGGCGGGAACCTTAAGCGGCGGTGAGCAGCAGATGTTAGCCATGGGGCGGGCGCTGATGAGCCGGCCGAACATCATTCTGATGGATGAGCCGTCGATGGGGCTTTCCCCGATTTTTGTCAACGAGATTTTTGACATCATCCGGCAGGTCAGCCAGTCCGGCACGACGGTGCTGCTGGTGGAGCAGAACGCGAAGAAAGCGCTGTCCATCGCCGACAGGGCTTATGTGCTGGAGACGGGCACGATCTCTTTGTCGGGAGACGCGGGTGAACTTCTGCACAACGAGGCGGTCAAGAAAGCGTATCTGGGCGAGTAGAGACAAAAGAGACGGATTTCGGGCTGTGGCGGATATCGCCGCAGCCCGCTTTGTACGGATACAAAAACAAGTACCGCATGGCGGTTGGTTGGCAGCGGTGAGAGCGGACAGTGCGCTGCAGGACAGATATTGCGGTGAGAACGGACAGTGCGCTGCAGGACAGTTATTGCGGTGAGAGCGGACAGTGCGCTGCAGGACAGTTATTGCGGCGCGGGCAGACAGTGCGGCGCAGTCAACAGGGATAGCGAGGTGGCCAAAATGGCACAGGAGACGGAACAGAAAAAAAAGTACGATTACCGGCTGGGAGAGCAGACGGAGGACTTAAGCGAGATCGAGCAGGCGCTGCTCAATAATTTTAAGCGCAATCAGAATCACTCGCTGCGGACGCTTGTCGGCATCTTCAAAGGGCACTATCTGGCGCTTTTTCTGTCTGTGGTGTGTTTCGCGATCAAGCATTCACCGGTCTGGATCCTGCCGATCGTGACTTCCAATATCGTCAATATTGCGACGAATCCCGACGAAAATGCGGGCAGGGATATTTTGCTGAATGTGGTGTTCATGACCGTCATGATCGCGCAGAACATTCTCTCCAACTATTTTCACACGCTCTTCTATTCGCGGGCGATCCGAAACGTGGAGAAAGATCTGCGAGGCGCGCTGGTGCGCAAGCTGCAGCAGCTCTCCATCACTTACCACAACGAGATGCAGTCCGGCAGGCTGCAGTCCAAGATCATGAGGGACGTGGAACAGGTCGAGACGCTCTCGAGGCAGGTTTTTATCTCGATCTTAAGCATTATTATGAATATTGTCGTGGCGTTCGGCGTGGTGATCTCGAACAGCCTTACGGTATTCTGCTTCTTCTTAGCCACCGTGCCGGTGGCCGTCTGCATCATGGTGGTGTTCAAGGGCAAGATTAAGAGCTACAACAGGGAGTTCCGCAAGGATATGGAGGAGACATCGGCGCAGGTGATGGAGATGATCGAGATGATCCCTGTGACCAGGGCCCACGCGCTGGAAGAGATGGAGACGGACAAGATGAACCACAGGCTCCGCCATGTGGCCACGTCGGGACTCAGGCTTGACATGGTGCAGTCCTATTTCTCCTCCATCAGCTGGGTGGCGTTCCAGATTTTTCAGGTATTATGCCTGGGCTTCACGGGTTATCTGGCCAGCAGAGGGCGGATCAGCGTGGGCGAAGTGGTGATGTACCAGACTTACTTCAGCACCATCGTGGCGCAGGTGTCCAATATCATCACGCTGCTGCCTATCATCTCCAAGGGACTGGAATCCGTGGATTCCATCGGCGACGTGCTGCTCTGTCTGGACGTGGAGGACAATACGGACAAGGAGAAACTGCCCTCTCTGCGGGGAGATATCCGGTTTGAGGATGTGGGCTTCCGCTATAAGGACGGCGACGGCGACGTCTTTGCACACCTGAATCTGGCGATTGAGGCCGGCAGGACCGTCGCTTTCGTGGGAGAGTCCGGCGCGGGCAAGACCACAATCTTAAATATGGTGATCGGTTTCCTGCACGCGACCGAGGGACGGGTGCTGATCGACGGCCACGATATCGAGGGGCTGGATTTGGGCAGTTACAGGAGCCACATTGCGGTGGTACCGCAGACACCGATTCTGTTCAGCGGCACCCTGCGGGAGAATATCACCTATGGGCAGGAGGATATCTCCGACGAAAAACTGTGGGAGATTATCGAGGCCGCGAACTTGACTGATATGGTCAATAAAATGCCGCAGGGAATTGACACGAATGTCATGGAGCACGGCAGCAACCTGTCCGGCGGGCAGAGGCAGCGCGTCTCCATCGCCCGCGCTTTCGTGCGCAACCCGAAAATCCTCATTCTGGACGAGGCCACGTCGGCGCTCGACAGCGTGGCGGAGGAAAAGATCCGCGTCGCCACGGAACGGCTGGTAAAAGACAGGACGACTCTGATCGTGGCGCACAGGCTTTCCACGATCAAGAATGCGGATCTGATCGCCGTGATCGGACACGGCGGCCTGCAGGAGATCGGCAGCTATGAGGAACTGATGGAGAAGCAGGGTGAGTTCTACAAGCTCAGACAGCTGCAGATGTGAGCGGCGGCTCTGCTGCCGGTCCGGCCGTACGGCACAGGCGCGGCGGCATGGTATGGCCGTCGAAAACGGGTTGTCGGCCATCGACAGACAGCGGCAGACAGAAAAACATCGCCGCCGCCCTTGTGGAAAACGGGAATTGATGCTACAATACAGACAGGGATATCAGATACGACGGCTTTGGCACACGGAAGCGTCCGCCGCGGCAGCAGCGGGCGGAAGAATAAGGGGGAGTTCTCATGGGAACTGCGGAGAATACGAAACAAACGGTGCAGGAAGAGCAGAAAAGCACATCTGAGAAGCAGGCTGCCGGACAGGTCGATGCGGCGCCCGAGGTAGTTTTGCAGTATCGAGGCTATGAGGTGGACATCGAGGCGGTGACCGAGAGAGTTAAAAAGCATTACTACTCCAAGGGCTACAAAAAGGGATCCATCAACAATCTCCAGATTTATATGAAGCCGGAGGAGTTTACGGCCTACTATGTGATCAACGACGGCGTGGTGGGCAAGGTCAATCTGTTCTACGACTGAGCGGTATGGATGTCATACATGCCGGAACAGCCTGACAGGGTTATCATAACTTTACGAATCATGAATCATAGGTAATGCGGATCATAGGCATAGAAGAAATGAAGCTGACGGATCGCCGGGGAGGCGTGAGGGCGGCTTCTTTTTTTATACAATAGGAAATTCCTTCGTCATTTCCTATTGTACAAAAAGCCCTCCGGGCAGGATCGCACTGCGGCAATGACGAGTCTGTCCGGCAATTTTCAAAATATATGTTGACAGATAATATTATATGACGTATAGTATCAATAGAAACAATATTATACGCTGTATAATATTATAAAATAGAACAGTATCAATGGGGGAAGAGGATCGGCATGGCGGAAGCAAGACGGAACAGTCTGCTGTGAGACAGCTAAAAGACAGGAAAGGAGTTTATCGCATGGTTTTTAACACGGGTGCGGCGCTTCTGGACGCGATCGTGCTGGCGGTGGTATCCGGGGAGACGGAAGGAACCTACGGCTACAAGATCACGCAGGAGGTGCGGCAGGTTATTGAGATATCGGAATCCACGCTCTATCCTGTGCTCAGGCGCCTGCAGAAAGACGGGTGTCTGGAGGTCTACGACATGGAGTGCGCGGGCAGGAACAGGCGATATTACAAGGTGACGGAGAGAGGGCGGGCGCAGCTCAACCTGTATATCAGCGAGTGGTATCGGTATTCTGCGAAGCTGAACAGTATCTTTGAGGGAGGATTGAGGCATGAATAGAGCGGAATTTATGAGGCGGCTGACGGAACTGCTGGGCGATGTGCCGCCGGCGGAGCGCGACGAGGCCATTCAGTATTACAACGATTACTTTGAGGACGCGGGCGCGGAGAACGAGAGCAGCGTCATCGCGTCGCTTGGCACGCCGGAGGAGCTGGCCAGGGCGATCAAGGCAGGCTTAAACGACGGCGGCGCGGGCGGCGAGTTCACGGAGACGGGCTTTAGCGGCTATGCGCAGACGCATAAAGACGAGATCATGAAAGCCGGGGCGGAGGCCGGCGGCGGTGCGGGAAAGGCTGCTTCCGGCAATCCGTACGGCGCACAGCCGGGCGCATCGGGCAACGCTTACTATCAGGACGATTACTACAGACGCACGGGTGGCAGAGGCATCTACGGCGGCAGGAAAGATGGCAGGCAGAACAATGACCCATATAGTCAACAAACGATGGGCGGCGCTGCTGCGGGTAATGCCGGCGGAAGCGAACAGGCGTCGCAGGGAGCGGCCGCGCAGCCGCGGAAGAGAGGGATATCCGGCGGCACGATCGCGCTGATCGTGGTTGTGGTGATCCTGACCTTTCCGATTTGGGTCGGTGTCGTTGGGGCGCTGTTCGGGGTGGCGGTTGCGCTGCTGGCAACGGTATTCGCGCTCTTTCTGGCCTTTCTGGCGGTCGGGCTGGCACTGATCGTAGCCGCTGTCGCCCTGTTCGTCACGGGCTGTATGCTGCTGGTCCATGCGCCGCTCGCCGGCGTGAGCACGATCGGCGTGTCGCTCGTCCTCTTCGGGCTGGGGCTTCTGGCCGTCTGGCTGATGGTGTGGGGTATGGTGGCGCTTTTTAAGGGATGCGCGGCGTTAATCAGGAAGATTTTTCACAGGGGAGGTGCGAGAGCATGACTGATAGGGTCAATGAAAACAGGACGAATACGGCCATGATAAACGATAATGTGACGATGACAAACGATAACAGGAACAGCGGCCCGGACATGGCTGCGGGCGCAGGCGGGAACGCGGGCGGCACGGGCGGATCCGCGTGCGGGAAGCGGCCCTGCAGGAAAAACAGATGGAGCAGGTGCTGCCTGTACACGGCGTTTATTGCGCTGGGGCTGGGCGCGGTGCTGTGCGGCGTGGGCAGGCTGTTCGGCGGTTTCAGGCAGCTTTCTGAGTTGGATGTCGAAGGACTCACGGGAATCCCCTTTGTCTACAACGGCCACGCTTTCGGGTTTGTGTCGTTCCCGCCTTTCGGAGACAGTGAATGGGACAGCCGGTATGACGGCTGGAGCCGGCTCGAGTACGGCGTGGGGGACGAGGACGGCGGCATGATGAGCGGCGTGCGCCTCGACCTCACGGCGGATACGCTGCGGGAGCTGGATCTCGAGACGGGCGGCGGTCTGGTGGTGATCGAGGAGTCCGCGGACGATCATGTACGGCTTACCGTGGACGGGGATATGGAGCAGTTCCGCTATCTGGCGGAGGACGGCACACTGCGGATCGCGCAGAAGCCGCGGCGCTTCAGTGTAGGGGACGTGAACAATACGATCCGCATCCGGCTGCCGCGGGGGACTTATCTGGACCGTCTGCAGGCGGAGATCGGCGCTGGGCAGATTGAGTGCGGCAGGCTGACCGTGCGGGACGCCGAAATCGGGGTGGGCGCGGGACGGTGCGCTGTCGACAGGCTTGCGGCAGACGGTACGGTGACGCTCTCCGTGGGCGCGGGGGAGATGATTATGGATGCCCTTGTGTGCCGGAAAGGGGAATTCTCCGTGGGCATGGGTGATCTGGAGATCGCGGATCTGACGGCGGCGGACGCGGAGGTCGAGATGAGCATGGGCGAGGTGAACCTGGACGGTGAGATAAACGGCAGCCTGGAAGTGGAGTGCAGCACGGGTGAGGTGAACCTGAACCTGCTCGGCACACCGGAAGAGCACAATTACGTGATTGACTGCTCCATGGGGACGGTCAGCGTGGACGGGGCAGACTATACGGGCCTGGCCGTCGAGCGCCGCATCGACAACGGCGCGGACAGCAATTATACCATCGACTGCTCCATGGGCACGGTCACTGTCACGTTTGCGCGGTGAGACAGGAGACGTAAGGGACGCCGGAGGCTTAAGCGACACCTGCGGACACAGAGACCGCGGCACGGCGTGACGGAAGACAGACAATCAGGCAATGACAGGAACAGGACAAGGAGGAAAGACTATGGGAAACGATTACAGGAAACTGATGCGCTCCCGCACAGACAGGATGCTCTGCGGCGTGTGCGGCGGTATCGGAGAGTATCTGCGCATGGATCCGACGCTGGTGCGGCTGATCTGGGTGCTGTGTTCGCTGGCGGGCTGCGGCATGGGGCTGATCCTCTATATCGTGGCGGCCATCATCATCCCGGAGGATGACGGCGTGGCGGGCTAGGGCCGCGGACAGGCCCGGCCTGCCGGAACGGCTGGAACATTTTGACAAAAAACGGAAACAAAATATGGTACTTTATTTCGGGAAAACGTGTGGCGAAATGGATATGCTCATGTTAAAATATTGTTTAACTGGGGAGTGTTGCCTTGTATGAGAAGGACATGGTGAGAGAATGAGCGATATTTTTAACAATGAGCTGTTCGAGGCGTTTGCGTCCGCGTCGGACAACGTCTATATCTATGTGTGTGACATGAAGACCGATGTCTCGCGCTGGTCGAAAGCGTCTGTGGACTATTTCGGGCTGGATGGGGAGTATATCAGGAATGCCGCCAATGTCTGGGCGGAGCATATCCATCCGGAAGACCTGGATATCTATCTGGAGGACATCAATGGGGTGTTCTCCGGCGCGAAGCGCTATCACGACTGCCAGTACAGAGCGAGGAACCGTCAGGGGGAGTATGTCTGGGTGGAATGTAAGGGCAGTGTGATTCGGGATGCGGAGGGGACGCCGATCATCTTCGCCGGGCTGATGACAAGGATAGACGGACAGAGCAAGTATGACACGCTCACAGGGCTTCTGACCATACCGGAACTGCGCCACTTCGATTTCTCCGCACTGACGGGGACGGCGCTGCTGATCGGACTGGACGGTTTCCGCAGAGTCGTGGGAAACTACGGCTACAACACGTCGGACGAAATTCTGATTGAGTTTGCCAACAGGATCAAGGAACTGAGCGATCCGGACTGGAAAGTCTTCCGCTTCAGCGGCGATGAATTTCTGGTGGTGGCTTTCGGTGCGGACAAGGAGACGATGTCGGCCTACTATGAGAGACTCTGTCGGGAGACGGAGGTGATCGAACTGCAGAACGAGCAGCGCATCGGCATCTCAGCGTCGGCGGGAGGAGTCCGCTTTCCGCAGGATGCGGCAGAGCGTGAGGATATGATCAACAAGCTGGAACACTCTCTGGAGCACGCGAAGAACAATCAGCGCGGCACGCTTGTGTTCTTCTCTGAGGAGATTGCAAGGAAGCATGAGAGAGGACTGGCGCTCAGAGAGGATCTGAAGCGGTGCATCAAGCAGGATTTCAAGGGCTTTGAGCTGTATTTTCAGCCTTTTGTCATGCCGGGCACCCATGACATCAGGGGCTGCGAGTGCCTGCTTCGCTGGCAGGGCGAGAGGATCCGGGACTCCTATCCGATGGAGTTCGTCAAGGTGCTGGAGGATTACGGCGACATCAGAGAGGTCGGCTTCTGGGTTATGGAGCAGGCGATCAGGCAGCAGGTGGCGTGGCGCGATACATACGGCGAACTGTGGGTGAGCTTCAACGTGTCCTATCAGCAGTTTCTGGATGAAACTTTTGAGGACAGGCTGGCGGCCTGTGCCGCGAAGTACGGGGTGAACCCCGAATATATCATTATCGAGCTGACGGAGAGCTGTCAGGTGGACAACCCGGAGGAGCTGGCGGCGATGTTCGACAGGCTGCGGGGCAGAGGCTTCAAGATGGCGCTGGATGATTTCGGGACGGCCTATGCCTCGCTGGAGATGCTGAAGTGCCTGCATGTGGACTACATCAAGATCGAGCACTCTTTTGTCAGGGAACTCTCCGAGCCGGGACATGAGATCGATTACGTGATTATCGACAATCTTCTGGAGATGTGCAGAAGACTCGGATATGATTCCATCGTGGAGGGCGTGGAGAACAGCAGGGTAGCCCAGATCGTGGGGGAGATGAACGCCACGCTCTTACAGGGCTACTACTATTCCCGTCCCGTGTGCAGGGAAGACTTCGAGAAGCTGATGGAGGCAAGGGTACATCCGGGAACAGAGTAGAAAAGTTTTAAGGGATGTTAAAAACAGACAGGGCTGTCACTTTCACGAATGAAAATTCGGGGAGGCGGCAGCCCCGTTTTTTATGCGGGCAATGAGTCGGGCGGACAAGCCCGCCTGTCAATTTGGCGGACGCGGGCTGCGCAGAAAATGAAACCTTACGGGCGCGCCGTTACCCTATCATAGTGAACAGACCGGTTTGTGAAAGAAAGTAAAATCTTTCGACCGTCGTCGCGAGGCGGCCGGGGAGGGCAGAAAAGTGCAACGGGAAGAACTGGAACGAATCATGGAGGCATACGGCAGGGATCTTTTTTCGTTCTGCTGCTTCGTGACCCGCGACAGGCAGGACGCGGAGAAGCTGTATCAGGACACGTTCTTAAAGCTGTATGAGAGCAGGGAAAAACTGCATATCGACAAAAACGCCAAGAGTTTTCTGATGAGCGTCGCCCTCAATCTGTATCGGAATTACAGGCGCAAGCGCTCTGTCAGGGAGCGGATCGCGGGAACGGCATACTCCGCGGAGGAGAGCTGGCGGGAAGTGCCGGACGAGAGAGAGAACGTGGAGGAGCGCGCTCTTGCCGGGGAGGCGTGCCGGGCGCTGCGGGAGGCGGTGCGCAGGCTGCCGGACAAGTACAGGCTGCCGGTGCTGCTGTACTATATGGAGAACCTGACACAGCGGGAGATCGCGCGCCTCATGGGGCTGCCGGAAGAGACGGTCAAGACCAGGCTGCGCCGGGCGAGAGCGATTCTCAGGAAAGATATGGAGGGACAGGGTTATGAGAGATCATATGGATGAACTGCTGCGCGTGGCGCTCGCTCCGTCGAAAGAGCCGGATGAACTCCTGAATCGCCGGGTTCTGAGACGAATGGAAACGGAGGAGCGTATCATGAGAAAGAGAGAAGATCAGGGGAAGAGAAGAACGGAAAAGCGGAGGCGGATTCCCGCCGCGGTTGTCGGCTTTGGCGCGCTGTGCATCGCTTCCGCGACGGCCTATGCGGCGTACCGCTATCTGAGTCCGTCCCAGGTGGCCGGGCATCTGGCGGATCAGGGGCTTGCGGCGGCTTTTCAGGGAGAGGACGCGGTGGAGGTCAACGAGACGCAGGTGAGCGGCGGCTACCGCATCACGCTGCTCGGCAGCGCGGCGGGCAGGAATATCAGCGACTATCTGCGAAGCACCGACGGACAGGTCAGGGAGGACGGCATCTACACGGTGGTGGCTATCGAGCGGGAGGACGGCACACCCATGCCGGACACTTCCTCGGATGAATACGGGGAGGAACCGTTCTTCGTGTCACCCTATGTCCGCGGCCTTAATCCGGTACGGTACAATGCGGCGACTATGGGCGGCGGCTACAGCGAGTTCGTGCAGGACGGCGTCATGTACAGGCTGGTGCAGACGGACAACGTGGAGATGTTCGCGGACCGCGGCATCTATGTGGGCGTGAACAGCGGCACGTTCTATGACGCGGGCGCTTACCGCTATGACGAAAGCACCGGCGAGATGACGAGAAATGAGGCTTACAGCGGCGCAAACGCCCTGTTTGTGCTGCCGGTGGACGAGACGAGAGCCGATCCGGAGGCCGCGGTGACCTGTGTGGCGCGCTGGGAGGAAGAAAGGAACGGTTCAGGTGAGGAGGATGAGACGGAGGTGCCGGAGATTCCCACGGATGCGGCGGCTTTCATGGAGAAGCTGACCCCGGAGAATCTGGACGAGTACGCCGCGCCGGTGGAGTACACCCGCATGGTGTGCACACCGGATGCGGAGGGGATGATCAGCTACGGCTACCGCATGGAGAGCGGCGCCGGCAGCGCGAACCAGAGAGCGCGGGTGGACTGGCTCTTTCCGGAGGACCGGGAGAGCAACGTGGAGATCGGCGGCTGGAGCTGCAGCGACGACGATCTTGCCACCCTCGTCATCGAGGTGTTTACACTGCGGGAGGACGGCACGGTGGAGTATGTGATCTACCAGCCGAAGTAGGGAATGTCTGCCGGGAGGCGGGCAGAAGACACAGAAAAAGCGTCGTCCGTGAGGGCGGCGCCTTTTCGATGTAAAGGAGGCTGTCTATGCTTCCGCTTTCTTTTCCGTGCTTCCGGTTTCCTGATGTCCGGAGCCGATCGTAAAGAACAGGCCGGACTTCTTCAGCGCGGGTCTGAGTGCCATGTATACCGCCACAGAGACGACGGTGGAGGTCACGGCGTTGAGGGCAGTGATGGGGATGCTCCAGGCCAGCGTCAGTTCGGCGGCGGGTTTGCCGAGGATCAGCAGCTTGTAGTAGTAGCCTACGATCGGGTCGAAGACGGCGTTGAACAGCAGGCCGCCCACAGCCGCGAGAATGGTCCATTTCCACACCTTGCGGGTGTCCGTCTCCGTGGAGAGATGACCGATCCTGTGGGCGATCAGGCCGGTGATCAGGCCGATGCACAGCTTTAACAGGAAAGTCTTGGGGGCGGTCATCACATAGACCGGGTCGAACAGGTCGCCGATGGTCATGCCGATGGCGCCGCCGATTCCGCCGTAGAGCCCGCCGAGGAGCAGGGCGCCCAGCACGCAGACGGCGTTGCCGAGGTGGATGGAGACCGCGCCCGCTCCCGGCAGGGTGATCTTGATCTGCAGGAAAGTGAACACGACGTAGGACAGCGCCGCGAACAATCCCGTGAACACGACTTTCAATACTTTCTCATTTTTCATAATGACTTCACTCCTCCGCTTTGTATTTGCTGATACCCACTATACACCAATATGGCATCTTTGAAAGTGCCAATTTGATATTTTTTGACCATGCCAGAAAAACAAAAGAACGCCAATTTTAGCGAGACAAATCATTGACGGTGTGATACAATTATTAATAATGGTTTTTTGAACCGAAAACGGGAGTGTCGATCGGGGGAGCGTATGGATACGGAAAAAAACATTATTCTGGTCGTGGACGACGACAAGGCGAACCTGACGCTTGCGCAGAACATTCTGGCGCCGCGTTACCGCATCGCCGCCTCCAACTCCGGGCGGGCGGCCCTCAAGTATCTGGAAAGCCACAGGCCGGATCTGATTCTTCTGGACATCAACATGCCGGAGATGGACGGCTTCGAGGTGATGGCGCAGATCAGGCAGAGGGAGGAGACGAAAGCGATCCCTGTCATCTTCCTGACGGCGGACAGTCTGGCGGAGACGGAGATCAAGTGCTTCCAGATGGGGGCGATGGATTACGTCACCAAGCCTTTCGTGCCGGATATTCTCCTAAGCCGCGTGGACAAGACAATCGAGCTGGACCAGTACCGGCACAATCTGGAGAAGATGGTCAGGCAGCAGGCGGAGAAGATCACGGAGGATGCCAGACGCATCAGCGCGATTCAGGATTCCGTCATCAGCGGGATGGCGAATCTGATCGAGAGCCGGGACGGCAGCACGGGCCGGCATGTGAAGAATACGCAGAATTATGTACAGCTGATCGCCGGCGAGCTGCGCGCGAGAGGGCTTTTCGCCGATGTGCTGACGGACGACTACATAGAGAACCTGTGCAAGGCCGCGCCTCTGCACGACGTGGGCAAGATCAAGGTGTCGGATGCCATCCTGCAGAAGCCGGGCAGGCTGACGCCGGAAGAGTATGATACCATGAAGCTCCACACGACATACAGCGGAAAGATTATCCAGACGATTCTGGGCGATCTGGAGGACAGACATTACGTGAAGATGGCGGAGGATATCGCCATGTACCATCATGAGCGGTGGGACGGATCGGGTTATCCCACCGGGCTTGCGGGGGAGGATATTCCGCTGTCGGCCCGCATCATGGCTGTGGCGGACGTCTTCGACGCCCTCTATGAGGAGCGCGTCTACAAGCCGCCGGTCAGGCCGATCGAGCGGATCATGCAGATCATGTCGGAGGGGCGGGGCACACAGTTCGATCCGACCATCATCGACGTGTTCGTGGAGATGCTGCCAAAGCTGAAAGCACATCTCGGCATCGCGTGACTGCGCTGCAGAGCGGAAAGGACCGGTAGTTTATCTTGGAGAACAGATCATTTGAC
The DNA here is from genome assembly GCA_947588995.1 of uncultured Lachnospiraceae bacterium. Taxonomy (GTDB): domain Bacteria; phylum Bacillota; class Clostridia; order Lachnospirales; family Lachnospiraceae; genus UBA3282. The sequence continues at coordinate 73,067 of CANPZI010000006.1, forward strand.
CATGAAAAAATGAATCGGAAGCTGGAACACAGCGTGCTGGGCATCTACACGGTATTTTCGCTCGGCACTTTCGTCTCGGCGATCCTGCTTCACTGGAACATCTTTGTCATAGAAATCCTGGCGGTCACCACCGTGGCGCCGTGGGTAATCTGCGTCGGCAATTTCAGGCAGTTTTCCTTTCGCGCCAGGCTGATCGCTCTTTTGTCGTGGCTCAACTTTACCATCTATGCGGTGCACTCCGACAACTTTACCTCCATGCTGTCCACCATGTTTGCGGTGATCGTGCTGATGGGGGTTTTCTCTATCCCGGAGATTGTCTACATGGGCGTCGGCTTCACGACGCTGATCATCGGCCTGCACATGTTTGTGCTGCACACGGTCACGGCGGATGCGCCGAACGAGGTCATCCGGATCGTACTGCACGTCATATCCGCCTATGTGATTTCCCTTGTCATCTGGATTACGATACGCACGAGACTGGAGACGAACGAACTCCTCATGGAAAATATCCGCGAGCTGGAGGAGGTAGAACAGAGTAAAGATGATTTCCTGGTGAACATCTCGCATGAGATCCGCACGCCCATCAACGCGGTGTGCGGCATGAGCGAGGCGATCCTGCAGGAGGAGCTGCCCGAGAGCGTCAGGGGCGATATCATCGACATACAGGCGGCGGGGCGGAACCTCCTCGCCACGGTCAGCAACATCCTGGACTTTTCGGAGCTGGAGAGCGGCAAGATGGAGCCGGTGGAGGAGAGTTACAACATCACTTCCACCATCACGGACATCATCAATATGGCCGTGACCAAGGAGAACGGCAAGAAGCTGGAGCTGATCGTGGACTGTGACGCGGCGCTGCCGAGCAATCTGGTGGGCGACGAGCAGAAGCTGCGGCGCATCGTGATGAATCTGCTCGACAATGCCATCAAGTTCACGCAGGCGGGAGGCGTGGTCATGCGCCTCACTTTCCGCAGAGAGGAGTACGGGATCAACCTGATCGTCGAGATCAGGGATTCCGGCATCGGCATCAGCCGCGCGGACATGGAAAAAATCTTCGGCAGTTTCAGCCAGGTGGACTCGCGGCGAAACCGAAAAGAGGGTGGTGTGGGGCTGGGGCTGTCCATCACGCAGGCGCTCGTGCAGAATATGGGCGGTTTTCTCACGGTGGAGAGCGAGGAAGGGGTCGGGACGGCGTTCCGTTTCGCGATTCCGCAGAAAGTGCTGGACGAGACGCCCATCGTCTCCATCAGGAACAAGGGCAGTCTCTACGCCGCCTGCTATATCAATATGGATAAGTACGACTCGCCGGTGGTGCGCGAGGGGTATGAGAAGAGCATCCGCCACATGGCCGAGCAGTTCGGCATCCTGTTCCGCGTCTGCAGGAACCTGCCGGAACTGAAGCGCCGCAGGCAGATCGAAAATTATTCCCATGTGTTCATCGGCTGGGAGGAATACTGCGAGGACAGGGCTTTCTTCGAGGAGCTGGCAAGAGAGCTCACGGTCGTCCTGGTCATGGACTATGAGCAGGAGGTGGAGGCCGGCAGCGATATGCTGCGCATCTATAAGCCTTTTACGGTCCTGTCCATCGCGGCGGTTTTCAACGGGCAGCGGGCAATGCAGCCGGAGGATCTGCACGGCGATATCAGGCACCGCTTCGTCGCGCCGGCGGCCAAAGTTCTCGTGGTGGACGACAACGCCATGAACCTGAAAGTCATGGCCAGGCTGCTTCTGCCCTATCGGATTAAAACCGTGTCGGCTCTCGGCGGTCAGGAAGCGCTGGAGAAGATCAACAGCATGGATTACGACTGTGTGTTTCTGGACCACATGATGCCGGACATGGACGGCGTGGAGACGCTGCACAGGATGCGCCAGAAGCCGGGGAACTATTTTCAGTCCGTGCCGATTATCGCGTTCACCGCGAATGCCATCGGCGGCGCGCGGGAAATGTTCATGGGGGAGGGCTTTGACGATTTTATTGCCAAACCCATCGAGCTGAGCGTTCTGGAGCGCATGCTGCGCCGCTATATTCCGAAACAGAAACAGATTCCCGCGGATATGGCCGGGGAGATCCGGAATGCGGATGGCGCAGCGGCTGACGAGGCTGCGCGGACGGCCGGAGCGGGGGCCGCGGCGGCAGACGGCGCAAAGAGTGAGGCCGGGACGGGAACGGACGGGCTGGAGGCGCTGGCGCAGGCGGGCATCAATATCAAGACAGGGCTTTCCTACTGCGGCGACAGGGAGGGCTTTAAGGATATCGTCAGAATGTACCACGAGCAGGGCGCGGGACGCAACGAGCAGCTTGCAAAGCTGTATGCGGAGGAAAACTGGAAAGATTACGCCATCGCGGTGCATGCGCTGAAGAGCAATTCCAGGGGAATCGGCGCGGAGGCGCTGGCGGATATGGCCCTGCAGCTGGAGATGGCCGGCAAGGAAAACCGCGCCGACTATATCAGGGAGCATCACGGGGAACTGCTGGAGAAGCACACGGCCCTGCTTCATGCGCTGGCGGTCAATTCGTTCCTCTATCCCGACGGGTATCATGCGCCGGAGGCGGAGCGGCAGGAGGCGGACGGCGCACAGCGCGTTTCCGCCGAGATCGACGTCGACGCGCTGCGGGAAAAACTCGCGCCGCTGCGGGAGAAGCTGGAGGGTTTCGAGAGCGAGGGCGTAGGCGAGATGCTGGAAGAGCTGAAAGGGCTCCGCTGCCGGGGTACGGAGCTTGCGGAGACGGCCGGGGTGATCGGCCGCAGCGTGGAGGAATTTGATTTCTTAGCTGCTGCTGCGGCTCTGGACGCGCTGGAAGAAAAACTTTCCGCGGCCGTAGTGTGACGGGCGGCGGGAAAGGCTGGGGAGTGCAATGGTCAAGAAGATACGCAGATTTTGGAAAAATCTTTTTCCCGACAAACTGAGTCTGGAGGATCGGATCAGCCGGATGGTTCTGCTGCTCGCGTTCTTTGGCTCGATCATCGGTATGGGCAGGGTGGCGCTGGGCGTGACGCCCGTCGTTCTCTTCGCGCTCGTGCCGATGTGCGTCGTGGCGGGCGTGGCCCTCTACATGGCCACGGAACAGCAGCAGACGAAACAGGCGTCGTGGGTGCTCGTCCTGGTCTACAATATCGTGCTGTTCCCTCTGGTCTTTATCATGAGCGGCGGCGTGGACAGCGGCACGCCGATCTGGCTGGTGCTTGGTCTGGTCTATATCTTCGTGCTGTTCAAAGGGCGGGACGTGGCGATCGCCATGGCCGTCTCCCTCGCGGCTTTTCTGGGCGCTTATCTCTTCACCTATACGCATCCGCAGTTCGTCATGGCGGTGAGCAACGAGTATACTTATCTGGATTCCTGCATCACGCTGGTGGTGGTGAGCGTTTTCATCGGCACGCTGATGCGGATTCAGTTCGTGACCTATGACAAGGAGAGACGGCTGGCGCAGCAGCAGAAAGAGGAGATCGAGCAGATTGCGCGCTCGAAAGACGCTTTCTTCGCCAATATGAGCCACGAGATCCGCACGCCCATCAACACCATTATCGGCCTGAACGAAATGATCCTGCGGGAGGATATCTCCGACGAGATTGCCGAAAACGCGATCAATATCCAGAATGCCAGCAAGATGCTGCTCACCACGATCAATGATATCCTTGACCTGTCCAAGCTGGAATCCGGCAAGATGGAGATCATTCCCGCGCAGTATGAGATCAGCGCGATGTTCAGCAATCTGGTAAACCTGATCTGGATCCGCGCGCATCAGAAAGAACTGGAATTCAAAGTGGATATTGACCCTGAGCTTCCGTCTATGCTCTACGGGGACGAGGTGCGCATCAAACAGATCATCACCAATTTCTTGACCAATGCGGTCAAATATACGGAGAAAGGTTCCGTCACACTGGCGGCCAAGGCGGAGCGCACCGCGCCGGATGAGATCCTGCTGCGCGTGTCGGTGTCCGACACGGGCATGGGCATCCGCAAGGAGGATCTGGATCATCTGTTCAGTTCTTTCAGGCGCGTGGATGAGCGGGAGAACCGCAATATCGAGGGCACGGGTCTGGGCCTCAATATCTCCAGGCAGCTCGCGGAGATGATGGGCGGCAGGCTGTATGTGGACAGTATTTATCGCCAGGGTTCCACGTTCACGCTGGAGGTGAAACAGCGCATTGTCAATGTGCGGCCTATCGGCACGATCAATTTTGCGGCGCAGAAACAGCTGAGCCAGCGCGCCAGGTACAAACAGAGCTTCACGGCGCCGGACGCCAATATCCTCGTGGTGGACGACAACGAGATGAACCGCATGGTGGCCGTCAAGCTCCTGCGCGGCACGGGCATGACGGTGGAGACGGCGGCAAGCGGCAGGGAGTGTCTGCAGAAGACCGCGGAGAAAGCCTACCATGTGATTCTCATGGATCACATGATGCCGGATATGGACGGCGAGGAGACGATGAAAGCCGTGCGTTCCCAGGCCAAAGGCTACTGCCAGAAAGTGCCGATCCTGGCGCTGACGGCCAATGTCATGACGAACGCGGAGCAGGTCTACCGGGATATGGGCTTCGACGGCTATCTCGCGAAGCCGATCAACTCGGCGCTTCTCGAGGCGAGCCTGCTCAAATATCTGCCGCCGGAACTGGTGGAGTACACCGCCGCCGCGCAGGAGGAAGAGGATGGGCAGGAGACCGCGGTCAGCCAGGTGACCAGCCGGAGGAAGCGAAAGATCGCCGTCACCGCGGACTGCATCTGCGATCTGCCGAAAGAGTTTTTGGAGAAATATCAGATCAGGCTGATGTACTGCTATGTCCACACGAAAGAAGGGCGCTTCTGTGATCTCTTCGAGGTGGCCAGCGACGGTATTCTGGAGTATCTGAAGACGGAGGGTAATTACGCCCATTCCTCCACCGCGGAGCCGGAGAAATATGAAGAGTTCTTCTCGGATACGCTTAAGGAGGCCGAACACGTCCTGCATATCACCGCGACGACGGGTTTGAGCGGCGCTTACCCGAACGCTCTGCAGGCGAGCCGGAGTTTCGGCAATGTGACGGTGTTCAATTCCGCCCACATCAGCAGCGGACACGGCCTGATGGTGCTGCGCGCGGCGCAGCTGGCGGAGGAGGGTAAGAGTATCGAAGAAATCTGTCAGGATCTGGAGGAGTTCAAGAATGATGTCTGCTCCAATTTCCTCGTGCCGAGCACGGAAGCGCTGTTTAGAAACGGCAAGCTTGGCGGCGCGGTGCACGGCTTATGCCGCGCGCTGAATCTGCATCCTGTGCTCCATATGTCGCAGAACAGTCTGAAACTGTGGAAGATTGAGGCGGGAAATATGAAGAGGGCCAGACACAGATATGTGAAGCAGATCCTGGCTCATGCCAGACAGATCGACAGGAGAATTCTGTTTCTCACCTATGCCGGCTGCAGTGTGCGGCAGCTGGAGGAGATCATGGGGGAGGTGGAGAAGTACATCCACTTCGACAGAGTCATTCTGCAGAAAGCGTCGGCTACGGTGTCCAGCAACTGCGGCGTGGGTGTGTTCGGCCTGATGTATGTCCGCGGGAAGAATGAACCCACGTGGCTCTAGCCCGTATGGCGCGCTGTGTGCGGCGCTTCCGGCACGGCCCACGGCGGCGTGTGCGCTGCGGTGCCGCGGTATGCGGATTGCCGTGCGGCGCAAATCGCCCTTGACAAAGTGCCCGGCAAGTGCTATATAAAGTAATGTAGAACAGAAGAATCACTGACAGGAGACGAAGGCGTCCGGAAATTCCGGACGCCTTTTTTGCGCGAATAAGCAGAGCCGGAAAGCGGACGAAGACGACGGCCTGCCTGCAATCCCGAGTCTGCTTATTCGCAGGCAGAGCAGAGCCGGAAAGGAGGACGAAAATTATGGAGATAGAACTGACCAGACGGGCGGAGACGGTGAACGAGCTGCTGGCGCGTTACGGCGTCAAATTCGGCATATACAAGAACAACGAATTCAAGGAGCAGCTTTTTCCGTTCGACACGATCCCGCGGATCATTAAGAAAGAGGAGTTCGCCTACCTGGAAAAAGGCTTAAAACAGCGGGTCATGGCCTTAAACTGCTTCATCCGGGATGTCTACGGCGACAGGAAGATCATACGCGACAAGGTTGTGCCGGAGGAGTTTGTGTATATCTCGTCCGGTTATCTGGCGCCCTGTGACGGCGTCGTGCCGCCCAGGGGGATTTACACCCATATCGCGGGCATCGATCTGGTGCAGGGCAAAGACGGAAGCTGGTATGTGCTGGAGGACAATCTGCGCGTGCCGTCCGGCGCCTCCTATCCGATGATCGCCAGGGAGATCTGCAGAAAGAGCAGTCCGGGTACCTTTGAGGAGTATCATGTGGAGGATAACCGCGACTATGCGAAGCTGCTGCGCTGGACGATGGACTATGTCAATACGGGAGGACATACGGTGATCCTGACGCCGGGACGCTACAATGCGGCCTACTTTGAGCACTCCTACTTCGCGGAGAAGACGGGCGCGCACCTGGCGACGGGCAGGGAGCTTACGGTGGAGGACGATTATCTGTACTTCGTCGATTACTCCGGCAGACGGGAAAAGGTGGGCGCGGTCTATCGCAGGATCTCCGACGAGTATCTTGACCCGATGACATTCAACGAGGAGTCGGTGATCGGCATCCCGCACATCTACGATGTGTACCGCAAGGGACATGTGGCGCTCTTAAACGCGCCGGGCAACGGCGTCGCGGACGACAAGGGCATCTACTATTTCGTGCCGAAGATGGTGCGGTACTATCTCGGAGAGGAACCGATCTTACAGAATGCGCCGACCTATCTGCCCTACTATGAGGAGGACATGCAGTATGTGCTGGAGCATTTCGACGATCTGGTCTTAAAGGATGTGGCGGAGGCCGGCGGCTACGGCGTCGTCTTCGCGAACAAGATGACTGCCGGGCAGAAAGAAGACTTCATCGCGCTCTTAAAAAGAGAACCGAGGCGCTTTATCGCGCAGGAGGTCATCGACTTTAAAGACATCGATATTGTGGAGAACGCGAAGCGTGTGCCGCGCAAGGCGGATCTGCGGGCGTTCGTGCTCATGGTGGACGAACCGGTTGTCTGGAAGAGCGGCCTGACGCGCTTTTCCAGGAATCCGGATTCCTTTATCGTCAACTCGTCGCAGGGAGGAGGTTTCAAGGACACATGGGTATTATCTCAGTAGAAAATATGGACAGACTGTTCTGGCTCGGCAGATACTCCGAGCGGGTCTATACCTCGGCCAGGCTGTTTGCGGACAGCTTCGACAGAATGATAGACATGGATATGGACAACTACGCGGTGTTCTGCAGCCGGCTGGACATCCCGAATATCTACGGGTCCAAAGAGGATTTCTGTGAGCGCTACATCACGGACGAGGAGGATCCGAACTCAATCTACTCCAATCTGATGCGGGCCTATGACAATGCCATCGTTCTGCGCAATGAGATCGGCAGCGAACCCATCACCTACATCCAGCTCTCGGTGTACGACATGAAAAAGAGCAGGGTGATGCGGGCGCCGCTTGTGGGCCTGCAGAAAGTGGAGGACGATATTCTGGCGTTCTGGGGCATCGTGGACGACATGATCGAGGATGAAAATATGCGCAACATCATCAAGGTCGGCAAGCGGGTCGAGCGCCTTGATCTGTATGGCCGGCTGCAGATGAACAGGGAAAGCATCGTCAGAGAGGTGCACCGCCTCACGGGGCGGATCGCGCGCACCAATCTGCGCTATGACGAGAAAAATCTGAAAGAGCTGAAAAAACTTGCGGAAGAAGAACAGATAGACTATGATAGGGTCGTAGCGTTGGCTGACACATTGCGCAAGGATTGACCAGATGAAAACATTACAATTCCACTATCATATGGAGATCGCTTTCTCCGAACCGGTGCACAGCCATGTCTATACGCTGAAGTGCCTGCCGGTGACGGGAGCTGCGCAGCGGATCGAGGCGTGCGCTTATCGGATATCCCCGGAGAGCAGGGTGCGGGAGGGCATGGATTCTTTCGGCAACCGGATGCTGTATGGCACGGTGGAGGAGGCACACAGCCTCTTTACGGTGGACGTGAGCGGCACGGCGGTGACGGACGTGCCGCGGCCTGTTCCGGAGGGAGATCGGCGGGAACCCTCGGCCTATCGCTACCAGACGCCGCTGACGAGAGCCGGGGAGCGGATCAGGCGTCTGCTGGCGGACTGTGGCGGGACTGCCGGTATGCCGGTGTGTGACAGGGTGCGCGGCTACATGGAGGCGGTGCACGAGAGCCTCCGCTATGAAAAGGGCGTGACGGACATCGCCACTGCCGCCGAGGATGCGCTGGCGCTCGGCCGCGGCGTCTGTCAGGATTATGCCCACATCCTGCTGTCCCTGTGCAGGGAGGAGAGAATACCGGCGAGGTATGTGGTGGGTATGCTGATCGGCGAGGGTGAGAGCCATGCCTGGGTGGAGGTTTATGACGGTGAGCGCTGGCGGGGATTTGATCCCACCAACAACGTGGCGGTGGAGGACGCGCATATCAAGATTTCCCACGGCAGGGATTATCGGGACTGTTCCATCAACCGGGGCGTTTTTACCGGGCAGGCCGGACAGAGCCAGACCATTCTGGTCGAGGTGGCGGAGACCTAGCGGCAGTTGCTGATGTAATGTTTCGGAGAGGATAAGAGATGATTGAGACGGTGGTACAGGTCGATCTGCCGGTCGACGAGGCGCTGCGGATCCGCAGGATGCGGCTGCAGCCTGAGAACGGCGGAAACGGCAGGAGAATCAGCGTCGTCACCGGCATTCACGGGGACGAGCTGGAGGGACAGTACGTGTGCTATAAGCTGTCCGACTATGTACAGAAAAACATTGGATGTCTGCGGGGAACGGTCGATATCTATCCGGCCTTAAACCCTTTTGGCATCGACTCCATCACGCGGGGCATTCCGGCTTTTGACCTGGATATGAACCGCATTTTTCCGGGCAGCGCGGAGGGGGATATGAACGAGTACCTGGCGGCGCAGATCGTGCGCGGCGTGGCGGGTTCCGATCTGGTCCTGGACATCCACGCCAGCAATATCTTTCTGACGGAGGTGCCGCAGATCCGCATCAACGAACTGCACGCCGACAGACTGCTGCCCTGGGCGAGAGAGGCCAACGTGGATTTTATCTGGATCCACGGCGCGAGCACGGTGTTGGAATCCACTTTTGCTCACAGCCTGAACACGGCGGACACGCCGACGCTGGTGGTGGAGATGGGCGTCGGTATGCGCATCACGCAGAGTTACGGCGATCAGCTCTTCGCGGGCATCGTCCACCTGATGAAGCGCCTCGGCATCTGGGACGGGGAGGACTTTGCCGTGCGGACGCCTGTCGTCTCCGCGGACAATGACGATGTCTGCTTCTTGAATGCCTCCGCGTCCGGCATATTCTTAAAGAACGTCAATCACGGCGCTTCCCTGCGGGCGGGCGATCTGATCGGCAGGATCGTGAATCCCCTGACGGGAGAGGTGATCGACGAGATCAAATCGCCGGCGGACGGCTGGCTTTTTACCATCAGAGAATACCCCGTGGTCAGCGAGGGTTCCCTGCTGGGGAGGATACTGTATGGAAAAAAAGGTTCTGTTTGAGATCAAGGCGCTGTACCGCGACGACTTCCGCGTGACCGGCTATTCTTTCGGACAGGGAGAGCGGGCGGCGTGCGTCGTGGGCAGCATGAGGGGCAACGAAAACCAGCAGCTCTACTGCTGTTCCCAGCTGGTCAGGAAACTGAGGGAACTGGAGGCGGCAGGACGCATCAGGGAGGGCAGGGAAATCCTGGTCGTCCCCTGCGTCAATCCCTATTCCATGAATATCAAAAAGCGCTTCTGGAGTATCGACAACACGGACATCAACAGGATGTTCCCCGGATATCGTGAGGGGGAGACGACACAGCGCATCGCGGGCGGGCTCTTCGAGGCGATTCAGGATTATCGGTATGGTCTGCAGTTTGCCTCTTTTTATATGCCGGGCAGGTTCGTGCCCCACATCCGCGTGATGAAGACGGGCTTTGAGGATGTGGAGCTGGCGAAACAATTCGGCTTTCCCTATGTGCTGCTGCACACGCCGCGCCCGTTCGACACTGCCACGCTCAACTATAACTGGCAGATCTGGGAGACGAAAGCTTTTTCCGTCTACACGACCACCACGGAGGAGATCGACAGAGCCAGCGCCAGACAGGCTGTGGAGTCCGTGTTAAACTTCCTGCGCAAGGCGGATGTGATCGACTGTGACGGCTTCGAGGGATATGTGTCCAAGGTCGTCTCCACCGAGGAGATGGTGACGGTGCGCAACCGCTCGGCGGGATTCTTCGAGGGCAAGGCGGAGGCGGGAGAGCATGTGCGCAAAGGCCAGGTGTTAGCCTGCATCGCGGACTGCTATGAGGGAGAAGTGATCGACGAGATCCGCTCGCCCATAGACGGCACGCTCCTGTTTGCCCACGCCGAGCCGCGGGTGTACCAGAACACGGCGGTCTACAAGATCATCCCCGAGCGGGAGGAGTGGTAGGGATGAGAGGAGAGAAAACTCCGGCAGCGTCGAATACCGGTCACTGCCTTGATAAGTCCATTCTGCCTCTTACGAATCAATTTCTTCAACTATATGTCTCGTTTAATTAGCATGTCGCGTGTCTCTTATTGAATTTTTTTGAGAGTTATCACATTTTCTAAGAAAAACCCGGAAATGCACACCCCTCGAAAAATCAGATTTATATTGACAGCAATGTGCATATTGATTATAATGTGTATGTCTAAACATCACATCAAAAGAAAGGAGAAAGGGGTTTATTGAAAATACTGATTTCAAACACTTCCGATACACCTTTATACCAGCAGATTAAAGATCAAATCAAAGACGCCATTCTGAAAGAAGAATTGGTTGAGGGGGACGCACTTCCTTCTATCCGTGCCTTTGCGGGAGATCTGAAAGTTAGCGTCCTGACAATCCGACGGGTATATGAAGAATTAGAGCAAGAGGGGTTTATCGTAAGTCAAGTAGGAATAGGGACGTTTGTATCTGCGAGCAATCTTGAATTGCTCCGAGACTCTAAACGACGCCTTGTAGAACAAAAAATGCTGGACATGATAAAGACAGCAAAATCATTAAAAATCAGTAAAGAAGAACTTAACGACATGATGGATATTCTTTACGAGGAGGAATAGAATGAACGACATTCTTACAGTCAACGGCTTGAACAAGTCGTATGGTGATTTTTATTTAAGAGATGTAACATTCTCTTTGCCGGAGGGATGTATCACGGGTTTTATTGGAGTCAATGGAGCTGGAAAGACAACAACGCTGCGAGCTATTTTAGGATTGACAACAAAGCTGTCCGGCAATATTCAATTTTTTGGATTGGATTTTGACAAGAACGAAAAACAGATCAAAGATCGTATTGGTGTTGTTTTGGACGACGGATGCTTTTATGAAGAACTCTCCCTGTCTGAAATGAAAAGTATTATTTCGTCCGCATACACATCATGGTCTGAGCAGGACTTTAAGCGATACATGGATATGTTTTCGCTTGACCCGAAACAAAAAATCAATACGCTTTCTAAAGGTATGAAGATGAAATATGCCCTTGCTTTGGCACTCTCTCATAATGCGGAGCTTTTGATTATGGACGAGCCGACGAGCGGACTTGACCCGCTGATCAGAAGCCAGCTTCTGAAAACCCTGATCGAATATATGAAGAATGGCGGCAAAGGAGTTTTCTTCTCTACACATATTACATCGGATCTTGATAAGATAGCGGATACTCTCATAATGATTGATAACGGGCGTATCATCTTTCAAGAGGAAAAGGATACCTTGCTTGACACATATCGAATTGTGAAAGGGGACAGTCAATCTTTAACAACCGATGTACGCAAGCTGTTCCTGTCTATATCGGAAACTGATTTCGGATTTACAGGACTAACAAAGCAAATATCCGAAGTACGGTCTTGTATTCCCGACGTTTTGATTGAGCGTCCGACGATCGAGGATATTATGCTTGGAAATATCGGAGGTGAAAAATGATGCTGCTTGCCCTGCTGAAAAAGGATTTTCTGATCGTCAAAAAATATGTGCTGATTATGGTTGTGGTCGCCGCCCTTATCCCGCCGTTTATGCGTTGGCGGACGCCGGAGTTTATGGGGGATTTTGGTTTTATCCTATCTGTTATTTTTTCGGTTTTTATGCTGCTGCAGTATGTATCCATAAAAGAGTATCAGTTTCCAAAAGCTGCGACGTACTTATGCGCAGCGCCGTTTTCACGAAAGATGATGGTTTTATCAAAATATGTCTTCTGCATGGTCATCTATGTGCTTTGTTGTGTCATCTACGGGATCGAAACTTTTGTTCTTCCCGGATTGGGCGCATTAGACATAAAACTATTTGCGCTTATGTTTTTGGCGATATCCGCTTTTATCGGTATTTATCTGCCGATACAATATAAACTGGGTTTTGATAAAACAAAATATATCTTTGCGGTGATAATTATATTTTCTCCCATGTACCTGCCGGTTCTTATGAGGATGAAAAATCCGGGTTTGGGTTTCCATTCTGTGTTGCCGACGTACTTTCTTTACAGCAGTATCGTTTTAATCGGTTTTGCGGTTTTAGCAATATCCGCGTCTTTGTCTGTAAAGATCTACACTAAAGCAGACTTGGCATAAAAAGAGAGGTGGGACTATGGATAGAGATACTGTTTTCCTCTATATCATCTCCGGAGCAGCATTATGTTTTGGTCTGGTAAACTGTATTCAATTCCTTTTGAAACGGAACAGGACGGCGCGGACGGTCGGTACAATAACCTCTATCAAGACGCCAAATCCTGCAAACTCAAAATTTCGCAATTCAAAATGGGCGACAATTTCCTATAAGGTAAACGGAAAGCACTATCAATCTCAAAACCGCATACAAGTGTCAATGGCGTCACAGATCGGAACTACCGTTACCGTGCGCTATGACACGCAAAATCCCGAAAAGCTGTATAGCTTTTCAGTTTTGAAGATTGTTGTATCACTTGTAGTTGCTGCTATCTGTATTGTGGAGGCTGTATTCAATCTTGCATGATGAAAAGAGAAAGCAGCGTATACCACATTTCCAGGTTTGGTTCGTAGTAATATGTATTTTGGATAGTCTGCCTATGGGTAAGCTGTAACCTAATGGGGCTTTTTGATGACCCTTGGAAAAGGGGTTAGCTTGTTGCATTATGGTTTTAGTGATGATAAAATAGAGCTACGGATGGAGAGAATGTGCTGTCGGTTTCATGTGGAGAGGAGAAAAACATGAATTTATTCGGACAGCGCGAAAGCTTGGACTTTTCCAGGGAGAAACAGCACACTGTGATGCCTGTGCCGACTGAGATCGCACAGAACCTAAAAACGGCAGACGCAGACGATTCTTTTCAGTATGATGAGTCGGCGAGGAACCTGGTGGCCCAGAAGTCGGTTCTGGCATATATCTTAAAGAGCGCACTTGACGAGTATGCGGCGTACACGGTGCAGGAGATCGCGGAGAGGTTTATCGAGGGCGAGCCTGAACTGAGAAAGACTGCGGTCCATCAGGATCATCCGGACAGGAAGGACGATTCCGGCATGATGGGCGGGGATGACAGGATAGAAGGGAAACCGACTGCCGACAAATCCCAGAAGGACGGCACGGTTTATTTTGATATCCGTTTTATTGCAGTCCTTCCGTCTGACGGCAGCCTGATCGAGATTTTGATCAACTGTGAAATTCAAAATAATGATACGCCGGGTTATCCGATCCCGAAGCGCGGCATCTATTATACGGCAAGGATGATTTCTTCCCAGCGGGGTATAATATTTAAAGACCAGGAGTACGAGAAGATCAAAAAATGCGTGAGCATCTGGCTGTGTGAGGATACGGCAGATGTCCGGTCCGACACCATCAACCGCTATTCTTTCACGGAAGAGTGCCTGAGAGGGGACTTTCATGAGGCGAAAAAGGACTATGACCTGATGACGGTTGTGGTGCTTCGGTTAGGACGCAAGGGAGAAGAAAGTAAAGATAATGCGATCCGGCTGTTGAGCAAGATGTTTTCTACAAATCTCAGCTATGAGGATAAGCTGGAGGCGCTGCAGAATGAGTTTAAGATCCGTGTGAGCAGGGAAATGGACGAGGAGGTGCTGAACGTGTGTAATTTGAGTATGGGCGTTTTGAATAAAGGAGAGATGAAAAAGGCCAAAGAGATAGTGTATAAATTGCAGGATATGGAGTTTCCTATTGAAAAAATAGCCTATGCTGTAGAAGTAGACATAGATACGGTTCGTGCGTGGCTTGCGGAACGTGAGGAGATGCTTGTAAAGTAACAGGCAGTGGTTCGTGCAGGAACAGAATAAAACAGCTTTATAAAAGGTGCGTAGAGATTGCGTGCCTTTTGGCACAGTAGATAAATGCAGATGTTGGAGTGTAGTTTACATTCTGGTATCTGCAACTACGGAAACTCAAGAAGTTTTGCCTTGACAAAAAAACCGTACGTCACTATAGTAATATCAGAAACAAAAGGCCATAGGCCTGTGACAAAGGTGATGACAGAGAGGAGTACGCGGCGGCCGCCGCCAGAGAGAGAAGCCATGTGCTGGAAGGCTTTTTCGGAGAGGCATCGCGGAAAGTAGCTCTGGAACCTGGGCGCAGAAGGGTGATGCCGCAGTAAGAGAGAGCAGCCGCCGCAGTAGGCGTTCACGCCTGATCCCCGTTAGCGGATCGGATCCTGTCAGGGATCACAGAGTGATAAATGAAGGTGGTACCGCGTATGATGCGCCCTTTGCTGATAGATCGGCAGAGGGCGCTTTCTGCGCGTATCAGCAGAGCCGGAAAGCGGACACAGACGACGGCCTGCCTGCAGAGCATTGCAAGTCTGCTGATACGGGAGGGAGCGGACGGAAGCCTTCAGCAGACGACGGCCTGTCCGCAGGGCATCGTGAGTCTGCTGATATGCGGGGAAGCCGCCGGCAGAGAAAGGAGACAACCATGAGCAAGGAACTGGCAAAAACCTACGATCCGAAAGGAATAGAGGACAGACTGTACCGGAAGTGGATGGACAAAAAGTATTTTCACGCGGAGGTGGACGAGACGAAGAAACCGTTCACCATCGTGATTCCGCCCCCGAACATCACAGGTCAGCTCCACATGGGGCATGCGCTGGACAATACCATGCAGGATATCCTGATCCGCTATAAGAGGATGCAGGGGTATAATGCGCTCTGGCAGCCGGGCACCGACCATGCTTCCATCGCGACGGAGGTGCGCATCATCGAGAAGCTGAAAGAGGAGGGCATCTCAAAAGAAGATCTGGGGCGCGAGGGCTTCTTAAAGCGCGCCTGGGCGTGGAAAGAGGAGTACGGCGGCCGCATCATCAGCCAGCTCAAGAAGCTGGGCTCCTCCTGCGACTGGGACAGGGAGCGCTTCACGATGGACGAGGGATGCAACCGGGCGGTCACCGAAGTCTTCTGCAAGATGCACGAAAAAGGCTGGATTTACAAAGGCAGCAGGATTATCAACTGGTGCCCCGTGTGCAATACCTCGATTTCCGACGCGGAAGTGGAATACGAGGAACAGGTCGGACATTTCTGGCACATCAAATATCCGCTTGTGGACGAGAACGGACAGCCCAGCAAAACGGAGTTTCTGGAGTTCGCTACCACACGTCCCGAGACGATGCTGGGCGATACCGCGGTGGCGGTCAACCCGAATGACGAAAGATACACTTATTTGAAAGGCAGACAGGTCTGGCTGCCGATCGTGAACAAGGCCATCCCTGTGGTGGAAGACGAGTATGTCGATATGGAGTTCGGTACGGGCGTGGTAAAGATCACGCCGGCACATGACCCGAATGACTTCGAGGTGGGCAGACGCCACAATCTGCCCGAGATCAACATCATGAACGACGATGCCACAATCAATGAGAACGGCGGCAGATATGCCGGTCTGGACCGCTATGAGGCGCGCAGGCAGATTGTGGAGGAGCTTGACCGGGAGGGGCTTCTCGTGCGCATCGAGGACTATACTCACAATGTGGGCACCCATGACCGCTGCGGGACGACCATTGAACCGCTGATCAAAAAACAGTGGTTCGTGAAGATGGATGAACTGATCAAACCGGCGGTAGAGGCTGTGAAGAACGGTGAGATTAAGCTGATTCCCGAACGTATGGACAAAACCTATTTCAACTGGACGGACAATATCCGCGACTGGTGCATCAGCCGGCAGCTCTGGTGGGGACATCGGATTCCGGCATACTACTGTGACAAGTGCGGCGAGGTGATTGTCGCAAAAGAGATGCCGAAAGTCTGCCCGAAGTGCGGCGAGACGCATTTCACGCAGGATCCCGACACGCTGGACACCTGGTTTTCCTCGGCGCTGTGGCCGTTCTCCACGCTGGGCTGGCCTGACGAGACGCCGGAACTCAAGTATTTCTATCCGACGGACGTGCTGGTGACGGGTTACGATATCATCTTTTTCTGGGTGATCCGCATGATCTTCTCCGGCTATGAGCAGATGGGTGAGAAACCGTTCCACACCGTACTCTTCCATGGGCTGGTGCGCGACTCGCAGGGGCGCAAGATGAGCAAATCCCTCGGCAACGGCATCGATCCGCTGGAGATTATTGACAAATACGGCGCGGACGCGCTGCGCCTCACCCTGATCACGGGCAATGCGCCGGGCAACGATATGCGCTTCTACTATGAGAGAGTGGAGGCGAGCCGGAACTTCGCCAACAAGGTGTGGAACGCGTCGCGCTTTATCATGATGAATATGGAACAGGCCGAGGAGAAGACAGGGGAGCGCGGCTGGGAAGTCTCCTATGATGAGATCAGGGCGCACCTGGAGCCGGCGGACAAGTGGATCCTGTCAAAACTGAACACGCTGATCGGTGAAATGACGGACAATATTGAACACTATGAGCTGGGCATCGCCGTGCAGAAAGTGTACGACTTTATCTGGGATGAATTCTGCGACTGGTACATCGAGATGGTGAAGCCGCGCCTGTACCAGAAAGATACGAAAGGGCATGACAGCAACAATGCGGCGCTGTGGACGTTAAAGACCGTTCTGATCGACGCCCTGAAGCTGCTGCATCCGTATATGCCTTTCATCACCGAGGAAATCTTCTGCACGATCCAGAGTGAGGAGGAATCCATCATGATCTCTTCGTGGCCGAAGACGACGGACGACAGAGCCTACGGAACCGAGGAGCAGGCGATCGAGCTGATCAAGGAGGCGGTGCGCGGCATCCGCAATATCCGCACGCAGATGAATGTGGCGCCGAGCAGGAAAGCGGCGGTCTGTGTGGTCAGCGGCAGCGAGACGGTGCGCGCCGTTTTTGAGGAGGGCAGACTGTTCTTCGCCTCCCTCGCGGGCGCGTCCGAGGTGACGGTGCAGGCGGACAAGAGCGGCATCGCCGACGACGCGGTGTCGGTGGTGATTCCCGACGCCACGGTCTATATCCCTTTTGCGGAGCTGGTGGATATCAGTCAGGAGATCGAGCGCCTCACAAAAGAGGCGAAGCGTCTGGAGGGAGAGCTGGCGCGCGTAAACGGTATGCTGAACAACGAGCGCTTTATGGCGAAAGCGCCCGAGGCGAAAGTGGCGGAAGAGCGCGCGAAGCTGCAGAAGTACACACAGATGGCCGAGCAGGTGAGAGAGCGCCTGGGGCAGCTGCAGGGATAATATCTGTAACAGTTCGGCATCAGCGCAGCGGTTTGGCTGAAAGCGTGACTGTTGCAAATATCTTGCCGTCTTGTGCATTTAAGACTGGAAAAATAGGGAGAGTTAGTGTAAAGTATTATTAGAGATAGTATGTTCGCAGAGAAAAGAGGCAGGTGAGTTGCGTGGCGGAGGTGCAATTTTCCGCAGATCAGCTGAATAAATTGAAAAACGCCATGACGCGCGCGTCACAGTCGGAGGGCGCGGCAAAGCCGGAGGCACCGGGAAGCCCGGCGGCGCCTCTTCACCAGCCGACGAGGGCGGGCGGCGAGATGTTCGCCGAGCCGGAGGATCGTCTGGCGAGAGGAACCTATCTGCGCGTCGAGAAAGACGCGATGACGGCGTGGCTCTATCTGATGCCGCCCGAGGAGGGGCAGTATTACACTAAGCGAGATCTGGAGACTTTCCTGGAGCACAGGGGCGTCATCAAGGGCTTTCACAGCTCCAACCTCTCCGCGATGATCAAGAAAAAGGTCTACAACCGGGAGATCATCGTGGCGCAGGGACAGCAGAGCGTGGACGGCAAGGACGGCTATTTCGAGTATCTCTTCTCGCCCGACGAGTACGGAGCGCCCAAGATCAGGGAGGACGGCTCCGTGGATTATACCAATATGAGCGCGCTGCAGAATGTGCGCCAGGGCGACAAGGTTGCGATTTATCACTATGCGGTGCAGGGCATAGACGGCTATACGGTGTACGGCGGGGAACTGAAGTCCAAGCCGGCCAAGGATCTGCCGCCCATCAGAGGCAGAGGCATCACGAGGGAGAATAACGAGTACTTCGCGCTGTCCGACGGCAAGATCGAGGCGAAGCAGGGCAAGATTGATATTCAGAAAGTGCATCAGATCGTGGGCGATGTGACCATGATCATCGGCAAGATCGAATTTTTTGGCGATGTCATCATCAACGGCAATGTGGAGAGCGGCGTCACGATCCGCGCGGGGCGCAATATCGAGGTACACGGCACGACGGGGTGTGCGTCTCTCTTTGCGGGAGGCGACGTGATCCTTTCGCGCGGTATTCAGGGCGGCGGCAAGATATCCGCCCGCGGGAGCGTGTTCGCGGATTTTATCGAGAATACGACGGTGGAGGCAGGCGGAACGGTGCAGTCCAACACCATCCTGAACGCGCAGATTTATGCGAAAGATAAAGTGATTACCACGGGAAAGAGAGGCTGCATCATCGGCGGCTATACACACGGCCTGAAAGGCATCGAGGCTATGGCGGTGGGCAGCGACGTGGAGGTGCGGACGATCCTGCACTGCGGATACGAGCCGGAGGCTTACGAGCGGCTGGTGGAGATGCGCAGACAGGAGACGGAGGCGAAAGAGGCGCTGGCAAATCTGGTCGAGGCCATGACGGACGCGCTGCGCGAGAAGCGTCTTCGGGGTTCCAGCACGTCGGCGGCGACGGAGGCGAAGCTCTCCGCCTGGAATAAACAGAAAGATTTGCTCTTCTCGCAGCTGGATGCGATCAGCCAGGAGAGGGAGCAGCTGGAGGAACTGGTGGAGAGCAGCAGGGGCGCCAGCATCAAGGTAGACGGCTATGTCTACCGCAACGTCATCATCGGCATCAACGCGGAGCAGATGGTGGTGGAGAAAGATACCCGTTTCATGCGCTACAGCGCCGACAAAGGCATCATAGAAGCAAGCGTCATGTGACGAGCGCAGAGGAAAACCAAGCGACGCGCAGCGGCATTTGGTTTTCCTGCGCCGTCAACGAGCAAGCCGTCTGCGCAGCAGACCCGGAAGCGCCGATAGGCGCGGGCTTGCGAGTCTGCATTAAAAGCAGAGGAAAAGCAAGCGTAAAGCAAGCGCCGACAGGCGCAGGCTTGCGAGTCTGCATTAGAAGCGTTAGAGCAGAAAGAAACCAAGCGACGCGCAGCGGCATTTGGTTGGCTTTAGGATAATCATGTTGGAACAAATCACGACTTACGCCGCAGCCGAGGATTATATTAACGCTATCCCCCGCTTTACCGGCAAGAGCAGTATTGAAGATACCCGCAGGTTTCTGGCGCACATGGGGAATCCGGGCACAGACAGAAAGATCATACACATCGCCGGCACAAACGGAAAAGGTTCTGTTTGTGCCTATTTGTGTTCTGTCTTTCGCCGGGCCGGCATCTCGGCGGGCATGTTCACCTCGCCCCACCTAGTTGCCATGCGGGAGCGCATGGCGGTGAACGGGCGGATTGCCGCTGAGGAGGAATTTCTGGAGGCTTTCCGTTTTGTGGCGGACAGGCTGGGAGACCTGCCCCCCGAATTGGCGGCAAAGTCGTATCACCCGAGTTTTTTTGAGTTTTTGTTCTTTATGGCGATGTATTTCTTCGACCGCGCGGGCGCGGAGTATATTGTGCTGGAGACGGGACTCGGCGGCAGGCTGGATGCCACCAATGCGGTGACGGAGAAAGCGCTGTGCGTCATCACTTCCATCGGGTACGATCACATGGAATATCTGGGGGACACCCTGGGGGACATTGCGGCCGAGAAAGCGGGCATTCTGCGCCGGGGCGTGCCGGTGGTTTACCCTGTGCTGCAGCCGGAGGCGACGGCGCGCATCGAGGTCTGCGCCGCCGAAGCGGGGGCGGTCTGTGTGCCGGTTTCGCCCGAGGCGATAAAAGAAATAAAGATTCGGCATAAAACGATTGATTTTTCTCTTCAATTCAACTATGATGAATATATTGGCTTTACTGTGTCCACGCCGGCACTCTATCAGGTTCAGAATGCCGCGCTGGCTGTCAGAGCGCTGTTGTGCCTGGAGGACGGGCGCATTACGGTACCGGTCATGCAGGAGGGCATCCGCGGGATGGTCTGGGAGGGCAGAATGGAGGAAATCCTGCCGTCCGTCTACCTCGACGGCGCCCACAACATAGACGGGATACGCGCTTTTTTGGATACGGTGAAAGCACAGCCCGGCAGCGGGAGGCGGAAGCTGCTGTTCTCGGTGGTGAGAGATAAGCAGTATCAGGCACTGATCCGTGAGATTGCGCTGTCAGGTCTGTTTGACGAGATCGGCGTGGTGCAGCTTCACGGTGAGCGCGCACTGCCGCTGGACATGCTGCAGGATACTTTCGGACAATATACAGATCTGCCGTGCACGGCATACGGCGATCTGCGGGACGCCGTGGCGGATCTTAAGGCCGTCGGGGACGCCGGAGACAGAGCGTATATTGTCGGTTCACTATATTTGGCGGGCGAGATCAAAGCCCTTTTAAGGAGGCCCGGACGTGATTGATTTTGAGGAAGAGCTGAAGAAATTCCATCCCAGTCTGGAAGTGGAGGACGCGGAGGAAGCGATATACAATCAGGATCTGACGGATATGGCGGATCTGATGGTTAAGGTAGTCAAGGAATCGAAGAAGACGAATGTGACGGAATAGGGGATTGGCATAGATGGTTTGTTATCAGTGCGGCTGTACGCTGTCCGAACATGATTTCTGTACAAGCTGCGGCGCCGATGTAGCCCTATACAAAAAAATTATCTATATCTCCAACCGTTTTTACAACGAGGGCTTGGAGAGGGCGAATGTCAGAGATCTGACGGGCGCTGTCACCAGTTTGCGGCAGAGCTTAAAATTTAATAAAAATAACGTGGAGGCACGAAACCTGCTGGGGCTTGTCTATTTCGAGACGGGCGAGGTGGTGGCGGCCTTGAGCGAGTGGGTGATCAGCAAGAATCTGCGGCCCAGGAAGAATATCGCGGACGACTATATCGACATGATCCAGACGAACCAGAGCCGTCTGGACATCATCAATCAGACGATTAAAAAATACAATCAGGCGCTCACCTACTGCAATCAGGAAAGCCTGGATCTTGCGGTGATTCAGCTGAAGAAAGTCCTGTCCTTAAATCCGAAGTTTGTCCGGGCGCATCAGCTTCTGGCGCTTTTGTATATCAACGGCGAAGAGTGGGAGAAAGCCAAGCGGGAATTGACAAAATGTCTCGAGATCGATACGAACAACACGGTGACGCTGCGCTATCTGAAAGAAGTGGACGAGATGCTGCTGCCGGAGGATGGCGTCAGAAATTCGTCGAAGAAGCGGAAGTCCGAGGAGATTGTCAAGTACCAGAGCGGTAACGAGACGATCATTCAGCCCGTGAATATGAAAGAGGGAAAGAGCGTCACCTCGCTGCTCAACCTCGGTATCGGTGTGGCCATCGGCGTGGCTATCGCCTTTTTCCTGATTCTGCCGGCGAGAATACAGACGGCAAAGGCGGGGATCGACGAGCAGCTGCGCAAGGTGAGCGAACAGTCGGACGCGAAGACCGCGACGATCGACGAACTGCAGCTTCAGCTGAGCCAGCTGACGGCTGACAACGATGCGCTGCAGCAGGATCTGGAGGGGTATCTCGGCACGGACGGCACGCTGAAATCCGTGGACAGTCTGATGCAGGCGGCGCAGGCCTATCTCAATAACCCGGAGGATGTCACTGCGGTGGCGGACTATCTGGAGGAGATTGAGGAGGAGGAGCCCGGGACGGAGACGGATCGCTCCGAGGCTTACACGAACCTCTACGATACGCTGATCTCTCTGGTGGGCGCGGATATCGCGGCGGCGTATTACGACGACGGATACGAGGCGTACCGGCAGGACAACTACGAGGATGCGATTCCGAATCTGGAGAAAGCGTTCAAGTACGATCCCGGCAACGGCGAGGCGCTTTATGACCTCGCGAATTCCTACTATCGGGCGGGGCAGGAAGATAAGGCCAGAGAGACTTACCAGAAAGTTATCGAACTGTTCCCGGATACGGAGAAAGCAAGCAAATCCGAAGAGTTTCTGGCGGGTTTGGAGAATCAGGACTGAAGAGAAACCACATAGAAGTACGAAAGAGAAAGGACATGGCATACGCCGTGTCCTTTCTTGCGTGCAGAAGTCTGCCGGGAGGCGCGCAGAGACAGGTGGCAAAGGAGGTATGCACAGCGTGGAAGACTTTCAGGTGATAAATCACTATCTGATGATAAGACTGCCGGAGGAGATCGATCATCACGAATCGGTTGACATCAGTTCCAGAGCGGACCGCTATATTCTGTCCGGCAGCGTGGAGAACGTAGTTTTCGATTTTGAGCGGACGACCTTTATGGACAGTTCCGGAATCGGGATCATTCTGGGGAGATACAGGAAGGTTTCCTGTTTCGGCGGCAAGGTGTATGCCGTCAACGCGGACAGCCGGATCCGGCGGATTCTGTTGATGTCCGGTCTTGAAAATGTGGTGGAGATCATGGAGCCGCAGAAGAAGTGAGAATGGAGGTTAGTGTGAAAAATCACACTGATGTGCTGATTCTTCACACGGGAGTTTGTGCCGGAGCGTCACAAACTCCCCTGATGGCAGACGCGAATTTGAGATTCGCGTCGCCCCGTCGCGAGAACGCTCCGGAAAGGAGGTAGTGTGAAAAATGATCGAGATAGCGGAAAAGAGAGAGATCGGGGCGGTGACCAATGAGATCAGGGTGGAGCTCGCCGCGGTGTCCGACAATGAGGCCTTTGCGAGGATGGCTGTGGCGGCGTTTATCGCGCCGCTCAATCCGACGTTAGAGGAGATGGCGGATGTCAAGACCGCCGTGTCCGAGGCGGTCACGAACGCCGTCATACACGGTTACGAGAACAGGGAGGACAAAGACGACAAGGTACTTATGGTATGCGCGCTTCGGGGCGACGTGCTGGAGGTGGAGATCTCGGATCAGGGCGTGGGCATCGAGGACGTGGAAGCCGCGATGACGCCCATGTACACGAGCAAGCCGGATCTGGAGCGTTCCGGGATGGGATTTTCCTTTATGGAGGCCTTTATGGACGACCTGGAGGTACATTCCGAGCCGGGCTGCGGGACGAGCGTGAAAATGTGCAAGAAGATCGGCACACGTCCGTGGATCGACAGCGAGGAATAGCCGATGGAAGAGACTGCCGTATTGATTGAACGTTCACAGGCAGGAGATAAAGAGGCAAGAGAGAGACTGATTGAGGAAAATTTAGGGCTGGTGCGTCATATCGTCAGGCGCTTTGCGGGGCGGGGACATGACGCGGAAGATCTCTTTCAGATCGGCTGTATCGGCCTGATCAAGGCGATCGACAAATTTGATCTACAGTATGACGTGCGCTTCTCCACCTACGCGGTGCCGATGATCCAGGGAGAGATCAAGCGGTTCCTCCGGGACGACGGCATGGTCAAGGTGAGCCGCACGCTCAAGGAGGCGGGCGTTAAAGTCAAACAGGCGGCGGCGAGACTGCAGCAGGAGCGCGGGAGGGAGGCGACGCTTGCGGAACTGTCGGAGGCGACCGGCCTGCCGGTTGAGGAGATCGTGATGGCGTTAGACGCCAATGTGGAAGTGGAATCGATCTACAGGTCCGTCTATCAGTCGGACGGCAGTGAGATTTATCTGGTGGATCAGGTGGTCAGTGAGAGCGGCGGATATGCCGGCGTGGGACAGACGGCATCGGGCGGAGGATGGGGAGACGCGGAGAAAGAGAAAGTGCTGAACCATATGCTGTTGGAGCAGCTTCTGGAGCGGCTGGATGAGCGCGAGAGGACACTGATCCGGATGCGGTATTTTCAGGATAAGACACAGGTGGAAGTGGCGAGATGCATGGGCATCAGCCAGGTGCAGGTCAGCCGCATGGAGAAGCGTATTTTGTTGCAACTGCGGGAGGAAGTGTGCTAATATATAATCGTATTGTTATGTGCCAAAGAGTAAGAGGCTGCGGACGGGAGTATACGGATGAACGAGAGCGAAGTGAAAAACCGCAGAATACTGATCAAGAATGCGGAGGACGGACAGGTCATCGCGGACACCAGGATACTCCGGTTTGACAGTCTGACGAATTCCGTGCTGATCAGTGCGGACAGTCTGCGCGACAGGAAATACTACAATATCTCGGCCTATGTCTTTGCGGAAGAGGGCCTGTACGAGTTCTCCGGCACGATCCGCGGCGTACTCGTGGACAACGAGATCGAGGTTTTCCTCGGCAGGAGCAGGGAGAAAGAGGACAGGGCCAGGACCAGATATCCCGTCGCGATGGACGGCAATGTCGTCTGCGTCTATGCGGGAGGCAAGAAAGTCAGGCTGGCCAGGCCGATGCCGGTGGAGACGATTAACATGAGCGCAAGCGGGGTGCTGGTGAAAGCGGACTGCGGCTGTTTTCATATCGGGGATTCCTTTACCCTGCAGCTGATTGTGGAGGAGGGCGAGATCGATCTGGACTGTGAGCTTGTCAGGATACAGAACGCTACGATGCTGACGGAGGAGTACGGCTGCCGTATTTTTGAGATATGGATAGAGAGAAAGAACGCATAGGGACACATAAGGGAAAAAACAGGCGGCTGCAGACGCTGCCGGCAGAGTTTTTGTGGGACGGCCTGGTATTGAAAGAGGATATCTTCAATCACACGGGCGCGGTTCTGCTCCTGCCCAAGGGAGAGACGATCACCAAGTCCAGACTGGAGAAGCTGATGGGCTTCTACGGGGACAATAAGAACATCATGGTGTATGAGGAGACTTATCTGGAGATCATGATGGATGAGCACACTTCGCCGGAGGCGCGGCAGAAGATGATGGAGAGCCATGTCGGCTACGCGCGCCTGCAGCGGGATATCGGTGATCTCTTCGAGCGGCGGGACTATGACGCCTGGCTGAACAGGGAAAAACTGGCGCCGCTGATCCGGGAGGTCGCCTCCAGACTGGAAAATTTCGATCCCGTGACGATCCTGTCCTGCATCAACTTTCCGCGCCCCATGGACGAAGGGCTGCAGCGCCACTCGCTCAATGTGGCGCTCTTAAACGGTATGCAGGCGGAATGGCTCGATCTGCCACCGGACGACGTGAATACGCTGGTTCTGGCCGGGCTGGTGCATGACATCGGCAAGACGATGATCCCGGAGGAGATTCTGAATGCGCCCAGACGGCTGACGAATGAAGAACTGGCGGTCATGCGCCATCATCCGGTCTACTCGGACGAGCTTCTGAGCGGCAAGTTCGACGACAATGTCCGGCTGGCGGCGCGGCACCACCATGAAAAGCTGGACGGGAGCGGCTATCCGGACGGCATAGCGGGGGAGCAGCTCGGATTCTGTACCAGAATCACGGCGATCTCCGACATCTATGACGCGATGGTTTCGGCGAGGAGCTACAAGGGCGCCAGGCTGCCGCTTGACGTGTTTGACATGTTCTACCGCGAGGAGTTCGACGGCTTGGACCGAAGCCTTGTCGTCACGTTCTTAAAGAATATGCGCGAGAGGTATACGAACAGACAGGTGATCATGTCCGACGGACGCCGGGGCGAGATCCTGTATATCCCCTATAACGATGCCGAGCATCCGATTATCAGGCAGGGGGAAGAGGTGCGCCAGACGGACGAGGACTGGTACTGCAAGGAGATACTTGCGGCGGATTGATGATTGATGTAGAATGGCAGATAAGGGAAACGGAGGGATACCATGGATTTTTTGGATAAGCTCGGCGAGACGCTCTCGACGAAAGGCAGGGAAGTATCGGACAAGGCAAAAGATATGGCGGAGATCGTCAATTTGAAAGGGCAGGTTCACACCTGCGAGGAGCTGATCAGGAAGCGCTATATGGAGATCGGGAAGATCTACTATGAGCGGCACGGCTCCACGCCGGAGGAGGACTATATCGACGCCTGCAGGGATATTGAGAACGCGCAGAACGCAATCATTGATCTGGAGGCGCGCATGAAAGAATTGAAAGGCGTCTGAGATGATTTTCGAAGTGCGGGGAGCATGAAGTCCCGGAGCATACAGACAGAACAGAAAGAGGTATCGAGGCCGCAGACGGCTTCGGTACCTCTTGTTACTTCTTATTGGTTTCGTGACGTGCCGGCCGTGGTTTATTCCGCGGGCGGCTGCTCTGCGGGAGGCTGTTCGGCCTGCTGCGCAGCCTGGGCCGCCGCCGCGGCCTCCGCGGCGCGCTGCGCCATCTCGGCGCGCTGGGCG
Source organism: uncultured Lachnospiraceae bacterium (assembly GCA_947588995.1). Lineage (GTDB taxonomy): Bacteria > Bacillota > Clostridia > Lachnospirales > Lachnospiraceae > UBA3282. Next base: position 99,734 of record CANPZI010000006.1, read on the forward strand.
TTGACGACATTCTCCCAGTCGGGGTTGGCGAAGAATTCCGCGTTGTGCGGGCACATATTTGTCTGCTGGGCAGGCGCGGGCGTGACCGTGCCGTCCTCATTTGTCACCACCTCGCCGGGCGGCGTCTCGGGTACGGCTTCCGGCTGCGGCAGACCCAGCGCCATCGCCGTGCCGCTCTGCAGGGAGATGTCCTCCACAGGCGTCATCTCGATCACACCCTCTGTCTTGAACGGGCAGCCCTCGCAGGCGGGCAGATTGCTGTAGGTGCAGACCTGACCGCCGTAGTGTACGTCGCAGCTCTCCGTGGGCACAGTACCCTCCGCGAAGTATTCCGTGCGCAGTGTGGCGTCGCAGAGCCCTTCGATGGGCAGCTTGCCGGACTTGGAGCATACGGTGGCGGTCACGACGCCGGCCGGAGGGCCGCTAAAACCTTCGTTGGGCAGACCTTCGTGGATCTTGGCCATCGTGGTGCGCCACAGTTTTTTGGCCAGATTGTTCTCCGTGCTGTTGAGCTTGACATTGTTGTCGAAGCCGGCCCATACGGTGGCCGTATAGTAAGGCGTGTAGCCTGCGAACCATGCGTCTGTGGGGCCTGTGGTCGTACCGGTCTTGCCGGCGATGGCCATGCCGCCGAAATTGACGGAACCGCCCGTGCCGACGGTGACGACATCCACCATGGCGCTGGTCAGAAGAAATGCTGTGGACTCCTTGATCACCTGTCTGGACTGCGGTATGGTGTTGTCCAGGATGATGTTGCCGTCGTGGTCGAGCACTTTCGTGTACAGCTTCGGTTTGATGTAGGTGCCGCCGTTGGCGATGCAGGCGTAGGCCGCGTTCAGCTCCTCGTTCGTCACGCCGTCGGTGATGCCGCCCAGCGCCAGGGACTGCTGGATATCGGAGAATACTTCATTGCCGACCTCCTTGCGCTCCACCAGCGTGGTGAAGCCGAAGTTCAGCAGATAGTCATAGCCCAGCTGCGGCGTGATCTGTGTGAGCGTCTTGACCGTCACGACGTTGAGGGACTGCTCAATGCCGTAGCGGAGAGAGCAGAGACCCTTGTAACCGGAACTGTACCAGTTGTTGACGGGCCGTCCGTCCGCGTAGCAGAAAGGCGCGTCGTTCATGACGGTGGCCAGTGTCATGCCTGCGCTGTCGAGGGCGGGCGCGTAGGTCGATACGATCTTGAAAGTGGAACCGGGCTGTCTGACGGTGTCCGTCGCGCGGTTCAGGGTACGGCTGGCGGACTTGGCGCCGCGGCCGCCCTCCATCGCCACGATATAGCCGGTCTGCTGATCTTCCACGACGAGGGAAACCTGCGGCTGCGGCGTCAGGCTGATCGTCTCGGCAAACACCTCGTCGCCGGCGCCCATGATGGCATCTTTATAGGCTTCGATGTCCGCGTAGGCCTCCTCCTGGGAGGTATAGATCAGGTTGTAGGCGGAGGAGCGGTTCTCTTTCCAGTAAGACTGGAACATCTCGGTGCTGTGGTTTTCCTTGTCGCCGTTCGCCTTTTCCACCGTGAGTTCATAGTTCAGATACCATTTCGTGTTCTCCGGGAAGTTCGCCGCGTCATTGAATACGTCGTCGCAGATTCTCTGAATCTTCGGATCCTGCGTGGAGTAGATCTTCAGGCCGCCGCTGTAGAGCAGGGTGAATGCCTGCGTCTCGTTGTAGCCGGCCGCGATCAGATCCTCCAGAACGTCGTCTGTCAGCGCATCCACAAAATATGTATTGACAGTGGTATCGTCGTTCTCGGAGTCCGCGATCTGGATGCGGGAGTAGACGTCGTCGGCTTTCGCCTCGTCGTACTCCTCCTGCGTGATGTAGCCCTGATCTTTCATATCTTTTAACACCTTGTCACGGCGCTCCGCATTCTTGTCGGGGTGCGTGATCGGGTTATATTTGGAAGGGTTCTGCGTGATGCCGGCGATGACCGCGCACTCGGACAGGGTCAGGTCGCTGACGGACTTGTCGAAATAGCGCAGGGAGGCCGCCTGTACGCCGAGGGTATTCTGCCCCAGGTTGATCGTGTTCATGTAGTTGATCAGGATATCCTCCTTGCTCATGACTTTTTCCAGTTCCAGCGCGAGATACTGCTCCTGGAATTTACGCTTGAATTTGTCCGCCAGGGTTTCCTCGCTCGTCCAGTCGGTGAAGACATTGTTCTTCAGAAGCTGCTGGGTGATCGTGCTGGCGCCCTGTGAGAAATCTCCGCTTGTCAGGGCAACGTAGCCGGCGCGGACAATACCCTTGATGTCGATGCCGTTGTGTTCATAGAAACGCTCGTCCTCGACAGCCACGAAAGCGTCCTGTAAGTCCTGCGGAACCATGTCGATGGTGACGGGGATGCGGTTGGAGTCGGTGGATACCAGCTTCGCGGTCTGGTTGCCCTCAAGGTCGTACACAAAAGTGGAAAAGCCGGTCGGTGTCACGTCGATGTTGCCGATGTCGGGAGCGGTCGCCAGGACGCCCTTAAAAAGACCGATTCCCGCGCTGACGCCGATGATTCCCGCGCCGATGGCACAGATCAGGAATACCTGTACAAAAGTAAAGGCGATCTTCCTCGTCCATTTTTTGGACGTGGCGTGAAGCGCCTGCTGTTTTTTGCGGACCCCTCTTTTTCCGTAATTCATAAGATTCTCCATTCCGGAGCGTTTGCGCGCTCCATTGACCTATCTTGCATTATAGCAAATCTTACCGGTGAAATAAAGTTTTTTTCTGCTCCTTAAGAATAGATTAAGGAATCCATCAAGGATTGTTCACCGTTTGCGGCGCTTTTATACATGCGGCTTGCGCTTGACGCGCGGGCGTGCGGGGTAGTAGTATAGAAGAGCGCAGGGGGAAATGCCGTTCCGGCGGGATGCGGCCTGCGCGAAGACGGAGTGAAGATGGAAACCGACAGAGAGTTTGCACCATACAAAATCATTGCGCGCGGGGGCAGCGGGGAGATCGAGGAGAAGAAGTCCCGCTTTATCGCGCATACGGCGGCTGCCGCCACGGAGGAGGCGGCGCTCGCTTTCATTGAGGAAAAGCGGAAGAAATTCTGGGACGCGAGGCACAACTGCTACGCCTATGTGATCGGCGGCGACGCGCAGACGCTGCGCTTCTCCGACGACGGCGAGCCGTCGGGGACGGCGGGCCGGCCGATTCTGGATGTACTTCTCTCGGCGGGGCTCAGGGACGCCGTGATTGTCGTGACCCGATATTTCGGTGGGACGCTGCTCGGCACGGGCGGCCTGGTGCGCGCCTACACCCGGGCGGCGCAGGCGGGGCTCGCGGCGAGTGTCGTGAGAGACATGTGCAGAGGACATGAAGTGAAAGTGGTGACGGACTATAACGGTGTCGGCAGGATACAGTACCTGCTGGGCTTGAGGGGAATTTCCGCCGAGGCGGATTACGCGGGAGAGGTGACGCTGCGTTTCCATGTGCCCTGTGAGGAGAGGAATGCCGTGGTGGGAGAGATCACGGAGGCGACGGCGGGACGGGCGCAGATTGCCGTCTCCGAGCCGCTGTATTATAAGAGAGAGTAACCGGTTGAAGCATGGTGCTGGGGGAGAGTCATGAGCGAGAACAGGGAATTGCAAAACGGCACACAGGTAGTCAGGGAGGCTGAGACAGCGCAGGAGAGGGAAGCCTGCGACAGCTATGCAGATTTCGGCAAGGAAGAGATACTGGAACTTCTCAGGAAAGGACAGTACACGAAGCTGCGGCACGCGGTGCAGGAGTTAAACGACGCGGATATTGCCGACTATATAGAAGATATGGACGAGGAGGAGATCGTGAAGATCTTCCGGATTCTGCCCAAAGATATGGCGGCCAGCGTGTTTTCCTATCTGGAGATCGGCCTGCAGCAGCTCGTCATCACTTCGCTCTCCGACAAGGACGCGGGTACCATCATCGACAACATGATGTCGGATGATGCCAAGGAACTGATGGAGGAAATGCCGGCAAACATTGTGAAGCGGCTGATCGCGAACACCAGTACCGACACCCGCAAGGCGATCAATCATCTGATGCGCTACCCGGAAGACTCCGCCGGCAGCATCATGACCGTGGAGTATATCGACCTCAAGGAGAACCAGACCGTGGAAGAGGCGATCGAGCGGATCCGCAAGATGGGGCTGGACAGCGAGACGATCAATATCTGCTATGTGCTGGACAATAAGAGAACCCTGGTCGGCACCGTGGCGATCCGTTATCTGCTGCTGAGCGAGCCGGAGGATGTCATCGGCGACATCATGCATAAGAACGTCGTCTCCCTGCACACGCTGATGGATCAGGAAGAGGTCGCCCGGATGTTCCGCAAGTACGAGTTCACGGCGATGCCGGTGGTGGACAATGAAGACCGGCTGGTGGGCATCATCACGATGGACGACGTGGTGGACATCATGGAGGAGGAGACTACGGAGGATATCGAGAAGATGGCGGCCGTGATGCCGTCGGATAAGCCTTATCTGAAAACCTCCATCTTTGACGCGTATAAGAAAAGGATCCCGTGGCTGCTGCTCTTGATGATCTCGGCGACCTTTACGGGCAGGATCATCACTTCTTTTGAAAACGCGCTGAGCCGGTATGTGGTGCTCACCGCTTTTATCCCGATGCTGATGGACACGGGCGGCAATGCCGGCGGCCAGGCCAGCGCCATCATCATCCGCGGCCTGTCCCTGGATGAGATCGAGTTTAGCGACTGGTTCACCGTGGTGTGGAAAGAGATCCGCACCGCCGTGCTGTGCGGTCTTACACTGGCGCTGTGCAATTTCCTGCGGCTGCTCTGGTTCGACAAGGTGAGCGTGGCGGTGGCATTTGTGGTCTGCGTCACGCTGCTGATCGCGGTGGTGGTGGCGAAGTTCGTCGGCGCCACGCTGCCGATGTTAGCCAAGAAAATAGGAATGGACCCGGCCGTTATGGCGAGTCCGTTCATCACGACGATCGTGGACGCCATCTCTCTGCTGATCTATTTTCGGGTGGCGTCGATCGTGCTGGGGCTGGCGTGAGCTTTGCCCGTTTCGGATCCCTGCCGCGGCGCGCGGCTGAGCGCTACTGCTGTTTCGCAGCCGCGGAGATCGCGGCTCTCTTCCGGAGCGTGGGATCGAGAATCTTCTTGCGGATGCGCAGATTCTGCGGGGTCACCTCCAGCAGTTCATCCGTGTCGATGAATTCCAGCGCCTGTTCCAGACTTAAGATTTTCGGCGGCGTGAGACGCAACGCCTCGTCCGCGCTGGAAGAGCGGGTGTTGGTCAGCTGTTTCTTCTTGCAGACATTCAGCTCGATATCCTCCCCGCGCCCGTTCTGGCCGACCACCATGCCGGAGTAGACTTTCGTGCCCGGGCCGATGAAGAGCGTGCCGCGCTCCTGGGCGTTGTACAGGCCATAGGTGATGGCCTCGCCCGCCTCGAAAGCGATCAGCGAGCCCTGTTTGCGGTACTGGATATCGCCCTTGTAGGGGCCGTAGCCGTCGAAGATGGTGTTCATGATGCCGTTGCCTTTCGTGTCCGTCATGAACTCGCCGCGGTAGCCGATCAGGCCGCGGGAGGGGATGGAGAATTCCAGACGGCTGTAGCCGCCGGAGGCCACACCCATATTGAGCAGTTCGCCTTTGCGCTGGCTCAGTTTTTCGATGACCGTGCCGGAGAATTCTTCGGGCACGTCGATGTAGCACAGTTCCATCGGTTCCGTCTTTTTGCCGTTTTCGTCCGTCTTGTACAAAACTTCCGCCTTGCTGACCGCGAACTCATAGCCCTCACGGCGCATATTCTCGATCAGGACGGAGAGATGCAGTTCCCCGCGCCCGGAGACTTTGAACGTCTCTGTCGAATCCGTCTCCTCCACGCGCAGGGACACATCGGTATTTAACTCGCGGAAGAGCCTGTCGCGCAGATGCCGGCTGGTCACGTATTTGCCCTCCTGCCCGGCAAGCGGCGAGTCGTTGACGATAAAGTGCATGGCGATCGTCGGCTCGGAAATCTTCTGAAAGGGGATGGGCTTCGGGTTTTCGGGCGAGCAGAGCGTGTCGCCGATGTGGATGTCCGCGATGCCGGAGATGGCCACGATGGAGCCGATGCCCGCCTCTTTTACTTCCACCTTGTTCAGACCGTCGAACTCATACAGCTTGCTGACCTTGACTTTCTGCAGCTTGTCCGGGTCATGGTGGTTGACGATGACCACCTCCTGGTTGACGCTGATCGAACCGTTGTCCACCTTGCCCACGCCGATGCGCCCTACATACTCGTTGTAGTCGATGGTGCTGATGAGGATCTGGGTGCCCGCGTCGGGGTCGCCCTCGGGCGCCGGAATGTGCTCCAGAATCGTGTCGAAGAGCGGCGTCATGTCCTTTCCCTTGACGGTGAGCTGCGTGCTCGCCGTGCCGGCTTTGGCGGAGGCGTAGACAAACGGGCAGTCGAGCTGCTTGTCGTTGGCGTCCAGATCCATCAGAAGTTCCAGCACTTCATCGACCACCTGGATGGGTCTGGCTTCCGGCCGGTCACATTTGTTGATGCAGACGATGACGGACAGATCGAGTTCCAGGGCCTTTTTCAGCACGAATTTCGTCTGCGGCATGGGGCCCTCGAAAGCGTCCACCACCAGGATGACGCCGTTGACCATCTTGAGGACGCGCTCTACCTCCCCGCCAAAATCCGCGTGGCCGGGGGTGTCGATGATGTTGATCTTCACGCCCTTGTACATGACCGCCGTGTTCTTGGACAGGATTGTGATCCCGCGCTCCTTTTCGAGATCGTTCGAGTCCATGACGCGCTCGGCCACTTCCTGATTTTCCCTGAATACGCCGCTCTGCTTTAACAGCTCGTCCACCAGTGTGGTCTTGCCGTGGTCTACATGGGCGATGATCGCTATATTCCTGACGTCTTCTCTTGTCGTGTTCATTGTCTTACCGTGCCTTTCCTGCAACAAAATTCTTTCCAAACTGAATTAGTATAACACTATCTTATGGGGGATGCAAGTGCGCGCGGCACGGCGGCCCGCCTGCTTTGCCGTTTTTCCTTTTTTCGACCTTTTCCGGCAGATTTGCGCGACCCATTACAGTTCTATTTTGCGCCGATTTTTTATATAGTGATATTACAATACTATAAAGGAATTTTTATGGGCAGCCATAAAGAGACGGTTCCAAAAGGGTAGAAGGGAGAAAAACATGACGGATAAGGTGATTGAAAACAACCAGGCGGCGATCATAGGGGAAATTGTGAGCGATTTCACTTTCAGCCACGAGATTTTCGGAGAGGGCTTCTATATGGTGGACATCAGTGTGGATCGCCTGAGCGATTCCAGGGATATCATTCCGGTGATGGTATCGGAGCGGCTCCTCGACGTGAACGAAGACTACAAGGGTATGAAAATCAGCATTACGGGACAGTTCCGCTCCTATAACAGGCATGAGGAGAGAAAAAACAGGCTGGTGCTGTCCGTGTTCGCGAGGGAGATTGAGTTCGTGGACGAGATTCCGGAGAGCGCCAGGACGAATCAGATCTTTCTGGACGGCTATATCTGCAAGGCGCCGATTTATCGCAAGACGCCGCTTGGGAGGGAGATCGCGGATCTGCTGCTGGCCGTAAACAGGCCTTATGGAAAATCCGATTACATTCCCTGTATCTGTTGGGGACGCAATGCCAGATTTGCCAGCAGCTTCGAGGTGGGAAGCCGCTGCGCCATCTGGGGACGCATCCAGAGCAGAGAATATATGAAGAAACTGGCAGAGGATCAATTGGAGAGAAGAGTGGCCTACGAAGTCTCCGTCAGCAAGCTGGAGATCGTGGAAGAGGAGGCCTGAGAGATAAATTTACGGGAGAAGTTGCACGGGAATCACATTTGTGCTATGATTGACGCAGTCAAAGGCCAAATACATAACACGGGGTGTGGGTGAGAATTCCTATGAAAAAGGGCATGATTCAGATCTATAGCGGCGAAGGCCACGGCAAATCTCCGGCGGCGCTGGGGAGAGCGGTACAGACCGCCTGCAGAGGCGGCAGCGTGGTGATTATACAGTTTCTGAAAGGGCGGGGGCTTACGGAATCGGAATTCGTGAAGCGCCTGGAGCCGGAGATCAAGATTTTTCGCTTCGAGAAGTCCGAGGAGGATTTCAAGAATCTGGCGAAAGAGCGGCAGACGGAAGAGTGCCAGAACATCAGGAACGGCCTGAATTTCGCCAAGAAAGTGATGAATACGGGTGAGTGCTCCCTGCTGATTCTGGATGAGGTCCTGGGCTTAATCGACAACGGTATCATTACCGTGGAGGAGCTCAAGACGCTGCTTGCGTCCAAGCCGGAGGACATGGAGATCATTATGACGGGGATTTCCATGAACGATGAGGCTTGTTTCCTGGCGGACGAGGTGACGAAAGTGGAAACCATGCAGTTTAAAATATGGGAGTAGACGGTTGACAGACAACCCGCTATGGTGCTATGATGATGGCAACAAAATAAAGAGATAGAGGTTGCGTGCTTCATCAGTAACGGCTCGTATGTGGCAGACACAGAGGAGGGGCCGTGAAAGGGGAGGACGCCGAAAGGAAGAGTAATCTGCGGACTCTTGCCTTGGGCGCACAGTTAAGAACTGTGTGACTGTCATCTAAGGATGGGGCGCTATCGGTTTATGAAAATCAAAGCCGGCCCTGTGTGGCCGGCTTCGTTGCGCGAATAAGCAGAGTTGCGAGTCTGCTTATTCGCAAACATGAAAACCCTGAAACCCCGGGAAGGAGCGAGTATGGCAATTTTTAAGGGAGCGGGTGTGGCGATTGTCACGCCGTTTCACGAGGACGGAAGCATCAATTATGAGAAGTTTGAGGAGCTGGTGGAGGAGCAGATCGCGGGCGGCACGGATGCGATCATCGTGTGCGGCACCACGGGAGAGGCTTCCACGCTGACCCATGAGGAGCATCTGGATCTGATCCGGTTCTGCGCGGAAAAAGTGAAAGGCCGGATCCCCGTCATCGCGGGTACGGGTTCCAACTGCACGGACACGGCGGTGTATCTCTCCACGGAGGCGGAGAAGTACGGTGTGGACGGGCTGCTGGTGGTGACGCCCTACTATAATAAGGCGACCCAGAACGGACTTTTCCTGCACTACAAGAAGATTGCCGACGCGGTGAAGCTGCCGATCATTCTCTACAATGTGCCGAGCCGGACGGGCTGCAATATCCTGCCGCAGACGGTCGTAAGGCTGTGCACGGAGGTCAGCAATATCGTGGGTATCAAGGAGGCCAGCGGCAACATCTCTCAGGTGGTGAAGCTGATGTCTCTGGCGCAGGGAAAGATTGACCTCTACTCCGGCAACGACGACCAGGTAGTGCCGCTTCTGTCGATGGGCGGACTCGGTGTGATTTCCGTAGTTTCCAATGTGGCGCCGAAGCAGGTACACGATATGTGCCGACTGTTCTTTGACGGCGACGTGGCCGGCAGCGCCAGGGAGCAGATGCGCCTGATCGAGCTGTCCGACGCACTCTTTAGCGAGGTCAATCCGATTCCGGTGAAGACGGCCATGAACCTGATGGGCAAGAATGTGGGACCGCTGCACATGCCGCTCTCGGAGATGGAGCCGAAGAATGTGGAAACTTTAAAGCGGGCGATGAAGAATTACGGGATCTTATAGAGAAGTTAAGCTGTCTGCCGGTGGTGTCGTCATCTCCGGCAGACACTTTTCGTTATCAATACGGCAAAGCGAATGGAGGATAGTGTGACAATGGGTAACACGGTGACAAGAGTGATTATGCACGGCTGTAACGGCAAGATGGGCCAGACCATCACGGATCTGATCGCGGCGGACGACGGGATTGAGATTGTGGCGGGTGTGGATGCCCGTGACGACGGTCACAATCCGTATCCGGTATTTACGGCCATCGGCGACTGTGATGTGGCGGCGGATGCCGTCATCGACTTCAGCGCCGCGGCTGCCGCGGACAACCTGCTCGACTACTGCGTGGAGCGGCAGATTCCCTGTGTGCTGTGCACCACGGGACTCTCTGAGGAGCAGCTCGCCAGGGTGAAAGAGGCCTCCGGCAAGGTGGCGGTCTTAAAGTCGGCGAACATGTCCCTGGGCATCAACATGCTGTTGAAACTGCTGAAAGATGCGACGGCGATTCTCGCGCCGGCAGGTTTCGATATCGAGATTGTGGAGAAGCATCACAACCAGAAAGTGGACGCGCCCAGCGGGACGGCGCTGGCACTGGCGGATGCCGTCAACGGGGAGCTGGACAACGCGTACCGCTATGTCTATGACAGAAGTCAGGTGCGGGAGAAGCGCGCGAGACAGGAGATCGGTATCAGCGCGGTCAGGGGCGGTACGATCGTGGGAGATCACGATGTGATCTTCGCCGGGGCGGACGAGGTCGTCACTTTTTCCCACAGGGCCTATTCCAAGGCCGTGTTCGGCAAGGGCGCAATCCAGGCGGCGAAGTTCCTGGCGGGCAAGCCGGCGGGGCTGTATGACATGAGCGACGTGATTAACGGCTGAAAGCGTGCGCTTTGAACGGGCAGAAGAGAGCGCCCGAATGAAAGGGCAAAACTATACCAATAGGTAAGAGTTTTGAACAAAACTACGGATTATTCGCGTAAAATGATAGATTATACGCGCAGCGGAGGAATTCATGGACGAGTTAGAGTTAAAATATCTGAAAAGCCTGGCCAAGCAGTATCCCACTATCGCGGCGGCTTCCACGGAGATCATCAATCTGCAGGCGATCCTGAATCTGCCGAAAGGGACGGAGCACTTCATGACGGACATACACGGCGAGTATGAGCAGTTCAACCATGTCCTGAAGAACGGTTCCGGCTCCGTGCGCCGCACCATCGACGAGGAGTTCGGCAACACGCTGAGCATCAAGGACAAGAAGAGTCTGGCGACGCTGATCTACTATCCGCAGGAGAAGCTGGATCTGGTGCTGCGCGAGGAGGACGAAAATTCCATCGAGGACTGGTACAAGATCACGCTGCACAGGCTGGTGCAGATCACGAAGCGCGTCTCCTCCAAGTACACCCGCTCCAAGGTGCGCAAGGCGCTGCCGGCGGATTTCTCCTATATTATTGAGGAGCTGATCACGGAGAAAGCGGAGATTCAGGACAAGGAGGCGTACTACAACGAGATCATCCACACCATCATCAGGATCGGCAGGGCGCAGGAGTTCATCGTCGCGCTGAGCAATCTGATTCAGCGCCTGGTCATCGATCATCTCCATATTGTGGGGGACATCTACGACAGAGGGCCGGGGCCGCACATCGTCATGGACACACTGTGCCATTATCACTCCGTGGACGTACAGTGGGGCAATCACGATATCGCCTGGATGGGCGCGGCAAGCGGCCATCTCGCCTGTATTGCCAACGTCATCAGGATGGCGGCGCGCTATGGCAATCTGGACACGCTGGAGGAGGGTTACGGTATCAACCTGATCCCGCTGGCCACGTTTGCGCTGGACGTCTACAAAGACACTGACTGCAGCGCTTTTGCAATCAAATACAACACCGACTACGACACGAAAGACTTAAGCCTGGATATGAAAATCCACAAGGCCATCACCATGATCCAGTTTAAGCTGGAGGGGCAGCTGATCATGCGCAGGCCGGAGTTCGGCATGGCGGACAGGCTGCTGCTGGACAAGATCGACTATGAGCATAAGGCACTGGTGATAGACGGCGTCTCCTATCCCATGAAAGATGTGGATTTCCCGACGGTCAACAGGGAGCGCCCTTATGAGCTGACGGCGGAGGAAGAGCAGGTCATGGAACGGCTCAGACTGGCTTTCGTCAAGTGCGAGAAGCTGCAGAAGCATGTCAGGTTCCTCTTTTCCAAGGGCGGCCTGTACAAGATCCACAACTCCAACCTGCTCTATCACGGCTGCGTGCCCATGGATGCGGAAGGCAATTTTAACAAGGTCAACGTGTACGGGGAGGAATACAGCGGCAAGGCGCTGTACGACGTGCTGGAGCATTACGCCCGCAGGGGTTATTACGCCAACCATGACCTGAAAGAAAAGTTAAAGGGACAGGATATCATCTGGTATCTCTGGACGGGGCCCAATTCTCCCGTGTTCGGCAAGGACAAGATGGCCACTTTCGAGCGGTATTTTCTGGATGACGAGACGATGCGGAAAGAGACGAAGAACAGCTATTATCAGCTTCTCGACAATGAGGAGGTGATCGGGCGCATCTTTCAGGAGTTCGGGCTGGACGAGGAGCACTCCCACATCGTCAACGGGCATGTGCCCGTGGAGCGAAAAAAAGGGGAGTCGCCCATCAAGTGCGGCGGCAAGCTGCTTATCATCGACGGCGGCTTCTCCAAGGCGTATCAGGATAAGACGGGAATCGCCGGTTACACGCTGGTGGTCAATTCCCACGGCATGCGCCTCGTGGCGCACGAGCCTTTCGAGTCCACAGAGGCGGCGATTCTGCACGAGTCGGATATCTTCTCGGACTCCATCATTCTGGAGACGAGCAGTATGCGGCAGAAGATCGCCGATACGGATATCGGTGCGGAGCTGCGGGAGAGCATCCATCAGCTTGAGGAACTGCTGCAGGCATACAGGGACGGCATCATCACGGAACGGTATGACAGGCAGACATAGCGCAGAGAGCGGATAAAATCCGTCCTACTGTTTAGGTGGGACGGATTTTATGCGTTTGTATGCGCTTATTGGCCGGAGGATGCGCTGTGTGTGTCTGTATCGGAATCCGCTGTCGTATCGCCAGCCCGGTCCGTCACGTCGTCAACTGCATTCTCAACGCCCTCGGCTGCGTCGTCGATCATGTCGGCTGCGGCGTTTCCGACATCGCCTGCCGCATCGCCCACGTCATTTAACAGCGAGCCGCCGTTTGCGGTGTCGCCCGCGGTCACATCGTTGACGTTCTCGTTGTCTGTTTTGTTTTCGTCCATGGCTTCCCGCACATCGGACGCCGTGCCGTCCATGGCGTCTCCTGCCTTGTCTGCCGCGTTATCGTCCGCGATATTCTGTCCGGCGGCCGTGCCGCTGCCAGCCGCGTCAGCGCCGCCGTTCGCAGAACCCCTGGTTCCGCCGCAGGCTGTCAGCGTCATGGACAGGGTCATCAGAGAGACCAGTAGTAACGCTTTTATCTTTTTCATAACTGCCTCCTTTTTTATTCTGCTGAAATAAGAATCTGTTGAAAAGGACAGAATGTTTTTGTGCAAAAACATCTGCTCCTATGTTATTATGTCTGATGGAAAGGAAAATATGCACGGCGCGCGTCCGCACCGGACGGCGCACGAACAGAGGCGGGCACGGCTTTGTGAGGGCCCGCGGAAAGGATGGGAAAAAATGGAATTTCGCCCCTGCATCGATATCCATAACGGAAGTGTCAAGCAGATCGTAGGCGGCAGCCTGAAAGATGAAGCGGACAGCGCGCTGGAAAATTTTGTCTCCGAGCAGGACGCCGCGTTCTATGCGAGGCTGTACCGTGCACACGGCATCCGAAACGGCCATGTCATCCTGCTGAACGCCGCCGATTCTCCTTACTATGAAAAGACGAAAGCGCAGGCGATGGCGGCGCTTGCGGCTTATCCGGGCGGACTGCAGGCAGGCGGAGGCATCACGCCTGAGAATGCGGCGGAGTATCTGCGGGCGGGGGCGAGCCATGTGATTGTCACTTCTTATGTGTTTCGGGACGGCCGGGTGCAGTATGACAGGCTGCGTGAGCTGGTGCGCGCGGTTGGCAGGGAAAATCTGGTACTCGATTTAAGCGTGCGGAAGAAAGAGGGCCGCTATCTTATTGTGACCGACAGATGGCAGAAGTATACCGAGACGGAACTGACGGCGCGCACGCTCGATGAACTTTCGGCATACTGCGATGAGTTTCTCGTCCATGCGGTGGATGTGGAGGGAAAAGCGAACGGCATCGAGGAGGAGCTGGCGGCGCTTCTGGGCAGCTGGGGCAGGATTCCCGTCACCTACGCCGGAGGCGTGCACAGCTTCGAAGATCTGCGCCTGCTAAAAGAACTCGGCAGGGACAGGGTGCATGTGACCGTCGGCAGTGCGCTTGATCTGTTCGGCGGCCCGATGAAGTTCGAGGATGTGCTGGCAGCGGTAAACTAAGCAAAAAAAATCTGCCTATGATCGATAGGCAGGTTTTTTCTAATCCGTCATACAACAATACTGCAAATTCTAAATAAAATTCATCATTTATATTTAAGAACAGGCACATCGTGATACTGATTATAGTGTTATAAGTTCGATGTATCTTATAACTTTGTTACATTTACGGCCTGAGGACCTTTCTCTCCGTTTACTACCTCGTACTCAACGGAAGCGCCCTCCTCAAGGGATTTGAAGCCTTCCATGTTCAGTCCGGAGTAATGAACGAATACATCGTTGCCCTGCTCATCGGAGATGAAGCCGTATCCTTTTTGGTTGTTAAACCATTTTACTGTACCTTTGTTCATAGTACATACCTCCAAAAAATTATGAATGTGTTGCTTATTGTGTCAACATTCATAGAATAGCACATGTCCTTATAAATGTAAAGCACTGTTTTGCGGTTTTTACATAAGTTTTCGGCGTGCAGACGCGCGAAAAAGAATATTATGTAAACAAATATTGCCATTTGTATGATGATTATGGTATGATTAGAGCATCGGAGGTATTTATCATTGAACGAAAACGAAACGGCAAATAAAAAGAAAAAGAGAAAAGTGAATTATATGCTGATGCTCTTTGCCGATTCCAAAGAAGGCAGAATCCGGCAGCTGGGCATCGGGCCGACGGCGGTGGAGACTGCAGCGCTTCTTGTGGCGGCGGTCGTGCTGATCCTTGCGCTGATCTGTTTTGTCGGCAGGATGCAGAACAGATCGCTGCAGGAGGAGATCGAGGCGCAGAGCGAGAGCATTCAGAAACTCACTGCGCAGAACGAGGCTCTCACCGAGGAGAATGCCGATCTTGTCGCTCTGCGGGAAGAACTGAATGACAAGGTGACGATCTTAAGCGATACCATCAATATGAAAGTGGAGGAAGAGGAGGCGCTGGAGCAGGAGAAAGCGCAGGCACACATGCCGGTTGGCTTTCCGATGTCCGCGTCGGCGTCCTTGGAGGAGACGGAGGGCGAGGAACCGATGGTCAAGCTGACCGGCAGCGAGGGCAGCAGCATCATCGCCTCAGCGGACGGCACGGTAGTCTCCGTCTCGTCCGACACCACCTATCTGCACTGCATCAGGATAGATCACGGCAACGGTTACAACACGATCTATCGAAATGACGGAGATGTGATGATCAAGGAGGGCGACGAAGTGGTGCGCGGCGCCATCCTCTATGTGATCGGCGAGGACAACACGGAGCTGGGCTATCAGATCACTTACGACGACAAGTACATCGATCCGATGGAACTGATCAATATCGACGGCTGACCGGTCTATGACTGTTTCAGACGCTCCAGTATCATGTCATAGCCGTCATTGCCGTAGTTGAGCGAACGGTTCACGCGGCTGATTGTCGCGGTGGACGCGCCGGTCTTCTCCGCAATCTCCAGATAAGTCCGGCCGCTTTTGAGCATCGCAGCCACGTCGAAGCGCTGTGAGAGCGAGAGCAGTTCGTTGACCGTGCACAGATCCTCAAAGAAGTTGTAGCACTCCTCTCTGGTTTTCAGGCACAGGACGGCATCAAACAATCGGTCTACGGCATCGGTTTTCAGTTTCTTATTCATAGGCATCTCCTTTGGCCGCACACACAAGGTCGTATGCCGGCACTTTCACACGTTAAAACTTTACCACTGTTATGTATGAATATAACACAGAAAACAGAATTTGTAAATGGGCAGCCGCCAGCCTGACGGCAGACAAAGTGCTTGCCATGTAGTAATAAAAACTATATAATGAAACATATACGGAAACGATGCGGCTCTGAGGGGCAGAAGGGCGAGGCTATGACGATCAACACGGAAAATTTGCTCGACAGCATACTGGCAAGCATGGACAGGATCGTGTATATCAAATCGGAGGATATTCCGGATATCGACCTGTATATGGATCAGGTGACGACTTTTATGGAGACGCACCTGAAGCGATCTACGCGCAATCCCGGAGAAGACAAGATCCTGACGAAGACGATGATCAACAATTACGCCAAGAACGATCTGCTGCCGCCGCCGGTCAAGAAGAAGTACAGCAAGGAGCATGTGCTTCTGCTGATTTTTATCTACTATTATAAAGGTATCCTGTCGATCAGTGATATCCAGCAGCTCTTGGAGCCGATCACGGAGAAGTTCTTCCATACGGACGGAGAATTCGACCTGCAGGCGGTGTACGAGGAAGTGTTCGGCTTAGAGCGGGCGCAGACGGATGCCCTGAAAGCGGATATTGTCGATAAGTTCAAAACCGCGGAGCAGACTTTTGCGGATGCGCCCGAGGAGAGCAGGGAGTTTCTGCGGACATTCTCGTTCATCTGTATGCTCGGCTTCGACGTCTATATGAAGAAGCTGCTGATCGAAAAGATGATCGACGGAATGGCGGAGGGCAGGGATAAGGCCGAGCACAAAAAAGCAAAAAAACAGGAAAGCGCTAGCCAAGACGAAGGTTAAGTGCTATACTGGTAAGCACGGGCTGGTAAGCATGCGCAGGCACAAAGCAGGAAGCCCGTGCGAGCACGGTGGCTACAACCTGAGCGGGTACAAGCTTGACACACCGTGCAGACACGGTGACTACAACCTGAGCAGGTACAAAACTGTCACACCGTGTCTAAGGATAGACGGAAACTTAGGGAGGTTTAGGATGGAACCGGTTCATACGATTGAAGATTTGGCAAAGAGAGGCTTCGACGTCGAGGAAGGGATCGCGCTGTGCGCCGGAGATGAGGAAATCTACGTGGAGGTTTTGGAGGCGGCTTTGGAGGAAGGCAAGGAGAAGCTGCCGCTTCTGAAAGACTGTTATGAGAGAAAAGATTTCGAGCGTTACGGCATAGAGATGCACGGCCTGAAAAACGCCATGAAGTCCATCGGCGCGATCAAGCTGTCTGAGGCTGCCAAGGAACAGGAATTTGCGGTCAAGGAGAATAATCTGCAGCTCGTGGACGAGAAAGTGGAGGACGTGCTGGCGCAGTATCAGGATGTGGTGGACGCGCTGGAAGAGTTGATGGCGAATCTCGCATAACAAACAGGCAGAATCCATAACAGACAAAAAGAGAGGAGTTCCCGAAAACCGCCCGGCGGATCGGCACTCCTCTTTTTACGCGAGCAAAACTCGCAAAGCGTGTCTCGTTTCGTTATGCGAGCAATGAGCAAGCCGGCTTGCTTAGTGGGCGGCTCTCTGCGCGTAAGCGGTGTCCACCAGATCGGCGTAGGGCACGCGGCCGTCCAGTTCTCCGGCTTCCTCCAGGATATTCTGCAGCAGATCGAAGCTGTCCTCCTCGAAGATCAGGTCGCTCTTCCACGTGTCCTGCGAGGCGTAGCGGTCCACAATGGTTGTGATTGTCTCAAGATCTGTCTCCGCAAACTGCGGCGCGATAACCTCGGCAATCTCGGCGGGCGTGTGGCTCTGTACATAGTCCATGCCTTTTTGCAGCGCGTCGGTGAAAGACTGAATGACTTCGGGGTGTGCTGCGATATAGCTCTTTCTGGCGGAAAAGGCGGTGTAGGGCACATAGCCCGAATCCTCTCCGAGAGAGGCGACCACATAGCCGTCGCCCTTTTCTTCCAGGGAAGTGGCGTGCGGCTCAAATTCCACCGTGAACTCGCCCTGCCCGCCGGAAAAGGCGGCCGCGGTCGCGCCGAAGTCGATGCTCTGATCGATGGAGAGATCCGCCGCGGGATCGATGCCGTTCTTTTTCAGGATAAATTCAAAGACCATCTCCGGCATCCCGCCGGCCCTGCCGCCGAGTACTTCTCTGCCGATCAGCATATCCCAGTGAAAATCGTCGATCGGTTCTCTCGAGACGAGGAAGTTGCCCGCCCGCTGCGTCAGCTGCGCGAAGTTGACCGCATAGTCGGAAGCGCCCTCCTTGTAGGTGTAGATGGTGCTCTCGCTGCCCATGAAGCCGATGTCCGCCTCGCCGGACAGAAGCGCCGTCATCGTCTTGTCTGCGCCGAAGCCCGTGACAAGCTTTAAGTCGATTCCCTCCTCGGCAAAATATCCCTCCTCGATGGCCACATACATCGGCGCGTAGAAGATGGAGTGCGCCACCTCGTTCAGGACGACGGGCGTTCCGCCGTCCGCGTTCTCCTGCCCGGCGCAGGCGCAGAGGGAGGCGGCGACGAGCGCGGCCGCAAGAAACAAACACAATATTTTTTTTGTCATCTTTGCATACCTTGATGAAAGCATTTGTTATAGCCTATGCGGGAGGGAGGGAAAAGTGAAGCGTATCGAAAGGAAAGCAGCGTTGAAATCTGCCCGTAAGAATGCTATGATGAAATCTGTCGGAGAAGACAGGCATAACGGCAGGCATGGAAATTGCCGGCTGCGCTTCCGGTTACGGCTGCGTGAGAAGTGTCCGGATGCCGTAAAAACGGGCGCAAAAAAGAGCGGATAACGGGAATCGAACCCGCCTCTCCAGCTTGGGAAGCTGGCGTTCTACCGATGAACTATATCCGCGTACTGTATTAGTATAACAGCATTTGCCCAAAAAGGAAAGCACAAATATACAAAATTGACAGTCAAAATGGATAAGGACAGACAGAGAACATGTTGTGGATACCGTTGGTTTTACTGTACGGCGTACTAAAAGGCGTCAGGGAGATCGTAAAAAAGAAAGCATTGGAGAAAAACTCTACCATAGAGGTACTGTTTATGTACACTTTGCTCTCTTTTGTGATTGTCCTGCCGCAGGCGGGTGCGGCGATGGGGATGGAGACGAGGTTCTATCCGTATGTGGCGCTGAAATCTTTTGTCATCTTCCTGGCATGGCTGTTCAGTTTCCGGGCGATCAGGAAGATGCCGATCAGCCTGTACGGCGTGCTGGATCTGTCGCGCGTCATGTTTGCGACGCTGTTCGGCGTGGCCCTGCTCCACGAGACGCTGGGCCTGTGGCAGACGATTGGTCTGGTTCTCGTGTCGGCAGGGCTTCTGCTGCTCAAGTACAGGCCGCGGGGCGCAGGGGGACAGGGCGGAGAGCAGAAAGTTGCGGCCGGATATGTGGTCATGGCCTTTGCCTCCTGTGCGCTCAACGCGGTGTCGGGACTGCTTGACAAGATTCTGATGCGGGATATCAGCAGCGCGCAGCTGCAGTTCTGGTATCTTTTTTTCCTGGCGCTCATGTATCTGCTCTTCCTGCCCGTAAGCCGTGAGCCCGTCGATCTGAGAAGCGCGGTGCGCAACAAGTGGGTATGGCTTCTCAGCCTGCTGATCGTCGTCGCTGACCGGGCACTCTTTGTCGCCAACGGCATGGAGGGCAGCCGCATCACCGTGATGACGCTCTTAAAGCAGTCCGGCTGTATCGTGACGATCCTGGCGGGCCGCTATCTGTTCAAAGAGAAAGACACGGCGCACAAGCTGGTGTGCGCGCTCATCATCGTGGCGGGCATCGTGGTCGCCGTGCTGTAGCAAGGCCCTGCGCGGCATGGAAAAAGGTTGTGCAGGGTTAAGAGGTTATGGTAAAATAAACTCCATAGAAGAGCAAAGGGAGGAAGAGCATGGGAATTTTTAAGAATCAGTTCGCCAATCTGGTGGAGTGGAACGAGAGCGACGCGGGCGTGCTGTTCTACAAGTGGCAGAATCAGGAGATCAAGAAAGGATCGCGCCTGATCATCAGACCCGGACAGGACGCCATCTTTCTGTACAACGGCAAGGTGGAGGGCGTCTTTACGGAAGACGGCGACTACGATATCGAATCTGAGATTATTCCTTTTCTCACCACGCTGAAAAGTTTTAAGTTCGGATTCAACACGCCTCTCAGGGCGGAGGTGCTGTTTATCAACACCAAGGAGCTGCTGGTGAAATGGGGCACGAAGAACGCGATCAACATACAGGCGCCGGGGCTTCCGGGCGGTATGCCGATCCGCGCGTTCGGCACGTTCAACTGCCGCGTGACGGACCATGACGTGCTCATCGAGAAACTGGCGGGCATCCGCCAAACCTACACGGTGGAGGATGTCAAGGAGCGCATCATCGCGAGCCTCGACCAGCTTCTGATGGGCTGGATCAGCAGGGAAGGACACGATATGTTCAACCTGCAGGCGGATGCCGCGAATATCGCTAAGGGCATTGAGGCCGATCTGGATACGGACATGCGCAAGCTGGGCATCGGCATCACCGCTTTTACCATCGAGAGCTTCTCCTATCCGGAAGAAGTCAGGAAGATGCAGGAGAAAGCGGCGGCACAGTCCATGGTCGCAGACGTGAACAAGTACACGCAGATGGCGGCTGCGGACGGCATGGCGCAGGGCGGCGGCAGAGGCGGCAGCGTGGCCGCGGATATGGTGGGGCTGCAGATGGGTATGGCGCTCGGACAGCAGGCGGTCAGCCAGATGATGCAGCCGGGCGCGGCGGCAGGACAGCCGCAGGCACAGCCGGGGACAGCGCAGCAGCCTGCGCAGCCGGGCGGTGCGGGACCGAAATTCTGCCCGAACTGCGGCACACCCACCACGGGGACAAAATTCTGCGGCAACTGCGGCACGCAGCTGTTTTGAGGACCATCAGGCAATGAGCATATACGATACGCTAAACGATAAACAGAAGCAGGCCGTCATGCAGACGCAGGGGCCGGTGCTGATCCTGGCGGGCGCGGGTTCCGGCAAGACGAGAGTGCTGACGCACAGAGCCGCCTATCTGATCGATCAGGAGGGGGTGAAGCCCTACAACATCCTGGCGATCACTTTCACCAACAAGGCTGCGGGAGAGATGCGGGAGCGCGTGGATCAGATCGTGGGCTTCGGCGCGGAGCAGATCTGGGTTTCCACGTTTCACTCCACCTGCGTCAGGATCCTGCGGCGCTATATCGACCGGATCGGGTTCGACAATCACTTTACCATCTACGACACGGACGATCAGAAAGGCATCATGAAAGACGTCTGCAAGAGACTGCAGATCGACACGAAGATGCTCAAGGAGCGGACGATCTTAAACGCCATCTCCGCGGCCAAGGACGAGCTGATCGACCCCGTGCAGTACGAGCTGCAGAACGGCTACGACTACAACGGCAGCAGGATCGCCAAGGCGTACAGAGAGTACCAGGCGGTGCTGCACAAGAACAACGCCCTCGATTTCGACGATCTGCTCATGAAGACGGTGGAGCTGTTCCGGGCGGACAGCGAGGTGCTGAACAGTTATCAGGAGCGCTTCCGCTACATCATGGTGGACGAGTACCAGGACACAAACACGGCGCAGTTCGAGCTGATCAGGCTGCTGGCGGACAAGTACAGGAATCTGTGCGTGGTGGGCGACGACGACCAGTCCATCTACAAGTTCCGCGGGGCTAACATCCGCAATATCCTCGATTTTGAAAAAGTATATCCGGAGGCGTGCGTGATCAAGCTGGAGCAGAATTACCGTTCCACACAGGTCGTGCTGGACGCGGCCAACGCCGTCATTCGGAACAATACCGGGCGCAAGGACAAGGCGCTCTGGACGGAGAAAAAAGAGGGAAGCCGCATCCACTTCCGGCAGTTTGACACCGCCTATGAGGAGGCGGAGTACATTGCCGCCGATGTCGCGGGAAAGCGGAAAAATCACGAGGCGGAGTACAGGGACTGCGCCGTGCTCTACCGCACCAACGCGCAGGCGCGTCTGCTGGAGGAACGCTTTATCATGGAGGGGATTCCCTACAATGTGGTCGGCGGCACGAACTTCTATGCCAGGCGGGAGATCAAAGATATCCTGGCCTACCTCAAGACCATAGACAACGGGCGGGACGACGTGGCGGTGAAGCGCATCATCAATGTTCCCAGACGCGGGATCGGCGCGTCGACCATCACGCGCGTGCAGGAGTACGCGGACGAGAGGCAGATCAGCTTCTACGATGCGCTGCGGGAAGCGGACCGAATCACGTCGATCGGGCGCAGCGGCGCCAAATTGCAGCCTTTCGTGACGATGATGCAGGCCTTTCGCAGCAAGCAGGAATTTTTCAGTCTGTCAGAACTGATCAAGGACGTGCTGGAGACGACCGGCTATGTGCGGGAACTGGAGGCGTCGGACGAGGAGGACGCCGAAGATCGGATTGAAAATATCGACGAGCTGATCAGCAAGGCGGCGGCCTACGAGGAGAGCCACGAGGAGGCGACGCTGAGCGAATTCCTCGAAGAGGTGGCGCTGGTTGCGGATATCGACCAAGTGGACGGGAACGGCAATAAAGTGCTGCTCATGACGCTGCACTCCGCCAAAGGACTGGAATTTCCGCATGTCTATCTGGCGGGGATGGAGGACGGCATCTTTCCGAGCTATATGACCATCACGTCGGACGACCCGCTGGAGATCGAGGAGGAGAGGCGCCTCGCCTATGTGGGGATCACGCGGGCGAAAGACGACCTGACACTCACCTGCGCGAGACAGCGCATGATCCGCGGCGAGACGCAGTATAATCCGGTGAGCCGCTTCGTCAGGGAGATCCCGCCGCTTCTGATGGACGACAGGCCGCCCGCACAGAAGAGACGCGACTATGAGGAGTACGGCGAGGACTCCCGCGAGAAGAGCCTCTTTAAGAGTAAGCCTTTTGGAGGGGTGCAGGGCTATGAGGAGACGCCGTACAGACGCCTTTCGGACACAGTGTTCGATAAGCCGCGGACGGCAGACAGAAGCGATGTACAGTCGGGCACGGGGACCGCGCCATACGGCGGATCCTATGGAAAATCAAAGCCGAAAGCCGTCGTCAGACCGAAACGCACGGCGGCGGAGAACCAGCCCTATATTGCCGGCGCTTCGTCGCGGGTGGGAGCGGCGTCCCTCATCCCCGCGGGAGGCAGCCGTCCGGCGTACGACGTCGGCGACAGAGTGCGGCATACGCGCTACGGCGAGGGAACGGTGCTGAAGATCGAGGACGGCCCCCGCGACGCGCAGGTGACGGTGGCGTTCGACGAGGCGGGGCAGAAAATCATGTACGCCGGCTTTGCCAAACTGGAAAAGGTGTAAATATTTTTATTTTTTCTGAAATCTGTATAGTAAAAAGTGCCGGGAAGTGGTATATTATATACAATGAGGCTTTCGGCAACGGGATGAAGAAAGAGAGGGTTATGCCATGAGCAAAAGAGAGATTCTCAATAAATTGGACGATATTATGGAAAGTTCCGGCGTGAACGGAATCATCGGCCGGAAGAAAGAGGAAGAGAAGAAGAGCAACACGCTCCTGTGGGTACTCGCCATCATCGGTGCGGTGGCAGCGGTTGCGGCGATCGCCTATGCGGTGTACCGCTATCTGACGCCGGATTATCTGGAGGACTTCGACGACGACTTTGACGATGATTTCGAGGACGACTTCTTCGAGGACGAGGAGGAAGAGGAGACGGCCAAGGAGAAAGAGGAAAAGAAGTAAGTTCTCAGCAGATGCAGTTGCCCGGAGAAAGTGATTGCAGGAAATTACATGAGTTATGTAAACTTAAGCGAGATGTACCACGTACATCTCGCATTTGTGTTTATGCGGACGGAGAGAAGATGAAAAAAGGACAAGTGATCGAGGGAACCGTGCTGCGGACGGATTTTCCAAACAAAGGGATCGTGGAGACGGGAGAGGGCGTCTGCGTGGTGAAAAACGCCCTGCCAGGACAGAAAGTAGAGTGCGTGGTCAGTAAGGCGCGGCACGGACGGGCGGAGGGCCGTCTGCTCAGGGTGCTTGCGCCCGCACCGGCGGAGTGTGCAAGCCCCTGCCCGCATTTCGGCCTGTGCGGCAGCTGTGTGTATCTGTCGCTGCCCTATGAGGAAGAACTGAAGATCAAAGAAGCGCAGGTGAAACGGCTGCTGGATGGTGTATTATGTAAACCTGTTTCCGATATCGATGGTATGAGGGAATGCGAAGAGGGTGAGTTATGTAAACTTGATGGAATGAAAAATAGAAGCGAAGTTTACAGGTTCGAGGGAATTAAACCAAGTCCCGTGCCCTTCGGTTATCGCAACAAGATGGAGTTCAGCTTCGGCGACGAGATAAAAGACGGGCCGCTGGCGCTGGGGATGCATAAGCGGGGCAGCTTCTACGACATCGTGTCCGTGACGGGCTGCCAAATCGTGGATGAGGATTATCGTCAGATCTTGCAGTGCGCACTCTCGTATTTCGATGGCCTGCAGAGACAGGGGATAGATATCTCCTACTATCACCGCCTGCGCCACACCGGTTATCTGCGCCATCTGCTCGTGCGCAAGGCCGCGAAGACAGGAGAGATCCTGGCGGCGCTCGTGACGACGACCCAGACAGACTTCGGCGTGAAGCGTGGCGGTGAGAAAGAGGCAGGGCCGGCAGGCGGCGATGAGGCGGCGGGACAGGCGCGGGCTGACGGCGTGCCGCCTGTCGAAAGCAGCCTGACGGAGGAAAAGATGCTGGCCGGGTTCCGGGATGCCCTGCTCGCGCTGCCCCTGCAGGGCAGGATCGTCGGCGTTCTGCACATCAAAAACGATTCGCAGGCCGACGTGGTACAGAGCGACGGGACGGAGATCCTCTATGGGCAGGATTTCTTCTATGAAGAACTGCTGGGACTGCGGTTTCGGATTTCGCCGTTCTCCTTTTTCCAGACCAACAGCCTCGGCGCGGAAGTACTCTATGAGACGGCGCGGGAGTATATCGGAAAATATATCGCGGGCAAGCGTTACGAAAAAGCGGATACAGAAAAGGCAGTGCAAGACGGCCAGACGGATGCTGCGGAGTTGAGGGGTGCAGATGCAGCGCCGGAGCAGACGGGGAAGATCGTCTACGATCTCTACAGCGGCACGGGCACCATCGCCCAGCTCATGGCGCCCGTGGCGAAGAAAGTCATCGGCGTGGAGATCGTGGAGGAGGCGGTGGAGGCTGCCCGGCAGAATGCTGCCCTGAATGGTTTACATAACTGTGAATTCATCGCGGGTGACGTGCTGAAAGTATTGGATGAGATTACAGAGAAACCGGATGTCATTATCCTCGATCCGCCGCGGGACGGCGTGCACCCGAAAGCACTGAAGAAAATTCTGGACTACGGCGTGGCGCATATCCTCTATATCTCCTGCAAACCGACGAGTCTCGTCAGGGATCTGGAGGCTTTTCTGGAGAAAGGTTACCGTGTGGAACGGGCCGTGGCGGTGGACATGTTCCCGTGGACGAGCGGGGTAGAGTGCGCAAGTCTGCTGGTCAAAGGCGATGTTCAGTAATATATTGAAGTGAAAGCGAGTATGGCGGGGTGGAGCGAGTTGATAGTGAAGAAGCAGTAGAAAGTAAGGCAGATAGGGGAGATTTTGCCTAAACTTTTTGAAAAACATAGTTGTATGATATAATTGAAATCTATGGAAATTATAGATACGTTTTCTACATATGTATTTCCACAGTTTGGATTCATAGATACATGCGAAAGTGGCAAAAACGGATATTGTGTTAGAATAATTGGGACTTGACCGGGGGGGGGCAATCCGGGGTATCATGTTTGAAACAATAGTTTATCAAAAATTCGGAGGTTACATATGAGTGAAATAACAAATGGGAATAACACTAACGAACTTGAAACAGTTAGCGGTGAAAATGGATTGGTAGAGCTTACTGAAAATTTGCTTATGGATGCGAGGACTTCTATTAACAGTAATAAGGCATTAAGTGTTCCTATAGCTGAACTATCTGCTTTAGGGGCTGGCGTATCGTCATTGCTCCCTGCCTTTAATACAGTTACGCAAACGACGTCTATTGCTACAGATGGTTTGTTCCGAGTGGCCAATGCTGCAGCAGGAGATACCTTAAAGATGGCAAAAAATGGAAACGCATGGGGTGCAATGAAAACTGCTGCTGGCGGTTCAAAGATGGTGCAGCTTGCTGAAGCTGTGCCTTTGTCAGCTACAACACAAACAGTAGCAGCATTTAATCCTGCTACGATGATGATGGCAGCAGCACTCTATTCTATTGAAAAGGATATGAAAGAGATTGAAGAAACTCAGAAAAAGATACTCACATTTCTCGAGGTAGAAAACGAGTCTCAAATTGAAGCTGACGTTGAGTCTTTGCTGGAAATCGTAACAAATTATAAGTATAACTGGGATAATGAGCTTTCGGTGGCAAGTAGTCACAAGTTAGTTATGGATATTCAGAATCGTGCTCGAAAGAATATGATCGCTTACCAGAAAAAAGTCACGGATACAATTTCGTCAAAGCAGCTTATAGTGGCTCAAAGTAAAGTGAATGCAGCGCTTTCCGATTTAGAAAAAAAATTCAAGTATTACAGATTGTCGTTGTATACATTTTCATTAGCATCATTGATGGAAATTATGCTAAGCGGTAATTTTAAGGAAGAATATATCGTGAAGATTAAAGATGAGATACATAAATTGTCTGATACATATAGAACGCAATTTGAAAAGGGTTCTTTGTATTTAGAAAAGCTCGGAAATGCTGGAGTAGAAGCAAATGTCGTAAAAGGTGTAGGTACTGCCGGTAAAGCGGTTGGAAAGTTGATTGGCAGCATTCCTTTAGTCAAGGAGGGATCGGTTGATGAGTTCTTACAAGACAAAGGCGTTCATTTGAGGGAAAATGCGATAGGAATGGAAAAGAAAGCTGTAGAGGCATTTGCTGTAGTGGGCAATCCGGGGACCAGAGTGTTTATAGAAAAGATGGAAGATATGATACAGATTTATAACCATACTTCACAGATATGCTTTGATAGGGAAAAGATATATTTATTGGAATAAACTGGTGAAACGAAACCTGATTAAGCTTAAGCAAACGAAAAAGAAATACACAGAGCGGGTGAATAAAAGTCTGTAAGTATTGATTCAACATCAAAAAATATGAATTATAAAGGACTGTCGCACAAATCGATTTGTGTGGCAGTTTCTTTATATATAAAACTTTCATTTGACATAGTAATTAGACAATGCAATAGAACATAGATGAAGACCGCATTTTGGACGAAAAATATAAGATGTCAAATATGCGCCGCAAAGAAATGCAAATGCGGGACATACATTGCGAAGAGACAGAACATGTGCTATAATATCTATAACGCAATGCGTGGAGGACAATGGATATGGATATAGCAAAAAAGATAACGGAACTTCGTGAGGAGACAGGCGAGAACAGGAAAGAATTTTCGGCTCATACGGGGATACCTGTCCGTACTCTGGAGGACTGGGAGGCAGGCAGACGCACTCCGCCGAAATATATCCCGCGGTTGTTAGAGTATCAGATCAGATATGAGAAACTACTAAAAAACAGTAAGAAAGATTAAACCCGTCGATTTCGACGGGTTTAGATCAAAGGTGTTATGCATGACAATTTGTGGATGAAATTTTCGACCGCGGCATGAGAGAAAAATATGTTAATGCTGCTTCTTAAAATACATGTATTGGAGTACTTGCACTGATTTTGTTTTATATTGTAAGTTTCCCGGTTCAAGTGGTGTCTTATTTGGGAGATGAAGAAAATGAAAAAACCTATTAAGGAGACAATTCACGCAAAAGGGATCGATATCAACATTTACACAACAGATTTTGAAAATGAGTATGTATCGCTGACAGATATCGCACGGTACAGAAGTATCGACCCCAGAGTTACGATTCATAACTGGCTGCGTGGCCGAGATATTGTAGAGTTTTTGGGACTATGGGAGGCACTGCACAATTCCAAGTTTAAACGTATCGAATTCGATACGTTTAAACAGGATGCCGGTTCAAATGCTTATGTGTTTTCTATCAAAAAATGGAACGAGGAATTGGGAGCCATTGGACTGTTTACAAAATCCGGACGATACGGAGGTGGAATTTATGCGCATATGGATATAGCGCTTGAATTTGCATTGTGGATATCGCCGGAATTCAAGCTTTATATTATCAAAGATTACAAACGTCTGAAATATGATGAAAACAGCCGCCTGTCCCTGAACTGGAATCTGAACCGTGAGATCGCCAAGCTGAATTACCGCATCCATACTGATGCAATCAAAGATAATCTGATACCGCCGGAGCTTACGCCGGAGCAGATATCATACAAATATGCGAATGAAGCAGACCTCTTAAATGTCGCGTTGTTTGGCAGAACGGCGAAACAGTGGCGGGATGCTAATTCGGGCAGAAAAGGCAATATTCGGGATGATGCGGATCTCAATCAGCTGCTGGTACTCGCCAACATGGAAAGCTACAATGCGGTGTTGATCGGGCAGGGTAAAAAGATGTCGGAGCGCCTGGTATTGTTGCGGGAACTTGCGCTCAAGCAGATGGAAACCTTGTCATTAGTCAGCATGGATAGTCTGAAAAGGCTTCCGGGAGGTGATACTGAGTGAAAAGACAGAAGATATCGATCAAGCACATATCCTGTCAGGTGTATTGAAGTGCTCCTGCTGTGGAAAAAGCCTGTATGGAAATATTGCAAAAGCGCACAGCAAGGACAGATATACAAGGTATTACTATTATTGCAGAATAATGATTACAAAGTAGAAAATGAAATAAAGTCACAAGTCTCCTACTATTTTACAGAGAAAAGGGGAAGAAGCAGGATTATTTTTATATTTTGCAATACATCTATATTTGTGGTACAATTCAAATAAGCATAGTCGGTGTTTACGTCGTGTACGACATAATAAAATACAAAGGTGAAAGGTAATCTCATGGGGATCAAAATAGGATTGGATATCGGCGTGGCGTCTGTCGGCTGGGCCGTTGTAGATGACGAATATAGCGTTTTGGAAAGCGGCGTCAATTTATTTTCGGAGGCGACCGCCGCAAATAATGAGACAAGACGTTCTATGCGCGGTATACGCAGATTGACTAGAAGAAGAAAAACAAGAATAGCGGATTTTAACAAGCTATGGCTCGCAAACGGATTCAGTATTCCTGATTCTCATATCTTGAATATCGTTGAAACGGAAGTCAAGGCATTATCCGAGGCTGTTTCCGGTGATGAGCTGTATGATATTTTGAAGGCAATTCTGAAGCATAGAGGGATCTCCTACTTAGAAGACGGAGATGTGAAAGGCTCGTCTGAATATGCGGAAGGAATCAAACGGAATCAAAGCGAGTTGACGACGAAACTGCCATGTGAGATACAACTGGAGCGTTTGCGCACCTATGGCTTTTATCGGGGACAAAGCGTGGTTGAAGATGCAGTGATCAGCAATGTGTTTACTGTCAGTAAATATCGTGAACAGGCCGCCAGAATTTTAGAGACGCAGCTGCAATATAACGACAGATTGACGGAGGACTTTGCTGCCGACTTTATGGAGCTCTTTAACCGTAAGAGAGCGTATTATGACGGACCCGGCAATGAAAAGTCACGGACAGATTACGGAAAATATACAACAAAGCGGGATGAGAATGGACATTTTATTACAGAAGAGAATATTTTTGAAAAATTGATCGGCACCTGTTCAGTGTATCCAAGTGAAAGGCGGGCTTCGGGTGCAAGTTACACGGCGCAGGAATATAACTGCCTGAGCGATCTGAATAATCTGAAAGTCAATGGGGAATCTTTGACGCGCGAACAAAAGGTGGAGATTATCGATGCGATCAAGCGATCGAACGCTGTCAATATGCGCAAAATCATTAAAAATGTCATTGGAGAAGAGATCACATCTTTTGAGGGTGCAAGGATCGATGCCAGTGAAAAGGAGATTTTCCACACGTTTGAAGCTTATCGAAAAATGAAAAAGGAACTGGGGACGGTCGGGTTTGATGTAGACGCTTTATCGGTGAAGGAATTGGACGCGATTGCCAATGTCCTTACCATCTGTACGGACAAAGATCAGATCTTAAATGCGTTTGACAACCGTTTTTTTGATCTTCCACAGTCGCTTTCTCTGTCGGAGGAAGTGAAAAATGCTTTGGTAGACATACGAAAGAAGAACTCGTCACTGTTTAGCAGATATCAGTCTTTTTCCATTAAGGTCATGCGGGAAGATCTGATACCGACGATGTACGAAGAAAACAAAAACCAAATGCAGATTCTCACGGAAATGGGAGTGTTTAAGAAAGGACACGACGATTTTAGGGGAAGAAAATATATTCCGACAGAGGTCTTTACGGAAGAAATATACAATCCGGTGGTTGTCAGATCAACCCGTGCGGCGGTAAAGATTATCAATGCTTTGATCAGAAAATATCCGCTGATTGATGAGATCGTCATCGAGATGCCGCGGGATAAAAATTCAGCGGAAGAAAATGACAGAATAAAAAAGCAGCAGCGCCTGAATGAAAATGAGATCAAAGACATCAGGAAGAAGATCAGCGAGCAGTATGGCCTTGAGATCAAAGAGGAGGATTTTTGGCATCACAAAGGGCTTGCCTTGAAACTAAAATTATGGAATGAGCAGGAAGGGAAATGCTTATATTCCGGCAAGGCGATTGATATCCGGGAACTGGTGGAAAATCAAAACGCGTTTGAGGTAGATCACATCATTCCGCTTTCCATTTCGCTGGATGACAGCAGAAATAATAAGGTGCTTGTCTATGCCATTGAGAACCAGAGAAAAGGAAACAGAACGCCATATCAATATCTGAATACCAAAACGGACGGATGGGCATATGAGGAATATCGGCAGATGGTATTGCGCCTTCCGTATAAACCGGGCAAGAAGAGAAATCTTCTGTTTGAGGAAGATATCACAAAATTAGATGTTGTGCAGGGTTTTATTCATAGAAATCTCACAGATACAGCATATGCTTCGCGTGTGGTGTTAAATACCCTGCAGGATTTCTTCAGAGCGAATGTCGCGGAGACGAAAGTGTCTGTTATTCGCGGAGCGTTTACGCATCAGATGAGAGTCAACCTGAAGCTGGACAAGTATAGAGACGAAGATTTTTCACATCATGCCGTGGATGCGATGCTGATCGCCTATTCCAAGATGGGATATAATGCATGGCACAAGCTGCAGGGAGAAGTCATTGATTTTGAAACCGGCGAAATCCTGAGAGATGATACGGAGAAACTGATTGACGACGATACTTATAAGAAGCTCCTGTATGAGGAAAAGTGGTATGCCATACGTCAGGAGATCACAAGAGCACAGCAAGAGATAAAATATCATTTTTATGTCGATCGTAAGATCAACAGAGGACTGTGCAATCAGACGATTCGCGGGTCGCGAACGATGGACGGCAAGACCTATAAGATCAATTCTTTAAATATTTACAATGATTTCAAACTCTTCGATGAAAAGATAAAAAAGGGTAAGGAAGACAGCTTTCTCATGAAACGAAACGACCCGAAGACGTGGGAGTCATTGATGCGGATTTATGAGGAGTATCAGGACGCTGCCAATCCGTTTGTCGAGTATCAAAAAGAAACAGGAGATTATGTCAGAAAATATGCCAAGAAGCATAACGGTCCCAAGGTAGAGGTCCTCAAATATAAAGACGGTGAAGTGGGAAGCTGTATCGATATTTCTCATAAATACGGGCATGAGAAAGGATCCAGAAAAGTCTTTCTGGAGCAGCTTGTTCCGTACAGGACGGATGTCTATCGCAATGAAAAGACGGAGAAGTACTATTTGGCCGGTCTGAAGTATTCGGATTTTATCTGCACAAAAGACGGATATAAGATAGATGAGGACGCATACACTAAAGTATTGCAGCAGGACAAAGTGATCGCCCCGGGACAGAGCCGGAAAGATCTGGCAGGATTGGGATATGTATATCAGTTTTCTTTCTTTAAGAATGATATCATTGTCTATGAAAAAGATGGTGAGCTGCATAAAGAAAGATATCTTTCCAGAACCATGCCAAAAAGTTTTAATTACATCGAGACAAAACCTCTGGATGCTTCAAAATTTGACAAACAAAATCTGGTTGGATTAGCCAAAACAACCCATATTCATAAGATCAACACAGATGTGCTGGGCAATGAATATGCCGTATATCAGGAAAAAATGCCGAATATCTAAAAAACTGTTGCGTGTGATGAAATGATTTGTTATAATGTAGTCAGGTTGAAAGAGAAATTTTACGATAACTCAATTCTTTTAGACCTACTAAAATAAGGCTTTATGGATAATCAAAGTTTTTGAGGGTTTGCCAATCTAATTGAGGGTTTGTTGTGAGGGGCAAGCATGAAAAATAGCGTA
>CANPZI010000007.1 GCA_947588995.1 uncultured Lachnospiraceae bacterium
CTCACCGTCACCTTTACCGGCGGCTTCGACATGGAGAAATATGTGGCCAGGAACACCGTCTCGGACTTCCATGTGGCCTACGCCAACTACTATAACCCCAGCCTCATCTCGTATCAATTTGACGCCGTCTCCGACGATCTGATCGGCAGGATCCGCGCCATCGGCGGCGTCACGGAGGGCGGCGTCACCTACGGTATGCTGCTGGACGGCACATGGGACATCTACGAGCCCGTCGCCGATGAAGCGGAATTTTGGGCTAAAAATCAGAGCGAAGCCCCCTACTATCCCAGCGAAGCGGAGAAAAAAAGCTACACGGACGCCCTCCGGGACGAGACGGGGCGGATCCAAAGCAATATCCAGCTCTACGGCATGGAGGACTTCTGCCTGTCGAAGCTTACCGTGCTGGACGGCGACCTGTCCCTGCTGTCCACCCGGGACAACACCGTCGCCGCCGTCTATGCCACGGGCGATTACGGAGAGATCATAGAAGATAGCCACTATGCCAAAGTGGGCGACGTCGTCACCCTGCGGCGCGCGTCCTATGAGAACCGCGACAGCGAGACGGGCCGCGTCCTGTCTGCTGAGGAGGTACGGCAGTATCTCGACGACGACCGCGCTTTTGAGTCCCGCCTGCAGGACTACACCGACACGGATTACGAGGTGGTCGCCGTCGTGACCATGCCGAATCCCTTAAGCTACCGCTACTACGGCGCGCCGGAGTTCGTCATGAGCACCGCGCAGTACAGGGAGGCAACCGGAACGGCGGATGCCATGTACTACGCCTTCGACGTGGACGAGGCGCACCGGCAGGCGATGGAGGACTTCCTCGCGGATTTCACCGGAAGCGAAGACACGCAGTACGGCTATGAGAGCCGCCTGACCGCTGAGCAGTCTTTCGCCTCCATGCGCAGCATGTTCTTACTGGCCGGCGGCGCTTTGAGCCTGATCGTCGGCATGATCGGCGTGCTGAATTTCTTCAACACGATCCTCACCGGCATCCTGACCAGAAGACGGGAGTTCGCGATGCTGCAGTCCGTGGGCATGACCGGCAGGCAGCTCAGGGGGATGCTGGTGCGGGAGGGCGTCTGCTGCGCGCTCCTCACGCTTCTTCTCTCTTTCGCGCTGATCCTTGCCACCGCGCCTTTCGTGTCGTCGCTGCTGGGCTCCACGTTCTGGTTCTTCACCTACCGCTTCACGGCGCTGCCGGCGCTCGTCATCACGCCTCTCTTTCTGGCGCTTGGCGCACTGCTGCCGCTTGCCGTCTACCGCTTTGGGGCAGACAGATCCGTGGTGGAAAGACTGAGGGAGACGGAATAGTCCGTCTCCCTCCCGCGGCGGCTGTAAAGCATCTTTCTTTTCTCATACCGCTTTCTCACGCCGCCTTGATCCTCTCCCACTTGTCGCCCCGATATCTGAAGAAAAAGAATGCCGCGCGCACGACCCAGTCGGCCGACATCGCCATCCACACGCCCATAAGCCCAAAACCCAGATACTTCGCCAGCACATAGCTGAAAGCAATGCGGAACACCCACATGGACACGATCGCGACCCACATGCAGAACGCCACGTCATTGGCTGCGCGCAGCGCGTTCGGCAGTGTAAAGGACGGCGCCCAGAAGATCACGGCAAGAGCCGCGTGATAGGTGATGACCTGTCTTGCCAGCTGCCCCGTCTCCGGCGAAAGGTTATAGATGCGGATAATGAGCGGCAGAATCAGCAGAATAAAAAGATTCACCGCCAGAATCGAAACATAAGAATAGCGCATCAGCTTCTTCGTATAATAGCGCACCTGTTCAAAGTCATTGGCGCCCACACACTGCGCGATCACCGCGGACAGCGCCAGCCCAACCGACGTACCGCCCAGCACCGCAAAAGCGCACACACTGTTGGCCACCGCGTTGGCCGCGATGGACACCGTGCCGAAAGAAGACACCAGACTCATCACCAGAATTTTCCCCAGCTGGAACATACTGTTCTCCATGCCGTAAGGGATACCGATGTGGAGCACTTTCCCCAGCACCTGCCACTTCACGCGTATGGAAAGCAGTTTTCTGACATGCAGTGTTTTCTTCGGATTGCAGAGCAGAATAAGCATCCAAACACCGGCGAACATCCTGGAACCTGTCGTCGGGAATGCGGCGCCCTCCACACCCCAGCCCAGGCCATAGAGCAGGATCGCATTGCCGATCAGATTCAGCCCGTTCATCACCAGAGACATGAACATCGGCGTCCGGGAATCTCCCATCGCGCGAAACATCGCCGCGCCCACATTATAGACCGCCAGAAAAGGAATCGAGGCCGCGACGATCATCAGATAGATGTCACAGTTACGCATGACGTCCGGCTCGATCCTGCCGAAGACAACGTGCAGAATAAACCACTTGCCGACATACATCAGCGCCGTGATCAGCAGGGAAAAGACAAACGAAAACAGCAGCGTCTGCTCCACCGCATCGCAGCCGTCCTCCTCATGCCGCCTGCCCAGAGCCTGCCCGGCCACGATGGCGCCGCCCGTGGCAAGCGCCGTGAACATATTGATCAAAAGAACCATGATCGTGTCAATCAGCGAGACGGCGGACACGGCGGACTCCCCGACCGACGCCACCATGACGGAATCCGCCAGCCCGACGAAGATTGCCAAAAACTGCTCTATCAACAGCGGCACAATCAGTTTCCGCAGATCCTGCCCGCTGAAAAGATATTTCTTCTGTATACTCTCGGATCTCTCCGTTTCTTTTTCCACCGAAAACGCCTCCCCGTATTCCGATACTGTGCATCCCCGACAGGCATGCCATGCCGAATCTGCAATACCGGTTATAGCATTTTCTTTTCCATCTGTCAACCGGCCGCCCACGCAGGCAGCGACAGCAGAACAAGAGAGCCTGACATCTCTGCCACGCCCTCTTCTGCCCTGCCGTCTGTCTGCATGATTTACTGCGGCAGCATCACATCCACTGTCCGATACTCATTTCCCCCGTCCCAGACAGAGAGGATCAACCCCGCGACCTCGTCCACGTCGACCACCCTGTCGAAGCCGGTCATATCCTGCGCACGACTCTTTGCGCTGTCCATATAACCTTTTCCGCCGGCTCCCGCCATATCGGGAAGCCTCGTGCCATCCCTGAGGATCAGGCTTCTGATTGTCGGGACGCCGTTTTCATCCTGCTCTGCCTCCGGTGCCCCGTCCACCTCATAATTCACCCGGACGGAGATCGGCGAAAGATCGATGCTCTCCACAGTAAAAACCGTGCCCTCCACCGGCGCTCCCACCGCGATATGCTCCGCCGCGCTCACATCCGGGAGGGGGATGTCAAACTCCCATTTCCCGCTCACCCATGACCGAATGACAGGTTTGTGATGCCCCGCGGCGTCCGTGGTATACTCCAGCGCCTTGACGTCCTGAAATTCCAGGTGGAGCGTCCTGCCGAGCAGAGAGTCCTGTGAACCTCCTCTGTTTCCGAGGCTTGCCCGGATCACAAATGACATATCGCCTTTCTCGTCGGTATAACGGTTTAGGGTTCTGCCTTTCTCATCGTACACCACCGGCGTCCCGTCGTCGTACACCAGATTTCCTTTCTCGTCGGCGGTGATACCGGTATAGATATGGCCGGACATATTGACCCAGCTATTCTCCCCATCGGGATCGTCAGCCAGACAGATCTCCGTCAGGCCCGCCGACACCTCCTCCCACGCCTCCGCCTGAAAACCGGAGATGCGAAAAGACAAATAGGCAAACTTCTCGTCCGCGACAACCGTCTCCGGCGCGATCGTCACGCCGTCGCAGGTCACGGCAGGCACGTCCGAAGCCGCATTTTCCGCACTTTTCTTCCCATCGTCCTGCACTTTGCCCTCCTGCCGCGTCTCATATACTTTCGCCATCCCCTGCTCCACCAGCTCCCGCTGCTGCTCTTCGGAAGCCTGCAGCTGTCCGTTCATCCCTCTGCCCCAGTAATAATGAAGCGCCGCTGCCGCGCTGATGCTGCTCACGGTCAGAAGACAGATGCCCGCAACGGCTGCCGCCGGCATACGGAATCTCCTGCCGCCGCTCTTTCCCGTTTTCGCCCCTGCTCTCCCTGCCCTGTCTCCTGCCGTCTGTCCGGCTGCCCGCTTTGTTCTCTTTCCCGTCGCTCTCATCAAACCGTTCTCCTCCTGTCTGATGGTTTCAAGAGCACAGTCTGTTTTCTGACGCACGATCTCTGACAGTTCCGTCTCCAAAGGGAATATATGCTTTTCTTTCCTCTTCTCTGTTCCCGCCATTTTACCCTCCATTCCGAAGCGCTCGCGCGACGGGCGGCTTATGCCCCTCCGCGCCGCTTTCTCCGCCCTTACTCTTCCCGGTAATACGCCTCGAGCTGTTTCCTGCCTCTGGCGAGCCGGGTCTTGACGGTATTGGGCGGCAGGGCAAGCATCTGCGCAATCTCCCGAACCTTGAAGCCCTGACTGTAGTACAATTCCATCGGCAGGCGGTATCTCTCCTCCACGGAAGCATAGGCCTCCTTTAATTCCAGATTATACTCATCCCACACAGACGGCTCCTCACAGTGCTCAAGATCCCCGCAGACCGGATACGCCCTGCGGATATCATAACAGTGATTGATGAGAATCCTCGTCATCCACGTCTTAAAATACTCCGCCCGCTTCAGCGTATCCAGCTTCTCCCAGCAGGTGAGAATCGTATCCTGCATGGCGTCCGCCGCGTCCTCCTCGTTCATCAGGATCGCGATAGCCGCCCGGTACATCTCTTTCATGTGCCCCTGCATCAGTTCGGTAAATGCGTCCTTGTCATGCCTCTGCGCTCTCTTGACCAAAAATTTCATCTCGCTGCTGTTCATTGTTCTTCTCCCGCGCGCGCATACCGTAAGACGGAGTTGGCATTCCCTCGCATCTTACAGTCATTAGACGGTAAGAATCGGAATTTGGTTTCAGCATTTGGGATCACGATCCGAATCGATAAATAACTTCTCTCTTTTCTCCCCCTCCTTCTCCTCCGCGCTTAACATATGGCGAACCCAGACAAAGATACGGAAATGATAGACCGGCAGATAAAACAGCATCAATAGGCAATACAAAACCACGCCCCGAAACGCATAAATATAGGCGTATTCAAAATTCTTCCCATGCATCTGTTCCGCTGCCAGAGGGATCACCCCGATCAGATCCGGCGCCGTCTTGCCTGCCTGTTCCGCAAGCATCCCGTCCTCCTGCGTGACACCGACCCAAAACGTTTTTTCCTCTTTATAAGCGCCGCGGAAACTCCCCACACAGGCGCAGACCAAAATCACCATCACACCGATATACATTTTTTCTTTTAAAAGCCTGATATACCGTTTCATCTCTCTTCTCCTCCGGGCCAATAATAAACCGCATGGCTTCCGTCGCCGGCAATCTGTTCGCATCCGTCCATATGATCCGGCGCACAGTCCGCAGGCGCATAGATAACGATCGGACCGTCACTCTCTCTTCCCGCCGTCTCCTCTCCGCCGATACCGCTCCGATTCCAGTCTGCCGCAGGTATCCACTTAAACTCATCATATGCAGCGAATTCAAAGCAGAGATTGCCGAACAGAGGGTCCAGCTCTTCTGCGATATAGATACAGTCGCAGCCGCCGTATTCTTCCGAAACCCGATAAACTCCGTCCCGAAGCGACTCATGACGCGTGATTCTGTCTACATTTCTCTGTGCACGGTTGACATAACTCTGTACCGTTGTCAGGGAATAGATGAGACACACGCACAGGGCCGCCAGAACCGCAGGCGCGTACGCCGACTTCCTGCCATGCCCCTCCCCAACCCGACAGCTTGCAGCCAATCCGATCAATAACATGGAAAAACAGAAGATAAAAGATACATAAAGAGGCGTGGAATAATACAGAAGTCCATCCCCCTGATCTATCGTGTAGACCAAAACAGAATAGAGTATCCCGCTTACCGCCAGCATACCGCTGAAGATGCGGCCGGTATTGTCCGCGTCCTGCCGACGCCCCCCCCCACCAAAAACGCAAAGCAGCAGCACGACGACTGCCGCTGCCAATATCCTGCCGTTAAACAGCCTGTCGTTCAGAAAACCAAAATACGCTTTGACCTTCTCCCATGTCCACGGCTCGATAACCGTGTGTTTCTTCTGACCGAATATGTGCCACATCACATAGGGATATGCGGTCCACGACAGGGCGATTCCCGCGACTCCGGCGTACAGGTAATTGAAACACTCGTATTTTTTCCCGGAGCGGAGCAGATAGATCACACTGCCAAGCGACCAGAGACAGGCGTAGATATAAAAATAGTAATGTGTCAGACTCCCCAGCACAATACAGCATATCATCCGTATCAGTATCGATTTTTTCCACTCTCTGCACCTGAGCAGACAGGCATGCAGATAGACATACCACAGGCAAAACAAAAAAAGCAGCATGTACATCCGCTGCCATAAATATAAAAACTGCATGATCTCCATAAGCAGCAGGAAAGCAAGAGGGACAAGCGCATACTCCGTCTTCCCGTATAACAGTCTGCATAATTTTACCGTCAGAATATCGATCAGGAACAGGGCAGCCAGATTGATCAGCAGCGCATACCGGGCGGAATAAGTTCCCGGCAGCAAGGAGGCTATCGTATGCAGCAGAAAATAATAAAGAGGCGGATGCACATCACCCTTCTGGTGATAATACACCGCCGCATAATTAAAGCGGTCATATTCCTCCACCGCGTAATTTTCTTTGAAAATATGCGCACTGATCCAGCCGTTTTGTGCGGGAATCTCCTGATACCAGGAATCCATAAACGCATTGTGATAGGGACTGTTGGCCAATGTATAGGAAAAAATCTCATCCACTGTAGCGATAGCTGAAAGCTGAGACAGGAAAACCAGGGAAAGCTGAAGCGCTATCACAAAAGCTATGATTCCCTTACCGATATAGCCGTTGAAACGTTTCGTCCGATGCGTCATTGTCCTGATATTTTCCTCACATTCTCCTCAAGAGCACGCCGCACAATCTGTTCACCAGCGCGGCAAGCGCTACAGTCACCAGCACAGAACCCCAGATATACACGCTGGAATGATCCGTTTTCACAAGATCCGAAAAGAGCAGGAAAGCAACTCCCTGAAGCAGGAACACCTCATAGGAGATTTTTCCCAAAAAGAGCAGCGCCCTGTTGCCCAGCCTGATCTTTCTGGTCAGCAGCAGGAGCAGCAGCAATAACACAAATCCAAGAAGAATCTTGAGACAATAATCGCCCCAGAAATCAATGGTTTTCAAGCACAGGTACGCCGCGCCCAAAACGATGCCGAGAGCAAACGACAGCCCGGTCTTAGTCTTCCAGCCGCGATCCGACCAATCTCTGAAACGTTCCGCACAGTCCTCCAGCAGAATGCCATAGGCAAATCCCATGCTTTCCGTCGGCCATATCATCGTGATCTTATATGGCGTCAGCCTGTCTGTCAGGCTAAAGCCGGCAATGATCAAACACAGCAGCGCATCTCTGATATATACCCCCACCCGGCTTTCTGTCCTCTCAAAGCATAGATTCACAACCCAAAATACAAAATAGAACAGCAGCAGGACCCGCACCCAGCCGTCAATGCTGAGCAATGCCGCAAGCGACGCTTGTCCTTCCGCGGCCATGCGTATCGCGTTGGCGATAACGGCGGGCAGCAGGAGCGCCGACAGACGCCTCAGCCAGAAGCGATGCAGATATCTCTCC
Organism: uncultured Lachnospiraceae bacterium; assembly: GCA_947588995.1. GTDB lineage: Bacteria > Bacillota > Clostridia > Lachnospirales > Lachnospiraceae > UBA3282. The sequence continues at coordinate 7,702 of CANPZI010000007.1, forward strand.
TTGTGCATAACACCGTATTGCAGGCCATACGCCGAGGTCATAAAGAAGAATGTCACCCCGATATAGGCGAAACTCCCCATCATGTCCTGTATCCTGTTCTGGTATTCCACCGGAACATGTACCAGGATCACAATGATACAGAACAGGCCGCGAAGCGCGGCGGAATCCTGCACGTCAAAGAAATTTTCTCTGTCCGGTTCATATTTCGCTCCCGCCAACGCGACAGCCGCATATACAGCCACAAATAAAACCATGAAAAGCGTATCCAAAACTGTCCTGCACTCCGCTCACTCCTGCCGCTCCGGTCAACACGCATCACAGCCATAGGAGAAACAATCCCTCCGCACAGCAGGCGGTTTATCATAAAATACTAACAAAAGAGTGGAAATGTCGTATTGACCACCATTTCCACTCTTTTCACAGAGCGCGAGACGGGACTCGAACCCGCGGCCTCGACCTTGGCAAGGTCGCGCTCCACCAACTGAGCCACTCGCGCATAGTATGATTGTCCGGCTTTGACCGCTCGAACAAATAATACTATACTACAGAGATGATACTTTGTCAACACCCAATTTTTTATCATTCTGCCAGCTTATCTTTACATTTAACCCTGTAGATTCTCTCCAGAGACTCGTCGATTCTCTCTTCGGAGATCGTCCCGTCCTCGACGGCTGCCAGCACGCCCTCATACGCCGCCTGAAAATCTTCCGGCATGAGAAGCATGTCCACCCCCGCGAGGATCGCCTGCACCGCCGCCTCCTCCGAGGAATAGTACGCCGTGATCGCGCCCATGTCGAGCGCATCCGTGATGATGATGCCCTCGAATCCGAGTTCATTTCTCAGGACATCCGTCACGATCGTCCTGGACAGGCTGCAGGGCACAGCCGATTCGTCCACGCTGCCGGCCGTGGCATGGCTGACCATCACAAAATCAGCTCCCGCCGCTATCCCTGCCTGGAAAGGGACAAAATCGGAACTGCGCATCTCGTCGAGTGTCTTCTCAATCTCCTCCCTGCCGTCATGCGTGTCACCCTCCACACTGCCGAGCCCCGGAAAGTGCTTCAGGCAGGAGCTTATGCCCGTTCCCTCTATACCGTCTACCAGGTTGGAAACCATATCGCCCACCATAGCGGCATCCGAACCGAAAACCCTGTCGCCCAGCGCGCTCTCCCCGGCCGCCGCCACATCGGCAACCGGCGCAAAATCCAGATTGAAACCCATATCTTTCAGATAGGTGCCGATCGTCAGTCCGGCCTCGTACGCCTGAGACGTGTCGCCGCTCTCACCGATATCGGCCATATCGCCTACCTGAATCACATCGATCCCGCTGGAAGCCACTCTGCTGACCGAGCCGCCCTCCTCGTCCACACCTAAGAAGATGGGATATCTGCTCATGCTCGCCGTGCCGGAGAGCAGGGCTTTCAGCTGCTCTTCATCCTCAATATTCTTCGCGAAATAAATGAGACCGCCCACCGCGCAGCCGTTTAATGCTTCCTGTGTGGCATCCCCCGCCTGCGTCACGGTCGAAAAACCGGTCAGCGCCTCCGGTGTCACGATAAACATGCCTGCGATTTTATCTTCCAGCGGCATCTCGGACAAAATGGAATCCACCAGTTCACTCATGTAGTCCTCTTCCGTCTCTTCCACCGTCTCCGGCGCATCGATCACCACATCACGCGCAGCCTCCGCCTCCTGTTCGGCCTCAAGCTGCTCCTGACGTTCTTTCTCCTCAGCCGCCTGTCTTTTCTCCCTGAGCCTGCCGGCTATACCGACACCGATAAACACGCCGCCCGCAATGAGCGCCGCCAGGATCACAAGCACGACGGAATAGGCGATGATCTGATTGCGTATCCTCCTGCGCCGGCGGTACGCACGGCGGTCGTCCTCGTCCTCTTCTTCCTCGTCGTCCTCGTCCTCTTCTTCCTCGTCGTCCTCGTCAGCATCCTCATCATCTTCGGAATCTTCTTCCTCGTCGGCTGCTTCCTCTTCTTCCTCGTCGTCCGCCTCGTCCTCCGACATTTCCTCTTCGTCAAATTCCTCGTCAGAATATCCCTTCCTGCGGAATAATTTTCCCATACCGTACCTCATCCTTCGTGATGCCACATCTCCGGCAGCGGTGATACAGATACGCCGCGCCGCATTCATTTGCCGGTCACATACAAGATATAGTACATGACAAGTATACTATAACCTATTTATAGAAAATATGCCACATCTTTTTCATGATTTCCAAATTATTCTCAAAATACAAAACGGCACAGGCGCCTGTTGTGAAGTGAGCCGCTATTTTCTGACTTTTGCACAAAGCGAAGCGGGTACCGATTCTTCCGAATCCATACCCGCTTCTAAACCTCACTATCCAATGGTCCATACCTCCGTTTTCTCTTCCGTACTCTTTCCACTTCTTCTTTCGTATTCGTATACTGTGTAACGTGCGTTCTCTTCTCTTCCGTGTACCGTTACTTTCTCTTGTGGACTCGACTACGTTTCCGTTTGCTTTGTCATTGGTTCCCTATTCATTTGTACTTTAACGGCTAAGTGTTCGTTGGACCGTACCTCCTTTTCTTCAGGATATCTATGTGAATTTGTTTCTCTTGTTTGTTTATGTCTTTATTATATCACCCGCTTTTGATTTGTCAACACATTTTTGCAATTTTTTTCAAATTTTTTCAATTTATTTTTTAATGCTCTGTATTTTGCTTATTTTTTGGTTTTTTCTCCCATAATTGACAGACATTTCATCTGTCTGCGGCTTTCGCCTGATTGTCCGCAAAGAGTTCTTTTGCCGCGGCAGGCGGCAGCGCCAAACAGATAAGGGAGCCGTCCCCGCAAGGACAACTCCCTTTTCTTTTATCTCTTTTATCCTTTGCCGCCTGCGTATGATGCGCCGTATCCGGCTTATGCCTGCAGGGCGGCGAGCTTGTCTTTCAGATTGGAAGAGACGTTGCTCACCATATCCGCGGAAGCCGCAATCTCCTCTGTGGAGGCCGCCAGGTTGGTGACGCGCAGGTTGACGCTGTCGATGATCTCGATCAGCTTCTCCGCATTATCAAGCAGCGCGCTGATCGCGCTCTGGATCTGCTCCTTGTTGGAATCACTGTCGCTCGCCGTATCCTTGGACAGATCCGCCAGCTTCTTGATATTCTCCGCGATGATCGCGAAGCCTCGGCCGGACTCTCCCGCTCTCGCCGCCTCAATGCTCGCATTTAAGGCTAACAGGTTCGTCTCCTCCGCCACATTTGTGATCTCGCTGTTGTTCTCCTCCAGCTTGACGAGGAGAGCCTGAATCCCGTTCAGCGCCTCTTTCAGCTCGTCGCAGAACGTAACCACATCGGCCATGGACTGCGAGATGCCGGTGCTCTCCTGACCGTTATTGTTGTTGCCCTCGGCCATCTCGGTGATGGAGGTGTCCAGATTGGCAAAGTCGTCGTTCACCTCGGCAACCAGCCTGGAGATCATGTCGTTCTTCTCCTGGATCTCGGCGTTCTTCGTCTCCATCTCCTCCGCCATCTGCTTCGCCAGCTCGTTCTCTTTCTCCACTTCACCCTTTACATACTGGATGCAGTTCTCCTTGTAATTGCAGTCGTTGTAGATCGCGGCAGCCATATCGTTACAGGTAGCATAACCGCAGGCGGAACAGTTGATCTTGCGCTTCGCCTCCGTCGTCTTGTCCATCTCGTCGAAAATCGCGTCCAGCGTGGAGGCATTCGGCTTCTGCACCGTCAGGCCGGCCGATTTGTCGGTATAGTGGCGGATAAAGTCGTTGAGGTCCAGCTCCTTGAACTGCCTGTTAAACCGGTCAAGCCTCTGTTTGGGGGTCAGGTTCCTGCTCCAGGCGTTCGTCCTGCCGTTTCTCTTGCTGGCCTCCTTGATGCGCTGCAGCTCATAGAGCGTGTCGTCCGTCTTCGTCTTGGACTCTTCCACGCCTGTGCCGTAGATACAGCCTTTCGCGCAGTTCAGGGCATCCACCATGAACGGCAGTTCTTTCTTGCCGAGCACTCTCGTCTTATAGTCCTCCAGGAACTCATAGGCATGCTTTTCGCCCTCGATCTGCCGGATGAAGATATCCTCGCCGCAGAACCAGTATACGTTCTCTTTCAGGCCGCCGGGCATAGGATAGATGGAACCGAGACCGTACTCAATCTCATCTTTCACCTCCGGGCCGGAGATGCCGTTCTTCCGTACATATTCCATCAGGTGATCGAACGTGACGTTGTAGGAGACATAGCCGCCGCAGTTCGGATCGTCTATCTCGTTCTTCTTCGCGATGCACGGGCTGATGAAAGCCAGCTTATCAGGTACTTTCATGTATTTCTTCACATAGATCGCGCCGCACATCATCGGGGAGTGCACCGGAACCAGACTCGGAATCAGCTCGGGAATATATTTCTCAATATAGCCGACGATTGCCGGGCAGGGCTGCGAGATGCCGCCCGTAAAATTGTGCTTGGTGATATAGTTGATATATCCCCATGTCGTGATATCCGCGCCGAAGCTGATGCTGATGATTCGGTTGACGCCCAGCTTCTTCAGGCCGCCCAGCACGCTCCCGTACTCCCTCGGATAGTTCGCGAGGAAAGCCGGCGCGAGCAGCAGCGATATCTTCTCGCCTTTCTTCAGATCTTCAAAGAAACGCTCCGTGTCGTCCTGAAAGCTCCTCGCCTCATGGGCGCACGCGTCGAAGCAGGCGCCGCAGGCGACGCACTTGCTGCCGTCCACCACAATCCTGTTCTCGCCGTTCTCAATAACCGCATGATTGGCGGTCAGTACAGGACACACCGAAATGCACTTGTTGCAGCCTACACAGTTGTCATTGGTGTAGACCAATGAATCCACTTTCTGATTAGCCATATGTACCTCCCGTAGATATAGATGCCATTATTTCCTTTATGCCGTGGGCAGATCCGCATTTCCCATATATCGCGCCGCGGCGCAAAACCCTTATCTATTACATTATACAAAAAAATGACACATATGGCAATTATTTTGTGAAAAAATTATGCTTTTGACACATTTTGCCGCCGCTTCGTGTCACACCGCCGGACTGTAACCGTCAGAGCTGAATCCGCACAAAAATATCGTAAATCGCCTTGATCGCGCTCTCGAAATCGGAATTTGCCACACCGATAATGATATTTAACTCACTGGAGCCCTGATCGATCATCTTGACATTGACGTTGGCGTGCGCCAGCGCGGAGAATATCCTGCCCGCCGTGCCCCGGGTCGATTTCATGCCGCGGCCCACGACGGCAATCAGCGCCAGATCGCCCTCAATCTCAATATGATCCGGTTCCGCCAGCCTGTGGATCGCCGATACGACCTGCTGCTCCTTGTGCATGAACTCGTCCTGATGCACGAAGACCGTCATCGTATCGATGCCCGAAGGAACATGCTCGAAAGAGATGCCGTTCTCCTCAAAAGCCTGCAGCACCTTGCGGCCGAAACCTATCTCGGCATTCATCATATCCTTGTCGATATTGACGGAGCAGAACCCTTTCTTGCCGGCGATGCCCGTGATGACATACTTCGGTTTCTGGCAGGTACTCTCCACGATCCAGGTGCCGTTGTCCTCCGGCGCATTGGTGTTGCGGATATTGATCGGGATGCCCTCTCTCCTGACGGGGAAAATCGCGTCCTCGTGAAGCACCGTGGCGCCCATATAGGACAACTCCCGCAGTTCCTTGTAGGTAATCGTTTCAATTCCCTCCGGCTTGTAGATGATGCGGGGATCCGCGATCAGGAAACCGGACACGTCCGTCCAGTTCTCATACACGTTCGCCTTGATCGCCCTCGCCACAATGGAGCCGGTGATATCGGAACCGCCCCTGGAAAAAGTCTTGACTCTTCCGTCCGCATATGCGCCGTAAAAGCCGGGCACTACCGCCGATTCCATGTCCTGCAGTCTCTCCCTGAGCCTGCGGTTCGTCGTCTCGGCGTCAAACTCTCCGGCCTCGTCAAACAGGACCACCTCCGCGGCGTCCACGAATGTATAACCGAGATACGCCGCCATGACGATACCGTTCAGGTACTCGCCTCTGGACGCGGCATAGTCGCTTCCCGCTTTCGCCTTGAAATTTTTCTCGATTACCTTGAATTCATCGTCCAGGGAAAGCTGCAGCTGCAGGCCGTCGATAATCTCCTGATACCGCTCCCTGATCGCTTTCAGTTCAGCTTTGAAATCCTTGCCGTCCTCGGCCAGCGCATAACACGCATAGAGCATATCCGTCACTTTCGTGTCGTCGGGACCGCGCTTGCCCGGCGCGGAGGGTACCACAAACTTCCGCTCCTTATCCGCGCGGATAATCTCTCCCACTTTTTTGAACTGCTCGGCGCTCGCCAGAGAACTGCCGCCGAATTTCACCACTTTTTTCATAACTTCTCCTCATCGTTCCTGATTCCGTATTCTGTCTCTTCCGCGTCACGCCTGCGCGCTCAGGATCCTGATCCTGTTGATGCAGCCGCCGATCTGCGCTATCTTCCCGTTGAAATCTCTCTCGGTCATCACCTGTGTCATGAAAGCAAACTCCTCCGCTATACCGACATTGATCTCTGCCAGAGCGCCGAACGCCTCCACGGCCGCCTCCCGCCTGCCACTGTCCACCCGGACAAAGAATCTGCCCTGATCTTCCTCGATGCCCGCCACTTTCACATCCTCGTTCTCCCAGAAACACATGACGGTCTTGCCCAGATGTCTGGCACAGTCCACCACATCGGAGACCACCGCGCTCGCCGTCGGCAGTTTGCCGGCGCCGCGGCCATAGTACATCGTATCGCCCAGCATATTGCCGTGTACATAGACGGCATTGAAGACATCGCTCACACTGTAGAGCGGATGTTCCCTGGAAATCAGGAAAGGCGCTACCATAGCGAAGAACCCCTGCTCCGTGTCCCGGCTCATGGCAAGCAGCTTGATGGACTTGTTCATCTGCTTCGCATAGCGGAAATCCTCGGGTGAGATCTTCGTGATCCCCTCCGTGTAAATTTCTTCATATTTCACATTCTTGCCGCACATCAGCGAGGAGAGAATGGCGATCTTGCGGCAGGCGTCGTAGCCCTCCACATCCGCCTCCGGATTTCGCTCGGCATACCCTTTCTCCTGCGCCTCTTTCAGCACGTCCGCAAAAGCCGCGCCCTCCTTATCCATCTTGGTCAGGATATAGTTGGTCGTGCCGTTTAAGATGCCTGTGATCGTGTCAATCTTCTCCGCCGTCAGGGAGTAATTCAACGGGCGGATGATCGGAATGCCGCCTCCCACGCTGGCTTCAAACAGATAATTGCAGTGATGCTCCCTGGCCGTGCGGATCAGCTCCGGTCCATGGCTCGCTACCAGCTCCTTGTTGGAAGTGCACACGCTCTTGCCCGCCAGCAGGGCCCGCCTGGAGAAATCATAGGCGGGCTTGATACCTCCCATCGTCTCGCAGATCACGTCCACCTCAGGGTCGTTCAGAATGATCTCATAATCGTGAACTACTTTATTCTCATAGGGATCGCCGGGAAAATCGCGCAGATCCAGAATATATTTGATGTTCAGCTCGGCGCCGGCGCGCTTGTTAATCGCCTCTTTGTTCGTCTCTATCACCTCGACGACACCGCTTCCCACCGTGCCGTATCCCAACACCGCTACATTTACCATAACCGATACTGCTCCTCTCCTCAAATCAACGGATACTTATCCGTCAGCGTCTTCACGATAGCGCGCGCTTTCTCAATGCCGCTCTCGCCCTCTTTGATCACAACGCAGATCGCCTCCGCAACCTGATCCATATCCTCCGTGTTCAGCCCTCTCGACGTCGCCGCCGGCGTGCCGAGCCGGATGCCGCTGGTGACAAACGGGGACTTCGGATCATTGGGGATCGTATTCTTGTTGGCCGTGATATGAGCCTCATCCAGAAGCTTCTCCACCGCCTTGCCGGTCAGGTCGTAGGGGGTGAGGTCCACCAGCATCAGATGATTGTCCGTGCCGCCGGAGACAATCTTCACATCCCTGTTCTGCAGTCCCTTGCAGAGCGCCTGGGCATTGTCCGCCACATTCTGCATGTACTGCTTAAAGGACGGCTCCAGCGCCTCCTTGAAGCAGACCGCTTTCGCCGCGATCACATGCATGAGTGGACCTCCCTGGATGCCGGGGAAAATCGCCTTGTTAAAATTATACTTGTCCGCCACTTCCTGAGAGGACATAATCATGCCGCCTCTGGGTCCTCTGAGCGTCTTGTGGGTCGTGGTCGTCGTCACATGCGCGTAGGGGATCGGGCTCGGATGCAGTCCCGCCGCCACAAGTCCCGCGATGTGCGCGATATCCACCATCAGCACGGCGCCTACTTCGTCCGCGATCTCTCTGAACTTCTTAAAATCTATCGTTCTGGCGTAAGCCGAAGCGCCCGCCACGATCATCTTCGGCCTGCACTCCAGCGCAATCTTTCTCACATTGTCATAATCAAGGAATCCGTCGTCATTGACACCGTAAGGCACACAGTGGAAATATTTTCCGGACATATTGACCGGTGAACCGTGGGAGAGATGTCCGCCATGATCCAGATTCATCCCCATGAAAGTGTCGCCCGGCTCCATCACCGCAAAGAATACCGCCATATTGGCCTGCGCGCCGGAGTGCGGCTGCACATTGACATACTCGCAGCCGAACAGCTTTTTGGCCCGCTCTCTGGCCAGATCCTCCACCACGTCCACACACTCGCAGCCGCCGTAGTAACGCTTGCCCGGATAGCCCTCCGCATATTTATTGGTGAGCGGGCTTCCCATCGCCGCCATAACAGCCTTGCTCACCCAGTTCTCCGACGCGATCAGTTCGATATGGGAGTTCTGTCTCTGCTGCTCGTCCACGATTGCCTGCGCAATCTCAGGGTCTACCGCTTTTACTTCGTCCAATGAATACATTCCTCGTTACCGCCTTTCTGAAACCTTTCCAAAAATAAAATCTTAATTAGTATAACACATGGGAGGTTTACGGCGCAACATCATGTTGAAAAGAACGCGCTTTTCGGCGGAGACGGACAGTTTTCACTCAGCTTTACCGGCAATATGGATACTTTTTCTCCAAAAATTAAGAAATATTTATGGAAATCTTATTTTGACTTTTTATTACAATCTGCTATGATTGCAGTTATAAATAAAAGAAGAGTTTCTCATGAAAAGGAGACGGTACTATGAACGTTTTCCACCGCGGACAGTATGGAAACGCAGCGCAAAGACAGGCTGGCATGCCTGATACAGACAATCCGTTATTTCGTTTTATCCACAGGTACTGGCATGGGATTCCGCTCATCATCTATGGAATCATATATCTCTCCTGGTTTGCTCATCTGGAAAACACCGTGGTAAGCCGCTATCGTGTCATCCATGTGGCGCTGGACGACTGCATCCCGTTCTGCGAGCTGTTCGTCGTTCCCTACCTGCTCTGGTTTGCCTATGTTGCGATGACGGTCATCTACTTTTTCCTGCGCGACAGAGACGATTATTTCAGGATTTTCATCTTCCTGTGCACCGGCATGACCATATTTCTTCTGGTGTCCACACTGTGGCCCAACGGCCATCATTTAAGGCCGTATACCATGCCGCGGGATAATATCTTCACCCGGATGGTAGCCGCCCTGTACAGAACGGACACACCCACCAACCTGTGGCCCAGCATCCACGTGTACAATTCACTCGGCTGCCACATCGCCGTTATGAAAAGCCAGACACTGAAAAAGCACAGGGCGGTCCGCATCGGCTCGCTGATCCTGTGCGTTTCGATAATTATGTCAACCATGTTCATCAAACAGCACTCGGTCTACGACGTGCTCACGGCTTTCATCATGGCGGGCATCATGTACGGCATTGTCTATCACTTTGAAGCGCTGTCCGGCTTCTGCCACAGCCTCTTTGGCCGCCGCAGACACAAGCCCGAAATCAGCTGATGATTGATCTGCCGGTGTCTAGTTGAACTTAAAGAAGCGCCGGCAGATTTTGTATCCTTCCACCGATATTTTCCTGCCCCCCTTGCCGGGCAGATTCATGGAATTGCCAAGCACACCGTACCTGAGTCTCATAAAGAGCCTCAGGTCTTTTTTCTTGATATACTGCCACAGTTCATGCTTCTTCGCCAGATTTTCCTCCGTACCCGAACGGATCAGCAGGATGGAAGAAATCACCGTAATGATCTCCAGATAATTGATCATATAATTCTTAAGCTTGCACCGGCCGCCTATCTTGTCCATATTGGCCGTCAGGTAATCCACCATAAGTTTGTTGACCCTGATCTGCTGGTCAATCCGGGATATCATGATCTCCTCGTTGACCGACTGCCCCTCCCTGCCGATGTAGTAGCGGTAGAAATTGACATCGAGATAGTACATGTTGCGCACATACGGAAGCGGCTCAAAGACAAAGAGATTATCCACATAAAACGTGTTGTCCGGCAGTTTCAGCCCGCAGTCCCGAAGCAGCCTGGTACGGAAGATAACGGAGTGCATCAGGATATACTGCCCCTTGTGAAAATGCCTGACATCATTCCACGTAAAGATCCGGTCCTGCGGCAGGGCATGACGGTACTTCATGACCTTGTGTTTCGCCTCGCCCTCTTTCTCATAGACAAAATTGCTGATCAGCATATCGAGAGTGGAATCGCCGGAAGTGATATCCCGAAGCACTTCCAGTATCCTGTAGTACGCGCTCTCTTTCACCCAGTCGTCGCTGTCAACCACCTTAAAGTAAAGCCCCGACGCGTGTGCAAGCCCGGCGTTGACCGCGGAACCGTGGCCGCCGTTCTCTTTGTGGATCACCTTGACGATGGATGGATGCCGCGCCGCGTACTCGTCCGCTATCGCTCCTGTCCTGTCCGCGGAGCCGTCGTCCACGATCAGGATCTCGACATCCTCACCTCCCACAAGAAGAGAGTCAATACATTTCCGCATATACGCTTCCGAATTATAGCAAGGTACCGCTACCGACAACAGTTTCATATAAATCTCCATTCCGGAGCGTTCTCTCGACAGGGGCGTGAAGTAAATTCCTGCGGAATCAACTTCGCCATCAAGGGAACTTGTGACGCTCCGGCACAAGCTCCGCCACCGTCAGATCAATGCCATATAGGCGGCAAACGCAGACGGCACGGGATATTCGTCCCGCATCTTCTCCGGCTCGACGAACACATACTCTCCCATACCCGCCAGCTCGTCCACACGGACAAGATAGGCCGTCATATCCCACTCCTTATGGGTAAAGATATGCCGCGCGGGCTGCAGCGTGCGGATTCGCATCGGCACGACGCCGGCATCTCTCAAGTGCGCCAGCACCTCTTCCTCGCTCTGATGCCCCTCCAGCGAAGGGAACTCGTACATGCCGGCGAGCAGTCCTCTCTCCGGCCTCCTGCGCAGTGCGAAGCGGTCGCCATAGCGTATGAGCAGAATCGTCTTCTCCTCTACCCGCCGCGGCTTCTTTGGCGCCTTTACGGGATATGCCTCAGCACTGCCCTGTGCTCTCGCCAGACAAAACCCGCTCCACGGACACTCTTCGCACTTCGGACTGCCATGCGGAATGCAGACCACCGCGCCCAGCTCCATCAGCGCCTGATTGAAATCGCCGGGCCTGTCCTCCGGTATGACGCCCGCCAGTTCCGCCTCTATGGATCTCTTCACCCCGGCGTCCAGAATATCTCTGCCGTCCGCCCGCAGCCTGGATAAGATGCGCAAAACATTGCCGTCCACCGCCGGCACCGCCTGTCCGAACGCAATGGACGCGATTGCGCCCGCCGTATAGCTGCCGACGCCGCACAGCTTCATCAGCTCATGATAATCGGCGGGCATTCTGCCGCCGTACTCCTCCATGATCTGCAGCGCAGACTTCTTCAGGTTCCTCGCGCGGTTGTAATAGCCAAGCCCCTCCCAGAGTTTCAGAAGCCTCTCTTCCTCCACGGCGGCAAGGCTCGCAATATCCGGCAGTTCATTCAGAAACCGCTCATAATACGGCTTGACTGCCTCCACCCTGGTCTGCTGCAGCATGATCTCGGACAGCCACACGTGATAGGGCGTCGGATCTTCCCTCCAGGGCAGAATACGCCTACGGCTATCATACCATGCAAGCAGCGGTTCCGCAATCAGATTCAGGCTGTCCGCCGTTGAGACCGACGCAGCGGCTTCATGACTTGCGGCGCGATTCGGCTGCTCTGTATAATTTGTCTCGACAATGCCGTTGTGTTTCATGTTATGTAAACCAATAATATCATCGTCATCCGTCAGGCGGATAAGCCGCTATGCGAAAGCCCTGCCCCGTACCGCATCAGCTGCTGTCCGGTTCCTCTTCTTCCCCGCCGCAGGGCTGTCTGCTCTTGTAGGGCACCCGCGCCGCCGGAACAACCTCCGCCGCCTGCGCGGTATTCACCGACTGGTCGTCGAAGAAGATATGCGCCCCGAAAGCCGCCAGAACATCTTTTTTGTGTACACCGCCCAGGAAAAAGACTTCATCAATACGCACATTCCATGCCCGAAGCGTGCGGATAACCCGCTCGTGCGCCGGCGCGCATCTGGTGGTGACGAGAGCCGTCCTGATGGGCGCCTCCTCCTGCGTGAAATCTTTCTGCAGTTCGGACAGCGTCATGAGGAACTTCGCAAAGGGCCCGGCCTGCAGCGGATGATCCGCATTGCGCCGCTCATTCTCCTCGAACGCCTCCAGCCCGTGTTCCCTGAAAATCTGCTCCGACTCGTCAGAGAAGAGCACCGCGTCCCCGTCGAACGCAATCCTGATCTGTCTGATCTGGTGGTCGCAGTCGTAGGTGCGCAGACCGTCCGTACAGATGATACCCGCGGCGATATTGGAGTCGATCGCGCTCTGCACGTCATCCTCGTAGGCTGACAGGAAGAGATCCGTCCTGAACGCGGACAGGTACGGCGCAAGCGACGCACCGCTCGCCAGGACCGCCCTCGTAATATTCAGCCCGTAATGCTCGATCGCCTTAAACACCCGCAGCGAGGAATCCGGACTGTTCCTCGACATGATAATGACCTCCACGCTGCCCTCATGATTCGGCAGATTATTCAGGTTGAGCAACGCCCTGATCAGAGGGAAGCCCGGTCCCGGCTTCAGGATATCGTTCTCATGTTCAATCTGATATCTGCAGTATGCCTCCACACCCTCCGACTCAAAGATCCTGTTCTCATAGGTCAGATCAAACAATGCCCTGGAGGATACACCGACCACAAGCCTGTTCTCTAAATCGTATGCCATAAACTGCCTCCTGTCAAAAATCAATCTGCTGATCGATCCTGCAGGCGACAGCTTCCGCATGTCCTACCTCAGTCTGTTACACTCGTACTTCTCAAAAGTGAGCAGGCAGTTTTTCAGCTCCTCGTACCGCTCCTCCACGCTGCCGTCCTTGATCTCCAGATCGACGGCGACCGCCATCGTATTGATCATGTCGTCCGTGATCCTGTCCCGGAGAGCCGCCAGAATGTGCAGTCTCTGCTCATAGGTGTCTGCGTCCAGAAACTCCATCACCATAGGATCGATATTCACTTGTTCTTCCGCCGGGGCTGCCGTTTTCTCCGCCTGCGGCGAAGACGCCTCAGGCGCGGGGAGTTGCGTCTTCTCCGCCGCCTGTATCTTCTCCGCCCGGGATTCCGGTGCCCTGCTCTCCCGCATCTGTCTCTCCGAAACCGCGGCCGCCGCGTCCTCCGTCATGCCGTCCGCATCCTGCAGCAGTTCGAAGCGATACCGCTGTTTTACATTCGGATACTTGACATGATCCACCTCCTCCATAAACATGGCAAGCGGTCTCACATAGATCTGGAAAGTGTCGTACATCGCCTGATATACCACCATCATCTCGCCCGTCTCGCTGTTTTTCGCAAGACAGCGTATCTGATACAGATTGCCCTTAAAATGTCTGTACATTTCCTGTGGTCTGGGATTCGATCTCATACTGCGCTCCGTTTCCTTTTCATTCCTGTGTGCGGACTTGCGCCCGTCCCTATCAGTATAATCCCAAATCGCCAAAATGTCATTCTTTCTCTTGCGGAAAATATTTCTTTCTATCCGAACATTTGTTCTGTATATCAATTCTAAAACATATGTTCGCTTCTGTCAATAGCGTTACAGCACATAAGAAAAACGGCACGTGTCACTGTGGAAATCCGCCTCGGACAATTTCTCCCGCAAAAGATTCCTGTCCGCTTCCGACAGGCGTTCCAGCCTGCTGTGGTGCAGGGACACCGTATATTCCCGTCTCCCGTCTCCGTAAGACACCCAGCGCAGATTGATGCCGCAGTCTTTCAGTCCCTCGCTGCCAAGAAGCACCCTCGCTTCTTTCAGATATTCCTCCTCCATCGCCGCGTAATCACACTTCTGCTGCTGCCGCTCCTCGTTTCCCCTGCTGAACGCCGTCCCTCTGACGCAGAAAGCGATGAGCAGTACGAGAAACAGTGTCGCTATGTAAAATCCTTTTCCTCTCATGTATATCATTTCTCTTCCTCCTTCCCGTGCCCGGCCCACAGCGTCTCTCATGTCTGTCCGGCCGGCTTTCCGCTTTGCTGTCATCAGAATAGCACCTTGTATGTACCATAAAGCGGACTCTGGTGCCGCCAGCCGCACTGTCTTGCAACGCGAACAGCAATTCGCTGTCCGCAAAAATGTCCGCTGCAGCCACATCTCTGCGGCCGCAGCGGACATTGCCGTCTGCCTTATCATCCTTTTTCACCTGAACTGTATCGTTGTCCGGCTCACTCCTGCCTCATATCCATCTTGTGCGTGAACAGATACATGCCTCCCTGCAGCGGCTCCGGCAGAATCTCCCAGGTGCCGTAGGCGGCTCCCAGATCGTCCAGCGCCCGCTGCATATACGCCTCCTTGTAAGCGTCGGAATAATAGTTTTCCATAATTTCGGATGCCAGTTCCCCGCCCGTCACCACATTGTAAAACGTATAATCTCCTATGCCGTTGTCCATGATCTGATCGTAACAGTCCTGATAGTAACTGTCTATATCGGTAAAGATGCGGTCCTTTGGCACGCCCGTGTCATAGACACTGCGAAGCGGCGTCTCCGCTCCGCTCTCCGGCATTCCGCTCTGCTTCGGGCCGAGGTAGAGCTGTCCCCTGCAGGGCGGCAGATACACGGAGAGCTCCTGCCTGATATGGCTGCTCGCGTAATCCTCGTCCGTTCTGTTGAAATAGTCGTAAGTGCCTCCCGCCGAATCGTCCCAGGTGGCGTCCACATTGTAAAACCCGTCGTCCAGCGAGATGATGTTCCAGGCATGGCTCTCACCGGCATAACCGGTACAGTAGTAACACGGGATGCCGAGTTTCTGCATGATATGCTGAAAGGCTCTGGCGTAGCCGGCGCACACGGTCTGCCCGTTCACCAGCGCACTGTAGGCGCTCTGATTCATCTCCGCGCCCGCATTGTAAGCGATCCTGTCGAGCAGCTGATCGTGCACGTATTTTTCTTTTTCATAATCGCCGGAAAGCGCCTGCGCCTCCGAGACAATGCCGTCCACCTGCCCGTCGAAAGCGGACTTGGCGCTGTCCAGCTCTTGCGCCGTGCGGTTAAAAGAGAGATTGATCTCCACACACTGACCGCTGCTGATATACTTGCAGGCATAGGCTGTCTCCATCCAGAACAGCTCGGGATGATCGTTGCAGACCGCCTCGAAGATATTCCTAAGCTGCGCCGAGGTGACGTCCTCCACCGGCATAAAGTCAGGGTACACCGCGTCTGCATTGGCATAGATTTGCCTGTAGACGTGCTTTCCCGTATCGTCCAGCATGGCGTAATACGGGTAATACGCCGCGTCGAAATCCAGGCCGTCCCCCGTATGGCCGTAATCGAGACGGCTCCTGATATCGTCCGCATCGGCCTCACCGATCTGCTGCGCGTCGCCCTCGATCTGCCGGTAGCCGTTTTTGCCCAAAACATCCGCCGGAACGACGATGTCGGCCTCCGTCGGCGCCACATAATCCGCCGTGTTGTCACTCCTGAGTCCGGCAGTCTCCGGACCGGCAGCCGGCTGCACCGCCTCCTGTCCCGCCGCGTCCTCTCTCTCCGCATTCTGTGCCGCGCCGCCGTTTTGGCTTTCCTCTTCCGTCCCGCCTCTCTCACTCTGCGGCTCATACACGGTATCGCGGGCGGCCGTATCCGCCGCCGTCGCCGTTTCGCCCCGATACAGAGCGTCCTTAAGTCTGGCCGTGACATCCGGCCGCACCGCGCAGATCATGATAAAAGCGCAGCAGAGCGCCAGCAGAACCGCCAGCGCATACAGTATCTTCCGCAATACTTTCATGAACCATCCGTCCTCTCACTGACGGCTGCGGGAGCAGATATCCCCGCGCCCAAATTCTCTATTCCGCCAGCGCTTTCCTGATCGCCGCCATCAGTTCGCCGTAAGTCTCATAGGCGGGAATATCAGGATTATCCTTCTTGATCTGTTCCGTACTCTTAAAGAGAAAACCGGCCCTGCTCGCCCGGATCATCCCCAGATCGTTGTGACTGTCCCCGCTGGCGATCGTCTCGTACCCGATCGACTGCAGCGCCCGCACCGTAGTCAGCTTGGAGTTCTCTATGCGCATCTTAAAGCCCGTAATTTCTCCGTCCGGCGCGACCTCAAGGGAATTGCAGAAAATCGTCGGGTAGCCGAGCTTTTTCATCAGAGGCCCTGCAAACTGCGTGAACGTGTCGCTGATAATGATGACCTGGGTAATGCCGCGCAGCTCGTCCAAAAATTCCTTTGCCCCCGGCATCGGATCGACGGCCGCAATGGTGTCCTGAATCTCCCGCAGGCCCAAGCCGTGCTCCTTTAAGATTCCAAGCCGCCAGTTCATCAGTTTGTTGTAATCCGGCTCATCTCTGGTCGTGCGTTTCAGCTCCGGTATTCCGCTGGCCTCGGCAAAGGCAATCCAGATCTCCGGGACAAGTACACCCTCCAGATCCAGACATACGATATGCATACTCATGTTCCGCTCCTCCGTTTTTTGCTTTATATTATGTAAACCAACAAGGCATTCAGGCCACCGACGCGCCTCTACAGCGTCTCCCGGCAGAAATAGCAGCTGTAGCGCGTCCGCGGCATCATCGGAATCAGATTCTCCGCGCCGCAGTAGCCGCAGTTCACCAGGCGTTTGCCCTGCGGCACGCTGTCGCCGAGCAGATAGCGCTCCGCCACCGGCAGACCGCCCCGCGACGCCGCCAGCCGCTTCTGTTCCTCGAACTTCTCGCGTGCGTGCTCCCTCGCATCCTCCTGCGCTTTCTCCATCAGGTAGGCGGTAGTGTTGTTGCCGTCCTCCCTGGCCTCCCTGACCGCGTCCTGTGCGGCTTTCTGCTTCGCCGCCCTGCGGGAAGTCTCCTGCGGCTGCGCCGACGTTCTACCCGCGCCCATCGCTCCTCCTGCCGCCGTCCCATACGCATTCGTGCCGCCCTGTGCATTTCTCACGGGACTTTTGGCGTTCCGCGCGGGCGCCGGAACCGGCGTGTTCGGCTGCGCCTTTTCCCCATTTACGCCCTGCCCGTCCCGGTTTCTCTTCATACGTCTGAAAATAATCCAGATACAGACCGCAACAAAGATAATCTCAAACATTTATGTATCCCTCCGCTCTCAGGACGCAGCGCTGTACTTCACAATGAGAAGTTCCACGCTCATCACATCATTCATCCGGCCGGTTTTCACAGCCTCCTCCGTCTCCACACAGTCCGTCAGCGCCCTGCGCAGATCCGCCTCCTTAAACTTCGCCGCCTGCGCCGCATATTTTCTCGCGATGAAGCCGGCCAGCCCCACTTTCTCACCGATAGCGTTCGCGTCATAACCCTTGTTTTTCAGTTCTTTCACCTGCAGGAGCAGATTAAACTGTCTGGTGATCAGAAAAAGGATTCGCATGGGCGGCTCTTTCAAAGTCAAAAGATCATAGTAGAGATCCATCGCCGCTTTCTGCCGCCTCTCCGCCAGCGCGTTGATCATATCAAAAATCTGGCTGCTCACCTGCTTCGTGCAGACCGCCTCGATATCCTGCGCCGCGATCACATCCCTGTCCATGCAGTAACACAGGAGTTTCTCCAGCTCGCCCCTGATGTTCTGCATATCGGATCCCGTCTTGTCGAGGAAAAGATTCAGGTCCCTCTCGGTAATGTTCTTGCCTTCCCTTTTTAAGAAGCCCAGAATCCAGCGCTTCAGCACCGCCTCGTCCTGCGCGGCAAACTCGATGGCACGCCCTTTTGCCGTCGCCGCCTTGTAGAGCCTGCTGCGCTTATCGACTGTCGGCTCCACGAACACGAAACGCACTGTCTCCGCGGGGGAAGCCAGATAGGCCGCCAGCTCCTCCCCGCCTTTGGCAAAGAGGCCGCTGTTCTCCAGCACGATAACCCTGCGTTCCGCCAAAAAAGGCATGGTCTCCGCCAGGTCGATCACCTCGTTCACCCTGACATCTTTTCCCTCAAAGCAGTGCAGGTTCATGGGATCGCCGCCGCCTAACAGCGCGTCTTTCAGCTTATCTCTGTACTGGCTGCGCAGATATGCCTCCTCGCCGTAGAGGATATAGACCTGTTTCAGTTGTCCGGATTTGATTTCTTCCGCCAGTTTTTTCATAATCTCAGTATAGAGGATGCGGCCGGATTTATCAATTGCTTTCCCGCGATCGACGCTACCCTTTCATCTTCGGCCTGAATAGCAGGCTCGCCAGATAGCCGAACACCAGCGCCGCACTGCAGCCGACCGCTCCCGCCTTGAAGCCGCCCTGAAAGAGGCCGATAAATCCGCTCTCGGCCACCGCCTCCCTGACGCCCTGCATCAGGATGTTGCCGTAGCCCAAAAGCGGCACGCTCGCGCCCGCTCCCGCATATTCCAAAAAAGGTTCGTACCAGCCAAAGAAACTGATCAGCGCGCCCGTGCACACTAAAAGCACCATGATGCGCCCCGGCATCAGCTTCGTCTTCTCCATCAAAATCTGCACCAGCGCGCAGATCAGGCCGCCCACCCAAAAAGCATTCAGATAATCCATAGTAACCTCCGTTTTGAAAATATGAAATCTCTACGGTTATCTTCTGCCGTTTCCGGGCAGATTATTCACGATCCGCTCCACAATCTCACGGATCGGCAGGCACTCGCAGTCCACCGTGCAGTCGGCATATTTCTCATACAGGGGGACCCGCTCCGCGTAGAGTTCCGCAAGCCCCTGCCCTTCGCGCAGCGTCACACCGCGCTCATTCAAGTCGCCAAGCCTGTCGGCGACAGCCTCGCAGGACAGGCGCAGATACACGACCGTCCCGATCGACCGAAAATACGCCATCGCCCTGTCGCCGTACACCGCGCTGCCGCCGGTGGCAATCACGGTCCGCTCCGCGTCTATGGAGAGATTCGCCTCCTCCTCCGCCTCCCAGAAGCGCTCTGTGCCGCGCTCTTCTATGATCTCGTGCAGCAGCCTGCCCTCGCGCTCCTGCAGCACCAGATCGCTGTCCACAAAAGCATAGCCGAGCTTCTTGGCCAGCACAACGCCCACGGTGCTCTTGCCCGCGCCGGGCATACCGATGAGTATGATATTGCCCGCGTTAAGTTTACATAACTTACTCATTTTCGCGCAGATAAGCCGTGACTTCCACCTCGCACAGTACGTCCTTGGGGAGCTGTTTCACCGCAACGCAGCTTCTCGCGGGCTTCTCGGTGAAATACTTCTCGTACACCGCGTTGAAAGCCGAAAAATCCGCCATTTCTGCCAGAAAACAGGTGGTCTTGACGACTTTCGCATAGTCCGCGCCCGCCTCTTTCAGGATCTCGCCCACGTTTTTCATAACCTGTTCGGCCTGTTCGGTGATGTCGCCGCCCCTGATATCTCCCGTGGCGGGATCAATCGGAATCTGCCCCGACGCAAACAGAAAATCCCCCGCGATGATACCCTGTGAGTACGGCCCGATCGCCGCCGGCGCCTTGTCTGTAGATACTTTGGTTAACATAACTTTATCCTCCTTTTATCAGAAACGCGCGCTCATCCGGGGCCTCCGCCGGCTGCGCGGCAGCCCCGAGGCGCGTCCTCATTCCCCGAAACGCGCTTTCACATAGAATCCCCTGGCGTTCTCGATAATTTCCGTCACCACGCCCTCCCGCTCCAGCATCCGCTCACGAAACGGAAAATTGCCGGACATGGCGAGCGACGGATCGATGGTATAGTAGTAATTGCTGGGCAGAATACCCTCTGTCACGGTGACTCGGTCCCCCTCTTTCAGAAGCCCCGGTCTCTCCATCTTGAATTCCATCTCTCTCATCGATTTGTCCTCTTTTTCGCCCAAAACCATGCGGCAGCCAACAGCTGCCGCCCGCATTCCGGCCCGCACAGGACCGGCATGTCACTCTACTCTGTACTTCTCATAATGCTCCAGCACGATCGCATGGGCGATGCCCGGAATTGTCTGTCCCTCGTTGAAACTGGTCTTGCTGAGCAGCGCCCCCGTCGGCACGAAGAGCACTCTCTTCCAGACGCCCTCCTCAATCTTCTTCAGGATATACGCCGAGAGCACCACCGCGCTGCAGCCGCAGCCGGATCCGCCGGCATCCGTCTCCTGCTTCTCGCTGTCATAGATCTCGATCCCACAGTCCATATGCTGCTTCGTGATGTCAATCTGCTGTTCCGCTAACAGGTCGAAAAGCAGTTTCTGTCCCACCGTTCCCAGATCACCCGTGATGATCCTGTCATACTCTCTGGGCGCCCTGCCGAAGTCGGCCAGGCTCTGCCTGATCGTATCCGCGGCCGCAGGAGCCATACATGCCCCCATGTTCATGGAATCTTTCAGCCCGTAATCCACGATCTTGCCGATGGTTGCTCCCGCTATGACTGCCCGCGTCTGTTTGCCGGGCTTGGCCGAGAGCAGGAAAGCGCTGCTGCCCGTCACCGTCCACGTGGCGGATTTCGGCCGCTGGTTGCCGTAGGCGAGCGGGAAGCGAAACTCTTTCTCCGCGCTGGCAAAATGGCTGGACGTGACGCACGCCGCACGCTCCGCAAAGCCGCCTGCCACAGCCATGCTCCCCATGGCCAGCGTCAGGCCGCAGGTCGAACAGGCGCCGTAAAGCCCGATGTGTGGGATCTGATATCCCGACAGGCCAAAGCTGCTGGCGATGGACTGCCCCAGCAGATCTCCCGCATAGATTAACTGCAGTTCCTGCTTCTGCATCCCCGCCTTGCGCAGAGCAATCTCCAGCGCCTCTTTCTGCATACTGCTCTCCGCCTCTTCCCATGTATCGGCGCCAAACCTGTCGCCGTAGCACACCTTGTCGAACAGTTTGCCCATCGGGCCCTCGGCTTCCTTGCTGCCCACGATGGAGCCGCTGCTGACCAGATACGGTTTATTTACAAATTGAAGACTCTGTTTTCCTAACATCCTTGCTATCTCCTTGTCGCTGTGTCTCGTTACAGAGATAGTATGGATTTTTTACAGGCAATATATACTGTCTATTTTTCTCATTGCTCCGGCTGTGCCGCGCGTCACAAGATAATGGGAATCATGCTGTACGCCACGTCCCTGCTCTCCTCCGTGCAGACCGCCACACGGTAGCCCGCGAGTTCCGCGTACTCTTTCATATGATAAAATTTTGCATTGTACCGATGCTTCACGCGTATCCTGCCGCTCTCCTCGTCGACCAGCACCGCGAAGCTGCCAAACGGCATGGAAATCCCCTGGCCTGTCGCCTTGACGAAACTCTCTTTCATCGTCCAGATGCGGAACATGCGCTCCGTGACTTCGGTCTCCTCCTCTGCGCCGTACATCCACTGAAGCTCCTCCTCCGCAAAGAACCGATCCGCCACTTTCAGGCGGCCCGGCCTGACAGTCTCAATATCGTTGCCCATCGGCCTGTCGCCGATACTGCAGATGGCGTAATCGCCTGAGTGAGACAGGGAAAAATGAATATTGGGCTGATATTTCAGCATCGGCTTGCCCCGTTCGCCAAACTCGTACACCGCGCTTTTCTCCCGCAGTCCGTACGCCGCCAGCGCATGATCCAGCGCGATGCCCGCGCCCAGACTTCTCAGTCTGTCTTTTTCATGCTTCAGGATAGCGACTTTCTGCTGCCTGTACGGGGAGAGCAGATTTAATTTTTCCTGAAAAAGATTCTCGTTCTCAAACTGTGTGACGTCGATATAATAAGTATAGATCATGGCAATATGTCTCTGCCCCGACCCGGCCGGCCGATACGTTATCTCCTGTGGCGATTGTGGGGATATCTGCGCATGGAGCGGTGCATCCCGCCCTCCTCTCCGCTTTCGCTGTGATAGCAGTCCTGACAGACGGGAAAAGCGTAATCCCACGGCAGGACTTTGCCGCAGATGCGGCATTTCTTCTCGAACTGATCCTTGTTCTCTTTCAAAAGCTCGTTGATCTCGTGCTGCGCCCACTCCCTGTTGACCGCCACTTCTTCTCTGTCTATCATCCAGTTCATCCTGGCGGAAAACTGTGTATAGAGATCCAGCTGTTTATAGTAGGATTCCAGCCCCTCCAAGCTGAAATCGTAGGGCAGCATCGGGCAGTTGTGCTGTTCGGTCGGCCGCTCACAGTAGCGAAGCCACAGATGCAGCACATCCCTGTCTTTCACGTCGAAAGGACAGGTGATCAGGGAAAGTACAAACTTCCTGTCGTCGATATAGGACAGCTTCTTTTTGTAATTCTTGAGATAGCGGTATTTCTTGACGCTCTCATCCATCGAAATCTTGTCGTACATGGGCAGATTCTGTGTCTGCTCCCAGGCCTCTATAATCTCGTCCATCTCCATATCGATATCGAGGAGCACCTCGGGAAAACCGATTCTGGCCCGTCTGAGCGGCATGAGCGGTTCCGCCAGTTTCCTGCCGATATACTCCATATCCACCGCGGACTGTACATAGCCGACGTCATAGTAGCCGTACCGGCCCGCGCGGCCCGCAATCTGCCGGATTTCCTCGGCCTCCAGCTTGCGCTTGTCCGTGCCGTCGAACTTCATGCTGTTCATAAATACCACGCGGCGGATCGGCAGATTGATCCCCATGCCGATGGCGTCCGTCGCCACGACGACCTGATTGATTCCCTCCGTAAAGAGGCGCACCTGCTCCTGCCTCGTCTGCGGCGGCAGATTGCCGTAGATGACGCTGGCTTTGATCCCCCGCCCTTCCAGCGCGGCCGCGATGGCGAGCACATTCTTCTTGGAGAAAGCGATCAGCGCGTCGCCAGGCTCCACATCCTTACTCATATCATAGCGCTCGGAGATAAATTCCAGCTTCGTATTGCGCTCATGGCGCACAATCTCGCAGACGTCGCCGCACCTTTCGATCATCCTGACAAGCAGCCGCTCCGCCGTGCCCGAACAGCACACGTGAATCTCCTCCGCGCGGATTCCCAGGATCGCCCGCGTCCAGAAGCTCCCCCTGTTCTCGTCCGCCATCATCTGCGCCTCGTCGATCACAGCGATGTCATAAGTCTCGCGGATATCCAGAATCTCCACGGTAGAGGCCTGCACGAAACTTCCCGGCGTGCGGATTGCCTCCTCGCCCGTGATCATGCTGCAGGGGATCCCCGACGTCATCATTCTGTCATACACCTCCAGGGCCAACAGCCTCAAGGGCCCCAGATAAATCCCCTTATATGCCTGCCTGAGCCTCTGCAGGGCCTGATAAGTCTTGCCGCTGTTGGTGGGACCGATATGCAGGATAAAGCGCCGCTTCATACCTCTCGCTTCGGGATACTGCTTCTCCGGCTCCGCGCCCATCAGCTCCTCGATGCGCCGGCCGACAAGGTACTGCATATAGTCTTCCTTGTAGATCTCATAGAGAGATTTCAGGCGGAGCAGGTCCGCCGCCTTTTTCATCTGCACGATATCCTCGGGATTCGCCCCTGCCGCCATCTTATGGAGAAAACCGATATCCAGCCGCGCAAGCATCCGCAGCACGTGCCGGTATTTTTTCAGCAGATGAGAGTCCCGGTTCACGACAGTGTAGCCGATGAGCGCCGCCCTCTTGTGCAGTTCTTTCATATCCGCCAGTATCTGGTGGTTCTCCTGTCCTTTTTTGCGCGCAATACGGCGTTCCATCTGCCCGATCTGCCGCTCGCAGCCCTTGATGAGCCTGCGTCGGTCATTCGGCGCAAATTCCAGGAAAGCCGCCTGATAGGTATGCCACACGCTCTCCGGTATGTCTTTCGGCATATCTTTCGTGTCCCGGCTGATCTGTGCGCTCTGTCTATTGTCTCCGTTCCGGTTTTTGTTCGTCTCTTCCATATCCGTATTTTTCGTCTGTATCCTTTATTTTAATCAATCGGCCCGCCCGCACCGTCCGCGGGCAGCGGCATACACCGCCCTCCGCGGCTGCATGGCCCGTATCAATGCCCTTGAGGCGTCCCGTCGATCCCGTACAGCAGCGCATTGCAGATCGCCGCCGCCACATTGCTGCCGCCCTTGCGACCTGCCGCCACGATGTACGGCACGGCCGTACACATGATCAGTTCCTTGGCCTCCTCCACATGCACGAAACCCACCGGCACGCCGATAATCAGCGCAGGATGCAGCCTGTCCGCTTCGATCAGTTCATACAGCCGGATCAGCGCCGTGGGCGCATTGCCGATGGCATAGATGCAATTCTCTCCTATTATAGCAGACTTCTCCACACTGACCGCTGCTCTCGTAATGCCGCGCCTCGCAGCTTCCGCCGCCACATCCTCGTCCGCCATAAAACAATGCACTTCACCGCCATATGCCGCAAGCCGTTTCTTATTGATACCCGCTTTCGCCATCTGCGTGTCCGTGACGATGTGCGCGCCTCCGGCAAGCGCCGCTCTGCCCAGCTCCACGGCATGCGCCGAAAAGCGCAGCGTGTCCGCGTAGGAAAAATCCGCCGTCGTGTGGATCACCCGCTTAATGACAGGCGCCTGCACCGGATCCAGCGCGTGGGGAAGCTCCTGTTCTATGATTGCAAAACTGCGCCGCTCGATCTCCGCAGGCGGAATCGACGGCGGAATCTGTAGTGTGCCGTTACTCATAATCCGCCTTCACTCATACTTCTCTATTATATCCGTTTTTACCGCATCGTCCAACCCTAATTTATTTCCCTGTATGGCAAAGGAATATTCCTCAGAGATTCAGTTCTTCTTTTGATTGATTTACATAATCATGCTTGCGCGGCCAGGTTTGCGCAGCTGGGTTTACATAACTTTGCTTACCTGCCGGCCTGAATCATCTCATAGATTCTCTTCATATCCAGATGCTCCCGCACGGCGGCCGCCAGCAGATCGTACTGGGACTCCTTGAAAGCGCGGTAGGATGCGACAGCTGCGGCGGCCCGTTCCAGATATGCCCTGTCAATCCCCTTCTCTTCGCCCAGAAGAAACAGCAGCCGCCGTGTAAATTCATCCGTCTCAAAGATGCCGTGCAGATAGGTGCCGAGTACCCTGCCCCGCACGCAGCCGTCCGCGCGCCCGTCTTCCAGAACACAGAACGGCACGGCGCGATCATCGCCTGCAGTTTCCCGCAATGCGCTATGCGATATGGCCGCGCCTCCTGCCTCCGCGGCCCGGTCCGGCCCGCCGTCCGCGCCTCTTCCAACCTCCGCCCGACGATAGGTATCTCCCATGTGAATCTCGTAGCCGCCCACCGTCAGGCCGTCAAACGCGCTCCACTCCGCGGACAGTTTCCGCACAGTGCCCGTAATCCGGCTTCTTCGCTTCTCTGCGGCGAAGACCGTCTCCACCGGTATCAGTCCCATACCGCGGATCGCGCCGCCGCCCTCGCTGCCTGCCTCGTCCTCGATTCTGTCCCCCAGCATCTGGTAGCCGCCGCAGATACCCATGACCCGGCAGCCGCGCGCCGCCTGCGCCAGGATCTCGCGCTCCAGCCCCGTCTCTCTGAGCCACGCCATATCCCCGATGGTGTTCTTCGTGCCCGGCAGGAGGATGAGATCCGGCGTCTCCAGCCGCTTAAGCTGCGCCGCGCTCTCCACATAGGCGAGAGAGACAAAAGGATATCTGGCAAGCGGATTGACATCCGTAAAATTCGAGATATGCGGCAGACGAACCACCGCGATTTCAACGCGCCGCGCGCCGTCCGCGGACGGACAGGCCCTCTGCCCGAAAACCGTCTGCCCGGCGGACAGACTCTCCGCCAGACTGTCCTCGTCGTCCAGCTGCAGCCTGAGATAAGGCAGCACCCCCAGCGTGGGAATCCCGCATCTGGCACAGAGCATCTCCGGGCCGGGCGCAAGCAGTTTTTCGTCGCCGCGGAATTTGTTGATGACAAAGCCCTTGATGCGCCTGCGCTCCTCCGCCTCCAGGAGCTCTACCGTCCCCAGGAACTGCGCGAAGACGCCGCCCCTGTCGATGTCTCCCACGAGAAGCACGGGCGCGTCCGCCAGCCTCGCCATCCCCATGTTGACAATGTCGTCCTCTTTCAGGTTGATCTCGGCGGGACTGCCCGCGCCCTCAATCACGATAATGTCCGTCTGCTCCCGCAGCCGTTCATAGGCGCTCATGATGTCCGGTATCAGCTCTTTTTTCATCCGAAAATATTCCCGCGCCGTGTAGCTGCCGCGCACCCGCCCGTGGACGATCAGCTGGGAGCCCACGTCGTCAGTAGGCTTTAGCAGGATCGGGTTCATGCACACCTGAGGTTCGATACCTGCCGCCTCCGCCTGCATGACCTGCGCCCGCCCCATCTCCAGACCGTCCACGGTCACATAGGAGTTGAGCGCCATATTCTGCGACTTAAAAGGGGCCGCACGCCAGCCGTCCTGTCTGAGCACCCTCAGGATTCCTGCCGTGAGCAGGCTTTTGCCCGCGCCGGACATGGTTCCCTGGATCATGAGATTCTGAGCCATTGCGTTCTCCGTTACTTATTCCATATTATGTAAATCGCATCATTAATTTTATGTAAACCAACATATGCTGCCAGACTATTTCCAAAAAAACGCACGTCACGGCAGTATCACACCGAGCACCGCCGCCAGCACCCCCTCGCACAAGATCCACATCAAAAATGCCGTGCCGTAGAGCAGTCTGTTCGCGCGCGGAATGTCCTCCGGCTCAATCGGGCGCGTATCGTCCCCGATCCACGGCTTCTCCACTTTCCGCCCGAAGTACCATGCGTCCCCCGCCAACTTAAGTCCCAGCGCCCCGGCGCAGACCGACTCGGTCTGGGCGGAATTGGGACTCGCGTGCCTGTACCTGTCCCGCCGGAAGATGCGCAGGGCGTTTCGGGCGGAGTAGCGGCTTTTAGGTTTACATAATGCTGCCGTCACAATCATCAATACCGCGGCGATGCGGCTGGGCAGGAAGTTCACCGCATCGTCGAGCTTCGCCGCACATCTGCCAAAATCCCGGTAGGTATCGTTTTTGTAGCCGACCATGGAATCCATCGTATTGACCGCCTTGCAGAACATGCCGCCGAGCGCGCCGCCGAGCGTCAGATAAAACAGCGGTGCAGCCACGCCGTCAGAAGTATTCTCCGCCACCGTCTCCACCGCCGCCCGCGCGATTCCCGCCGTGTCCAGCCGCTCCGTGTCCCTGCCAACGATCATGGACACCGCCCGTCTCGCCCTCTCTATATCGCCGTCCCGCAGAGCCCGGTACACGTCCATGCTCTCCGTGCGCAGGCTTTTCACGGCTAAGAGCTGATAACAGAGCAGACTCTCCGCCGCAAGCCCCAGTCCGCGGTGCATGCGATAGGCTATCGTCAGCAGCAGAACTGTCAGCCCGCCCGCCGCCGCAAGGACGATAAACACCATCACCGCGCCTTTGACGCGCTTCATGCGCCCGCTGTCCCGCGTCCGCAGCAGCCTCCGTTCCAGCGCGCCGACAAGCGCCCCGATTCCCCGCACGGGATGCGGCAGGCCGTGTGGATCTCCCAGGAGCAGATCCAGCACGAATCCGATCAGCAGGCACAGACTGCGGTTTGCGATCACTGTCATGCCAGTTCCCTCTCGATCTTCATGCGGTACAGTCCGCCGTCCCCCGTCAGTTCCACACGGCACAGATAACCGGCGCCGTTCTCACGCCAGTAGTCGTAGTATGCCCGCCGCGGCTCGGCGCAGGCGCTCAAAATCCCCATGATCGTGCCGCCGTGCACAATAAGCGCTGTCGTCCCCTCCATTTCCGGCAAAAGCCGGAGAAAGGCGCGTGAACAGCGCTCGGTACTCTGTGCCAGCGACTCCCCCTCAGGAAAAGGCAGGCTGCCGCCGCTGTCCACCCAGGCCCGATAACTGTCGCGCAGCTTTTCGTCCGCCTCAAGCTCCCCATAGTTTTTGCCCTCAAAAAGGCCGAAATCCGTCTCCCGCAGTTCCGGCACAACCTCTTCCGCGATGTCCGGATAGAGAATCCGCGCGGTCTGTCTGCAGCGGCCAAGCGGGCTTGTGAGGACGCGCGACGCGGGCGGATACAGACCGGCCGCCAGACGAGCTTGCAGCGCATCGATTCCCTCCCCGCTCAAGGACTCGTCAGTCAGCCCCAGATAGCGCCGGTAACGGTTGCTCTCCGTGGCGCCATGGCGGATCAGAGCCACATACACCGTGCGCTTGATCGTCTGCGCGATTCCACAGTACACCCGCTCCACAGACTCCGCCTCCTCCGCCAATCCGCACAGCACCCTGCCGACGCACTCCCTGTAGTCGCGTTCCGCTCTCTCCACCGGCACGATGCCGCCGCCCACCTCATCGCAGATGAGAATGATGTCAGGGCAGCGCCGGCTAAACGCCCGTATGTGCTCCAGAATAGGGACGGCAGGTTCTTCCGCATTCTGCACCGATGCCATAAGATGCCTGATATAATGATGCAGGCCGCTCACGCAGCGTATCCCGCCGCACGGATTCTCCGTGTCGCTCATGGTTGAGTTATGTAAACTGATATTTTGCCCGCCGTTTTCCATATTATGTAAACTGCCAATCGACGGCAGCACTTCCGGAAGCGTCTGTGCCGTCACCTGCAGAATCTCGGCATCCGCCAGCCCGTATTTTCTTTTTACATGCTCCCGCTTACCCTGCCAGGAGCCGCCGATCACCAGCCGCATAGCCGCATTCTCTCCCGTTGCTCTCTTTCGCCGCCCGCTCCGCGCGTTCCGCTGCCCTGCCGCAGGCTTGCTGTCCGGCTGCCGGGCGGCACGGTTCACGCATCCCGCCCCGATCCTCCGTCCGTCCGGTTCGCCTCCGCGTCGAAATCCGCCAGCGCAGCTTCAACCTCTCCGCCGTTTCCCACATCCTGCAGCATGTTCCACCAGGCCGTGCGCGCGTTCGCCCAGTTGGTGGTAACCTGATAATAGTCGCCCATGTAGCGCATGAACATGCCGTACTCGTTCATAAATTCGTCGTTGGCATAGATGCTGCTGCCGTCTTTCGCCGGGAACTGCGCCGCCGCGATCACCGCCTTGCCGTACTCGTTTTCACTCTCCATAATGAAACGGATAAAAGTCTTGGCGGCCTCTTTCTTCGCCTCATCTCCGTTGTCAAAGATACCGAATCCCCAGATGCCGCCCTGCAGCTTCGGCTCCCCGCTGTCTGTGGGGAACGCCATCGGCATGATCTCAAAATGCAGATTCGGATTGTTCAGCGTCTGCGTCAGTTCCAGCGACGCATTCCAGCAGAAAGCCATCGCTAGTTCACCGTTTGCAAAGCGCTCCGCCTCATCGCCGCCCACGAGATCCGGTGCGAAGTCGATGCCGTCCAGCTCCCGCAGCAGTTCCAGCGCTTTCACATTCTCCGGATTGTCTGCCGTATACGACGTATGTTCCTCATTCGTGAACGCGCCTCCGTAAAGGTTGGTGACCAGCGCCCTCGTTCCCTGATCGCCGCCCTGCCCGCCGCAGTAGACGACGCCAACCTCTTTCTGGCCGTATGCGCGGAGCGCTTCCACCGCGTTTACAAAATCCTCTGTCGTCCAGGTGCGGTTCTCCTCATCGATATACTGCAGGGCGCCGGCCTCCCGGAACATGTCGTAATTGATGGCCATACAGTGGGTCGTCATACACAGCGGAAATTCGTAGTACGCCCCGTCACTGTGCCTGCAGGCCGCGCGCACATTGTCGTAGATCCCGTCGGCCAGCCCCTCCGTCTCCCACAGATCAGTCAGGTCAGCCATGACGCCCCTGCTGCCCCAGTCCGCCACCAGGCGCTCCGGCCCCTCAAATACCAGATCCGGCGCCGTTCCCGCCTCGATCGCCCCATTGACCTCGGCATCGCCGTCCTCATAGGTCAGATACTTGACCGAGACATGGATATCCGGGTATTTCTGGTTAAAATCCGTCAGTAGCTCAGACACCGTACTCGGATTTCCCCAGTTCCCCACAGGATAAGTCCAGAGGGAGAGTTCTATCTCCTCCCGCTCTTCTGTCTCGTCGGCTGCAGCCTCGCCTCCGCCGCATGCCGCAAGTAACATCGACAACCCGGTCATCAGTGCCGCCACGCATTTTTTCATCACCGCTTCTCCTCCGTTCTTAACCTGTCCCGTCTTCCGTCCTATCCCGCAATGTCCCGGCAAGCTGCCTCGTCAGTTCCTCCATATCAATGGGCTTGGCCACATGCGCGTTCATGCCGCTCTCCAGGGCACGCTCCACATCATCCGAAAAGGCGTCCGCGCTCATGGCTATGATCGGCACCGTCCGCGCATCCTCCCGCTCCATGGCCCTGATTGCTCTGGTCGCCTCATAGCCCGTCATCACGGGCATCCTGATATCCATCAGGATGGCGTCGTAATAGTCACGCGCCGACCGCTCGAATTTCCCGACGCAGTCCTCTCCGTTTTCCGCCCGCTCCACCTCGGCCCCCAGCGCCGATATCAGTTCCTGCGCGATCTCCCAGTTCAGATCGTTGTCCTCCGCCACCAGGAATCTTCTGCCGCTGTAATCGATCGTCCGGCTCGCGCTGTGCAGTTCACCCGGCTCCGCGCTTCTGTCATACTGCTTCAGGCAGTAATACAGATTTGACCGAAACAGCGGCTTCTCCAGGAAATTGTTGATGCCGGCCGCCCTGGCCTCCTCCTCATACTCTCCCCAATCGTAAGCGGAAGTGAGGATGATCGGCGTCTCCTCCCCGCAGTATTTCCTGATCTCCCGCGCAGTCTCCACGCCGTTTTTACCGGGCAGTTTCCAGTCCAGAATAATCACGTCGAACCGCCTGTTTTCCGCCAGCCGCTCTTTCACCCGCTCCACCGCGCTCTCGCCTGAAAATACCCACTCGGCCCGCACGCCCAGCGCGCCAAGGCCGGCCACCGTGCTCTCGCACAGCAGCACGTCGTCGTCCGCCACCAGCGCCTCCCAGGCGGGCAGGCGCATCTCCGCCTCGCTCTCGGCTGCGCGCTCCAGATCAAGGGTCACATGGAACTCACTGCCCCGGCCAGGCTCGCTTCGTACCTCGATCGTCCCGTTCATCGCGTCAACGATATACTTCGTGATCGCCATGCCAAGGCCTGATCCTTCGGTCTTCTGCACCCGCGCGTTGTCCTCCCGCATAAAGGACTCAAAAATCTTTTTCTGAAATTCGGGCGACATGCCGATGCCGGTGTCTTTGACGCGCAGATGCACCCGCACATAGGATGCGCCGCGCGGCGACTCCTCCTCGTCCAAGGCGATCTGCACAGAACCCTCCTCCGGCGTAAACTTGATCGCGTTGCCGACAAGATTGAGGATGATCTGATTCAGCCGCACGCTGTCGCAGTATACGTTCTCCGCCAGGGCGTCCCGCACATAGACGTCGAACGACTGTTTTCTGGTCTTGACCTGTGGCTGCACCATATCGACGATATTCCGGATGGTATCCTGCAGGGAAACTTTTTCAAAATTCAGCGTGAGTTTCCCGCTCTCAATCTTCGACATATCCAGAATATCGTTGACCAGGCCAAGCAGATGCTTGCCGGACAGCTCGATCTTCTTCAGGCAGTTGCGGACTTTCGGAATATTGTCGATATTGGCCTCGGCGATGGCCGTCATCCCCACGATGCCGTTCATAGGCGTTCGGATGTCGTGGCTCATATTGGAGAGGAACTCACTCTTCGCCCGGCTCGTCTGTTCCGCCATCTTCCGCGCCGCATCGAGTTCCCGCATCTGTCGTCCCGTCAGCCAGAAATATCGCAGAAAGACAAGAAACAGCACCAGCAGAATCACCGCGCAGCCGCCCACCGCCGTCCGCCACCACTGAGTCCCCAGCGTAGCCACCGTCCTGTCAAGCCTGCCGTAGGGCAGGAACATAAGCATGAACCAGTCCGAGTAGGGCAGCGCGGTACAGTACAGAAAACGCCTCTCGCCGTCAATCACAAACTCGCTGCTGTAGTTTCTGTTCTCCCGCATCGCCGTGGAGAGTTCCTCGATATACTGCTCCGGGCTCTTGTCTCCCACGCTGTTATAGCGGCTGCGCACACGCGCAAAATAATTATCCTCCTCCATCAGGCTGTCGCGCAGGATAAAGCTGCCGTCACGCCGGATGATGGCATAGTAGATGAGCGAATCGCCCAGATCGACCGAGAGCGTGTCTGTGATATAAGCAGTCGGCAGCCCCGCCACCAGCGCGATGCTCTCCGCACCGTCCGCCATGGAATAGGCGGCCGGTATGCCCAGCAGAATCGCCTCCACACCGCCCTCGTCGTGTCCCACGGACATCTTCTGCTCGCCGCGGCTCAGAGACGTGAGGAAAGCTTCGGGATCATCGAGCGCAACCTGACTGCCGTAGAGCATCTCCATCGTGCCGTCCGCCGCGCACAGCGCGAGATACGAAAAACCCCTCGCACGGGCATTGTAGGCCAGCGTGAGCCGCATCGACGACTCCTCGCTTCCTTTCGACGACACGGAATCCACAATCGCAGACACCTGGGACATCCGAAGCTCTATCGTCGTGCCGAAATGCCGCGCCGTCTGCTCGCTCATGCCGGATATGTAGATGTCGCCCAGCTCATTGATCGCCTCCGCGCTCCTCCTGCTCATATGAACGGCCTGCACAGTGAATATCACCACGCAGAACGCCACTGTCAATATGCCGCTGATGATCAGAAAACGTGTCGTCTTGTCTTTCATGCAGTCCCCTGTGTCTTCTTTCTGTCAATTACTATCATTTTTACCCATTTTATCATAAAAAATCTGTTTTGTCCCCTTCACTTCCTCGTAGAGATCGCCGGCCGATATGCGGATCGCGCCGGAGCCCATGATGATGAGCTGCTCCAGCCCGTCGGAGGTGGCTACCCGGACCCGGTATTTCCTGCCGATCTCGTGCGTCACTTTCTCGATATACTGATCCGCCGTCTCCGCCTCTTTCGTGTACACCACGTCGATATTGTGATAGCGCGCCGTACTTCCCGGATTGCCTCTGACCTTGTAGGCGTCGAACACCAGAATCAGATGCATCCCGTAATAGCCCTGATAGTTGCACAGAATGTCCATCAGCCGGCCCCTCGCGCCGTCCAGGTTATCTTTTGCCAGCTCCCGCAGCTCATCCCACGCATAGATGATATTGTAGCCGTCCACCAGAAGATATTCCTCCTGCGGCCCGCTCTCCGCGGCCCTGCCGCGCCCTGTTCTGCCGCTGTCGGAGGCGCTTCCGTCCTCAGCTCCTCCCCGCCGGCTCCCGGAGCGGATCGTCCGCGCCCAGCCCTGTTTTTTCCGCTCCCGCGGCCCGTAGGTCCGGTTCATGATCTCGTCGATCTCCTCCTGGGCAATAAAATCGCCGGACGCCTCTTTGCGCTCTCTGCCCCTCGCCGCGCCAAACTGTCTGCCGGATCTGCCGCCCGCACCGGGCGGGCTCTCCTCCTCCCCGCACAGGCCGCCTCCGCTCTCATCCTCCCCGTGAAAGACACTGTCTACGTGCATATAGGACTCGACTTCGTCCCAGCCGACCACAAAACCCGCGCCGTGGGCGCAGAACACCGAACCGCAGGGATTGTCGGCATCCCGCAGCGCGTCGTAGCCGATCCTGTCTATCACTTCGTCGGCGTCGGCGCAGGGCTCATAGCCGGCAAACTCCGTGTACAGCCTCCCCTGCCCGGCGGAGTAGGAGAGCATCTCCCTCTGATAACCCGCCATCCGCGACGCGGGCACGGTGCCCGTCAGCACGGCGCACTCCCCGTCCGTCTCCGGCGCGCCGAACTTCGCCCCTCTGTTCTGCATGTCGGTCATGCCCCGCCCGATCATGGCCGCCGGCAGTTCCAGCCGGAACGCGTACACCGGCTCCAGCAGAATACTCCTCGCCCGGCAGAGTCCCTGTCTGAGCGCGCGGTAGGTGGCCTGCCTGAAATCGCCGCCCTCCGTGTGCTTGACATGCGCTCTGCCGGCCACCAGGGTGATTTTCATATCCGTGACAGGCGAGCCTGTCAGCACGCCGATATGTTCCTTTTCCCGCAGATGCGTCAGCACCAGCCTCTGCCAGTTTCGATCCAGCATGTCTTCGCTGCAGCGCGTCTCGCAGACCAGTCCGCTGCCCCGCGCGCCGGGTTCTAAGAGCAGATGCACTTCCGCATAGTGCTTTAACGGCTCGTAATGCCCGACTCCCTCCACCGGCGCGGCTATCGTCTCGCGATAGGCGATGCTTCCCTCGTCGAATCTGACCGCCAGCCCGTAGCGCTGTGCGATAATATCCTGCAGGATTTCAATCTGCACTTCGCCCATCAACTGCGCCTGCAGTTCGCCGTCCGATTCCCGTCTGACCATATGGAGCTGCGGCTCCTCCTCTTCAAGTTGACATAACTTCTGATAGGCCTGATGGACGTCGCAGCCCTCCGGCAGCACGATGCGGTAAGTCATGACAGGCGCAAGCAGCGGAACCGTCTCTCCGCTTTCCGCGCCAAGCCCCTCCCCGCAGAAAGTCGCAAGCGGCCCCGCCAGCGCGCAGACCGTCCCCGCCGATACCTCCTGCACCGCCGTGTAGCGGCTGCCGGAATAGAGACGGATCTGGTCGATCTTCTCCTCCTCTCCCAAAACCTCCTCGCCGCTCTCCCGCCGCGGAGCGCTCCCGCCGCCGGTACGGATCGTCTGCTTGACCCGCAGCGTTCCTCCGGTGATCTTCACGCAGGTCAGGCGGGTGCCTTTCTCATCCCTGTTTATCTTGTAAACCCGCGCCCCGAAAACCTCCGGATAAACCGGCATACGTGTATAATCACACAGGCCGTTTAACAGCGCTTCCACGCCCTCCACCCGGAGCGCCGAACCAAAATAACAGGGAAAGACCTTGCGCTCCGCCACCAGGGAAGTGATCGTCTCCCTGTCTATCAGCGCGTCGGCAGCAATCCCCGCGCCGCCCGTCTCCGCCTCCAGATACCGCTCCAAAAGCGCCTCGTCGCAGACCGCAATCTCCTCGCAGAAAGCCGTACCCTGCGTGCCGAAATCCACGAGACGCCCGTCCAGCCTGTCTTTCAGCTGTGCCATCAGCGCCGCTCTGTCCGTCCCCGGCTGATCCATTTTATTGATGAAGAGAAACGTCGGTATGCGGTAGCGCCCAAGCAGCCGCCAGAGCGTCGGCACATGCCCCTGCACGCCGTCCGAGCCGCTGACGACGAGAACCGCATAGTCGAGCACCTGCAGCGTCCGCTCTGTCTCCGCCGAGAAATCCGCGTGCCCCGGCGTGTCCAGCAGCGTGACTTCCATATCTTTCCAGGAGAATAACGCCTGTTTTGAAAAGATGGTAATGCCGCGCTCGCGCTCTTTTATATCCGTATCCAAAAAGCTGTCCCTGTGATCCACCCGCCCGAGACTGCGGATCGCGCCGCTTTGATACAGTATGCTTTCCGCCAGCGTCGTCTTTCCGGCATCCACATGAGCCAGAATGCCCACCACCAGTTTTTTGCCGCGCATCGTCCTCTCCCTTCATGTTGCCGTTTAGGTTTACATAAATATCCCAACTGCTCCCACGGTCAGGACGATCGCCAGTTCGCACAGGCACAGGAAATATCCCGCCAGATCACCCGTGATGCCGCCGAAGCGCTTCACCGCCATATAATAGTAGTAAGTCCAGACCCACATCGATGCAAGCGCCATACACGCGCCGCTCACCGGCTGTATCAGTACCGCGCTGATAAAGCATAACGCCAGCGTCGTGGCGAGCACAACGCGCACTTTCCTCCGGTCCGCCGCGGAGGCAAAAGTATACAGCGTCCCGTCCCGCTTCGCCGCCGGGAACCACACCAGACTCATGCCGCTCAGGGCGCGAGAGACGACGAAACCTATCCCCAGAAGAAAGAGCTGGCTGCGCGTCCGCATCAGCGCAAGCCCCGCCGCATACAGCAGGAAATAGCAGATCGCCGCAATCACCCCGAACGCCCCCACATGAGGATCTTTCAGGATTTCCAGTTTTTTTTCACGCGCCTCATAAGAGTGCAGGGCATCCGCCGTGTCCAGCAGGCCGTCCAGATGAATACCGCCCGTTATGATAACCGGTATCACTGCGCCGACAAGCACGAAAGGCAGCATGCCGGGTCCCCGCTCCCAAAAAAAGCAGACCTCTCCCCATGCGCACAACAGCGCGCCGATCACCACCCCGACCAGCGGGAAAAAGCAGAGCGCATATCGCATATTCCGCCGATCCCACTCCACCCGCGGCATGGGGATTTTCGAGTACATGGAAAACGCGATGCAAAAGCCGTTGAACAAAGATTTCATATTCTGTCCTTTCTGTGATGCGGGATCGGCGCGTGTCAGATGATAAAGCGGCGCATAGTTTACATAATATTCTCAACGCGCGCTGACGGACAGCGGCACCGTATATACGACTTCTGTCGCCTCGTCCGCCATGGCAATCAGGCGCCGGTTGAGAGCGCCCAGCAATTTTATGTAAACTTCTATATCCTTTTCATAGACAGTGCCGTCCGAAAACACTTCGTTGGTGACGACGATCAGATGCCTGCACTGTCTGCCCAGTGAGGCTATGCCCGACAATATCCTGTCACAGATATCCCGTTCCCATTCCTCCGTGCCGCGCCGGGGAGAGCCCGCATCGCCCTGTGCTTTCCGCGCCCCACCGCACGCTTCCCCGGCCTGAGATACAGCCGCATCAGTCTCCGCCGGCGGAAACATCTCGTTGGCGAGCAGATTTGACATACACTCCACCAGCACCGTGGCCTCTCCGCGCGCCGCTTCGTCGATAGCGTCGGCCGCCCTCTCAATGTGTCTGCAGCACTCTATCGTGCAAAAGCCCTTGCCCGCCCGCAGCTTTCGATGCCTCTCGATGCGCCTGGCAGCCTCTTCCCCATATGACTCCATCGTCGCGACGTAGTACAGCGCACCGCCGTCTGCAAGCTCCAGGGCCCGCTTCTCCGCGTAGGCGGACTTGCCGCTTGCGCTCACACCCGCAATAACCGTCAGCATATATTTCCCTCCTCCGCCGCTCCCGCACCCGCCGGCCGCACACCGCTCTCTCACCGGCGGCGCCTGTAAGGTTCTATCTCCATCTGCTCAAAAGAGTCGCTCTGCCGATACACACTGAGCGCCATGTCCAGCAGCGGAAAGAGCATGGCTGCCCCCGTTCCCTCGCCCAGCGCCATGTCCGCGCATATCACCGGATGCAGAGCCAGTTCCTGAAACACCGCAGAGCACAGCGGCTCCCGCCCCACATGGGAAGCGACGAGGCAGGGCCTGATGCCGGGCACAATCCTGTCCGCCGCAAGCGCCGCCGCCGCCGTGATCACGCCGTCCAGCACGATCGGAATACGGCAGATGGCGCCCCCAATAATAACGCCTGCTATTCCAGCGATATCCAGACCGCCCACGCAGGACAGCACGGTCAGCGCATCCGCCGCCGCCAGCCTGTACCTCGCGATGGCCTCTGCGATGACTTCCCGCTTTCGCCGCAGCTTTTCATCGCTCAATCCCGCGCCGCGCCCCGCCATTTCACCGGGGGACAGTCCCAGGAGCGCGCAGCACACCGCGGCCGCCGTGGTGGTATTGCCGATTCCCATCTCGCCCACGCCGAGGATTTCATAACCCCTGTCATGGCATTCCCGTGCCCAGACGATCCCCTCATGAATGGCCGCAAGCGCCTCCCGCCGCGTCATGGCTGGCTCTCTGGCGAAATTCGCCGTGCCGTTTCTGACTTTCCGCACCCTCACATTCCCACACGGCAGATCCCCGCGGATCCCGATGTCCGTGACCAGCACATCCGTGCCGGCCGCCGCCGCCATGCGGTTGACGGAAGAGCGCCCGGCGGCCATGTTGGCGGCGACAAGCGCCGTCACCGCATCCGACGTCTGTGTCACGCCCTCCTCCACGACGCCGTTGTCGGCGCACATGACCAATACGGCCCGCCGCGCACAGCAGATATCCGCCGTCCCCTGTATGCCCGCAAGCTGCACCAGTATCTTTTCAAACTGCCCCAGCCCATCCAGAGGTTTAGCGATATTGTCCAGACGGGCGCGCGCCTGTTCCATGGCATGACCGTCGGGCGGCTCTATATTTAGTTTACATAATTCTTCTTCACTGATCATATCTCCGTCCTGTGAACAGAGACGAGAGGAAACACGCTTTGCGAGTTTCCTCTCGTCGAGTGTCATTTTTATTTTATCACAGCTGCATGGACGCGGCAAGCGTACCGCTCGCCGCCGTCCTCTTTCTTCTCATGCCTTGCCGCGGGCATACGCTTCCGCCGCCTCCAGAAAATGCTCGCCCACCCTCGGACTGCCGTAGAAATACAGGTGGGGAAAGCCCGCGTAGAGAGTGTCCGTGCAGCATCCCTCCTGCCAGCGCGAACCGTTCCCCGGCCTGTACACATCCAGATCGGCGCAGTCCGCGAGGGAATCCCAATAGTGAAACTCGTGCGCCCGGAACGTATCGCCCATCTCTCCCAGCAGGCAGTCTTTGGTCAGTGTCGCCTCGATATAACCGAAGCGCCCTTTTCGCCGCCTGTTGACCGCGTCTGCGCCGATCACACCGGCCATCGGGAAGAATGCGCCGTCCGGCTGCGTCCCGCCTGTCTCTGCCTCCCTGTCCGCCGCCTCGATCCGCTCGTGCAGGTAAAGGAATCCCCCGCACTCCGCTATCGTCGGCATACCGGCTGTTATTTTATCTTTGATATCCATGCGCATGGACACGTTTTCGCCCAGTTTTTCCGCATACAGTTCCGGATAGCCGCCGCTCAGATAGAGGGCGTCGCAGTCCGGCAGGACGCTGTCATGCAGGGGGCTGAAATACACGATCTGCGCGCCGCGCTCCGCAAGGAAAGCCGGATTGTCCTCATACAGAAAGCAGAATGCCTCGTCCCGCGCCACGGCGATGCGGCACTCTGGTGTATCCGGATTGTGACTTATGTAAACCTGCTTGGAACTGTCGCCATTTCCCGGTTCACTATCCGGCTCCGTCTTATTCCGTCTGCCGCAGGCGCCTGCCAGCTCCAGCAGCGCCTCCACGTCCACACTGGCCTCCACCGCCTCCCGTAGGCGTCCGGCAAGCGCCCCGAAATCCCCGATCTCCTGTGCTGTCACCAGGCCGAGATGTCTGCTCTCCAGCCTGAGCGACTCCGACTCCGGCAGATAGCCGAGAGGCACAAGGCCGAGCGATCGCACCGCCTGTGCCGCCTGTTCATAGAGCGTTGGGGCTAGCCTGTTAAAAATAACACCTTTTATGTAACTTGACTGCCGGTGACGCAGAAAGCCTTCCACACATGCTGCCACGGAAGCGCCCATTCCTCTGCAGTCCACCGTCAGGATCACCGGCAGTCCCAGCTCTTTCGCCACGCTGTAAGTGCTGGCTTCCTCCGTGAATCCCATGCCGTCATAGTAGCCCATAACCCCTTCGACCACAGAGATGTCATGATCTGCCGTATGGCGTCCATAGAGCCGGCGCAGAACCTCTCTTTCCGCCAGAAAAAGATCAAGATTATAGCAGGGACTGCCCGTAATTCTCCGATGAAAGGAGGGATCGATATAGTCCGGCCCGCACTTGAACGCACAGGGATCGATACCGCGCCCGCAAAGAGCGGCTAACAGTCCGCACACGAGGGTGGTCTTGCCGCTGCCGCTGCCGGATCCCGCTATGAGTATGCCTTTTTGTGGGCCGCAAGGCACATCCGCCGCACTCTTTCCCTCTCCTCTCGCCGATATGACGGTGACAGGATTCCGCGCGTCCGCCATATGGCTGCCGCCGACCCTGCGAAGCCTGTTGACCTGAATCTGGGAAGCCTCCACATCGAGGAAACCGCCGCTCTCCAGCGCAGTAAGCGCCCGCCCCGCACTCTCCAGCGTCACCGCGTTGACGACGAGACGCACCGCAGGGTTCTTCTCCCGCAGACATGCGATGATCTCCTCCAGACGCCCGCCGCTGCCGCCGATAAAGGCTGCGTCAGGCGCAGGCAGGGCACGCAGCGCCTCCGGCGCTTCTCCCTCGACGATTTTCATGTTATGTAAACTAAAACGTTCTTTGTTAAGTTTACATAACTTTAATGCCCCGCCATTCCTTTCCACGGAAAACACCATGCCTCCGGGGGCAGCCAGCGCCAGCTCCACGGAAACCGAGCCTGTTCCCGCACCGATGTCGTAGACGATCTCCCGCTCCCGCACCCGCAGCCTGCTCATCACCACGGCGCGCACCTCCGCTTTCGTCATAGGCGTCTGGCCCCGCGCAAAGCTGTCGTCCGGCAGCCCGGTCAGGTTTCTTCCCACCGCCTGCGGATTCTCCAGGTACAGAACAGCGGGATTATCGTAGGCATACTCCGCCAGCTGCGCAGCCGTCCCCTGCCTGATGCGCTCACTCTCGTAAGAGAGCCATTCGCCCACAAAGCCGTGCACCCCGCCCATGCCGCGCGCTGCCAGCATGGCGAGCTGTCCCTGCACGTCGCCGCCTGTGACGGCGAACACCTTTTCATGCGTCAGCACCGCCAGCCACAGGTTTTCCTGCGCGCCGTGAAGATTGACAATCTTCACATTCTCCCATGATCTGCCGATCCGCGCGCAGAAATAGGACAGCGACGAGACGCCCGGCAGCACGGCAACCGTGTACCGGCGCCCCTCGCACGGCTCCCAGATCCCGCCATGGGACGTCCCCAGCGCGGCCGTAAGCTGTTTGGTGCCGCTGAAGAAACCGCTGTCACCGGACATGAGCACCGCCACCGTCCGAACGGCAGCCGGCTCTCCACACTCCCGCTCCAGCGCCTGCAGGATATCCCCGGTGCGCCCTGCCGCGATACAGCGTTTTCCATCCCGAAAGGGCGCCAGGATGCGTTCCGCGCCGACGATGAGGTCCGCGCCGTCGATCGCCTCCCTCGCCTCCACCGTCAGAGTGGACGGATCGCCCATGCCTGCGCCTATGATATACAGTTGTCCCTTTTCCTGCCTGTTCTCCTGCGTCTGTCTCTTCATCATCTGTTCCCGTTTCCGTGCGGGCTCCTCTCTGTCGGCTGCCGCATACCGCCGTGCAGCTCCTGTCCGCATCTGCTCCCACGCCGTCCGCAAACTTATATCAGCTCTCCCATGCCGCCGCGCTTATGTCCGCACTCTCAGGCGCCGCCGGATCAGTTCCCGCGCCTCCTCCACGCTGCAGCCCTCACCGTCCTCATCGGGCGGCAGGACGACCAGAAGCTTCACGCCAGCCACCTGCGCCGCCCGGCATTTCTCAGGATAACCGCCCGCCGCACCGGAGCGCTTCGTGAGCAGATAACGGATGTCATACTGCCGCAGCAGAGCAAGGTTAGTCTCCTCCGTAAACGGTCCCTGCATACAGAGCATATGCGCCGGCGCAAAGCCTCTGTCCAAAAAACAGCGCAGAATTTCCGGATGGGGAAGAATTCTGACATAGGCGCGCCCGGCATAATCTTTAAGTTTACATAACTCGTCCAAGTCTTTGCTTCCCGTGGTGACGAGGACATTGCCCCGCGTCCCGTTCAGATACGCGACCGCCCGCGCCATATCCGCAAATCGTTCCGCGCCGCGCTCCTCGGCCGCAGCCGCCCCCGTCTCCCTGCGCACTCTGCAGTACACATCTTCCCCGCTGCCCGCCTCTTTTGCATACCGCAGCGCAGCCGCCCGTATATTCTCCGTCGCCAGAACTGCATAGGGATGCGTGGCATCGATCACGAGGCGGGGCTGTTCCCTGCGAAAAAGCGCCGCCATCTCTTCCCGGTCCAGCCTGCCGGTGCGGATTTCGGGTCTGTGTTCTAGTTTACATAACTTATCATTTCGTGTCCCGGACGCCCTGTCCGGCTCAACATTCCACGTCTCCGCCGCCCTGCACCGTTCGACATTCCGTGTCTCCAGCGTCTCCCGCCCGTAATCCGTCGCCACGCAGAAGAGCGCCGCCATCTTATGTTCCGCGCAGAAATCGTACAGCAGCCGCCCTTCACTTGTCCCCGCAAACACGATCAGATCTTTCATCTCCGCCTCCGAGTAACGATCGTTATTCTATATCGCCGAACCCGGACTCCCGAAGTTCTCCCGCATCCGTGCCGCCGCGGCTGTGATAGCCTCTGGGCGTCACCAGATAGGCTCCGCTCTTTCGCGTCTCACTGCTGCCGATATAGACCGTTGTGAACATGTCCGCCGGATAGTCCCGCAGCTCGCCCAGCGTCATGATCCGCCGCTCCTGCCCGTCCCTGCCGATGTTGCGCACAATACCGCAGAGTCGGTCCGCCGTCACGCCGCCGCTCTGCAGAAGCACATCGCAGGCGCGGCGCAGATGGTCCGGTCTGCCCTTGCTGGCAGGATTGTACAGGCAGATGACAAAATCACCGGCCGCGGCTGCCGCAAGCCGCTTCTCAATGTGCGCCCAGGGCGTCAGTCTGTCGCTCAGGCTGATCAGGACAAAATCATGGGCAAGAGGCGCGCCCAGAACGGCCGCACCGCTCAGCGCAGCCGTCACCCCCGGCAGAATGCGAAGCGCCACCCCGCCGTGGCCGCCCTCTCCGGCCTCTGCCGCGCCGCGCCCACGCCTCTCTTCTTCGGCAGCCTCCGCGCTGCCGCAGTCCTCTGCCTCCTCCAGCAGTTCCAGAATCAGTCCGGCCATACCGTACACGCCGCTGTCGCCGCCGCATACCACCACCACGTCACGGCCCGCTCTCGCCTGGGCGATAGCCCACTCGCAGCGCGCCGTCTCCTGTGTCATCGGCGTCGTATAATATGCCTTATCGGGAAAAATCTTCCGCACCAGTTCGACATATACCGTGTAGCCTGCGATGCAGTCACATCCCGCAAGCGCCTGCAGAACCTCCTCTGTCATACCCTCTCTTTTGCCCGGTCCGATCCCCGCTATGGTTAACATAACTATATCTCCATCCCTGTTTTCCGCACCGTACCGCACGCCGCCGCGTCGATCAAACCGTCTCTCCGCTCACGGTGCGCACCATCTGTAAGCGGCCGGCGCAAACCACACAGCCGCAAACGTCATGCCGTCGCGAGCCTTTTTCTCCACGACAAGGCGATAGTCCCCGCTTTCCTCTCCGTCCGCCGGACAGACATCTCTCTCCTCCGCCGCTGCCGCCGCCCACCGTTTCGCCAGGCACAGCGCGCTGCGCTCACACACATTGTCCACGCCAACGGTCTGCTCCACGAAAGCCGAGGCGTGTACCGCCTCCCCGACCCGCGAGAGCTCCTCCGCGGAGAACACCTCATACTCCGCACCCAGACGGCGTGCCAGTTCCCAGATTCCACGCTCCTCCCGCTTTCCGTCGATAGAGGCCACGGCGGCGATACGGTGCGGATCGATGCCGCCCTCCTCGCACACTTCCCGCAGAAACGCATACAGTTCGCCGCCGCTCTTTCCTTTCCTGCAGCCCACGCCGATGATATAGGAGCGGTGTGCCAGCCTGCAGAGCACCCGTCCGTCCGGATATCCCACGGTCAGGTCCGTCTCCGCCGCCCCGCCGTCCGAAGACGCGCCTGCCGCTCCTCTGTCCGCCGGGCTTTCCGTCCCGGAAAAGCGACACAGACCGCCGCCCTCGCGGATCACTTCCACACCGGCCGGCACTTCTCCCAGAATGGGAAGTTCTGTCCGCAGCCTGACCGTCTCACCCCGCAGCACAGCTGCTGCGACCTGCCTGACCGACGCCGGATCCGGCAGGCACAGATGATTGGACACCGCGAAGACATCCGGCGCGAACCGCTCTCTCACGTCCGTCGCCGTAGTGATCACCGCCTGCGCGCCGAGTCTCGCCGACAGTCGGCGCGCCAGGGCCGTACCGCCGCCCACATGGCCGGACAGGATAGGAATCACAAACTGCCCGGCCTCGTCGATCACCAGCACCGCCGGATCGCGGAACTTGTCCGCCACAAA
Organism: uncultured Lachnospiraceae bacterium; assembly: GCA_947588995.1. GTDB lineage: Bacteria > Bacillota > Clostridia > Lachnospirales > Lachnospiraceae > UBA3282. The sequence continues at coordinate 51,819 of CANPZI010000007.1, forward strand.
CGGCGCGATGTGCCGCACGGCAATCCCCGCCGCGCCGACAAAGACGAAAGCGCTCGTGCACCGCCACTCACTCTCAAGGAGCGCGTCCGTCGAGGAGAATTCCTGCCCGAACCGACAGCTGAACACCACATCCCCGTCTCCGCGCAGAGACTCTGCCATCTCTCGATTCAGCTCTCCTCCACGCTCTGTGTAGGAGAGAATTACAGCTCTTATCATAACGTATGTTACCTTATATATTTTCTCAGGACGCCGCTGTCCTGCTATAAACCCGCCGGATAGGTCACCGCATACTCGCTGTCATAGACCTCGCGCAGCGCCTCGCGGCTGTTGTGCGCTTCACCCAGCACGAACTCTTTGCTCCACGTCATAAAATAACACCACGGCACACGGCTCCCGGCCAGCTGTTCCAAATCCGGCAGGATGCCGATCTCCGCCAGAGCAGCCGGCTTTTTTTCTTTCGTGACGGCGGCCAGTTCCTCATATTCTCTGCGGTAGTCCGTCTTTGTGCCTTTCTCGGCATAGATATCCCGCGAGATGATATCTACCACGTCGTCGCCCGGATAGCCCTCTTTCAGCGGACAGTTCCACACCCAGAGCAGATTGTCGAGGTGATACACGTCCACAAAATACTCATACATCATGCGGTACAGCTTCGCCGCCACGGCCGGTCCTTTCCTGCCCCACCAGAACCAGGTGCCGTCCGCCTCGTGAAAAGGCCGCCAGAGGATCGGGATATCCTCATCCCGAAAGGGCATCAGGCAGCCCGCCATCACATCCAGATCATGGTAAAATGCCGTGCGCTCCTCCGTTCCTTTTAATAACACCCGCTCCGGATCGAAATCCGTGTTCTCGCTAAAGAAGCTCTTGTCCCTGCCGCCGATCGGCGAAAACCAGTGCCAAGTCATCGTCACAATGCCGCCGCTCCTGCCGAACAGGCGCGCCTGCTCCAGCGTATTCCGGTTCTCGTCGATTTCCGTGCGGCACGCCTCGTCTCCCGTCTCGTAGCGTATGTTCGGGGAGTATGCCAGCAGTTCAAAGCCGCGAAGCGCCGGTTCTTTGCCCGTAACCTTCCTGATCTCCTCAATCTCCTCCATCGCCACGGTCTGCGTGTGCTGTCCCGTGACGATTTTCCGCCCGCCGATCGCGGACAGATAGCGCAGCAGCATTCTCGCCTGATGTGTCGCCTGCGGATTTACCGGTTTCATTGTCTCTCTCCTCCGTTGTCTCCTGATCTGTCTTCCTTGTCGCACGGCGGCTCTCCCTCGCGGTACGCCGTCGTAAAATGTCTGTCGTAGAGCCGTGACAGTTCATAGCCGCTGCCCAGCACGTCACCCGCGATGATGAGCGCCGTTCCCGTGATCCCGTTCTCTGCCGTAAGTTTACATAACTCTCCCACCGTCCCGCGGATCACCTTTTCGTCTTTCCAGGTCGCCCTGTACACTACCGCGCAGGGCGTGTCCGGTGTGTACGCGCCCCGCAGCAGCTCTTCCTGCACACGGTCAGCCATCCCGCTGCTTAAGAAAAGTATCATCGTCGCCCCATGCCCTGCCAGCAGACGCAGCTTCTCCCGCTCCGGCACGGCCGTCCTGCCCTCCATGCGCGTGATAATCACACTCTGGCTCACTCCCGGAAGCGTGTACTCCGCTTCCAGGGCAGCCGCCGCGCCGCAGAAGCTGCTGACACCCGGACAGATGCGGAAAGGAATATTCCGTGCCCTGAGCGCATCCATCTGCTCCCTGATCGCCCCGTACAGCGACGGATCGCCCGTGTGCAGCCTGACGGTATGCCTGCCCTGCGCCTCCATCCGCTCCATCACCCCGATCACCTCTTCCAGGCACATTCTTGCGCTGTCATACACAAGGCAGTCTGCGCCTGCATAGGACAAGAGTTCCGGATTGACGAGGGAGCCGGCGTATATGATACAGTCCGCCTCTTCAATCAGACGCCTGCCGCGCACCGTGATCAGATCCACGGCTCCCGGTCCCGCGCCCACAAAATCTATCATCTTAATCTCCATTCCGGAGCGTTCACGCGACGGGGCGACGCGAATCTCAAATTCGCGTCTGCCATCAGGGGAATTTGTGACGCCCCAACACAAATTCCCGTGTGAAAAATCAGCACATCAGTGTGATTTTTCACACTATCTCCATTCCGGCGCATCACGCCATCTGTACACTCTTACGTGTTCCCCGTTTTCTCTTCCTCGCTTCTATGTATACCGATCAGCGCCTCCGCGCCCTCCGTCATGCCCAGGATACCGTACCGGTTGGAAAAGACCACCGCCTCCACGGACAGCCCGGCGTCTGCGCGCTGTCTTAGGGCCGCATGAATCCTGGTCATGAGCTGCGCCATCGCCGCCTCCAGGAAAGACGCCTCCCGCAGACATGCCGCCGCCTCGTCCGTCGTGTTGCAAAAGAGGATGCTGCGCGCAAGTTTGGCGTCCCCGCCCGCCAGAAGCACACAGGCCGCCAGCGTTTCCATCCTGCCGTCGGCATAGGAAGAGTGCGTGTTCATAATGCCGCTGCCCAGCTTGACCAGCTTGCCCAGATGCCCGACGAAAAGCAGACTGCGCAGCCGAAACTCGCAGGCCATATCGATTGTGCTGCCGATAAAATTGCCGCACTTCACCGTATGCGCCAGATCAAGTCCCAGATGCTGTTCCACAAAGGTTTCCCCGTAATTGCCGGGCGTGACGACTAGGTCTCTCTCTCCCTCTGCGCTGTGCATACTGATCTCTGCGCGGATCGTGTCAAGCAGCGCCTGCTCGCTCATGGGCTCCACGATCCCGGAAGTGCCGAGAATCGAGATGCCGCCCACAATTCCCAGCTTCCCGTTCAGCGTGCGGGCGGCAATCTCCTCGCCGGCCGGCACGGAGATGACCGCCCGCAGCCCGCCCTCGTAACCGCAGCCGTCGGCGGCTTCCCGCATGACCTCCGCCATCATCCGGCGCGGGACAGAGTTAATCGCCGCGCTGCCGACAGGCTGATCCAGGCCGGGTCTGGTGACTCTGCCGACGCCCTCCCCGCCGTCGATCTCCATACCGCTGGGGATTTTCTCCACGCAGGCATGGATGTAAGCGCCGTCCGTCACGTCATGGTCGTCGCCCGCGTCTTTTCTGACAGCGCACCGCACCCGCTCCCCGTCGGCCCTGATCTGCTCGATCCTCAGCCTGAGCAAAGTACCGGCGGGCGTCGCCAGCTCGACCTGCTCCACGATCTTCCCTGTCAGAAGCATCTGTGCAGCCGCTTTCACCGCAGCGGCCGCACAGGCGCCTGTCGTGTAGCCAAGCCTCAGTTTTTTTCGCTCCTTATAAACATACCGCTCCATCATGTCCCGCCGCCCGTCTTCTCCTGCGCCGTTTCTTCCCGCTCACGGACATACGCTGACAGCACTCCGCTGCCGCCTATCCCAGTATACCATTACTCGGAGACAAAATCACTCTTTTTGTGAGAGATTCTCCGCCTCGTGACGGCGCATGCTACATGATGCCGATCAGACTCCCGATCCAGCAGACGATCCCCAGCGCCCAGCTCGTGAAAACGCCGAACAGGATAACCGGCCCCGCGATCGTGAAAATCTTGGATCCGACGCCAAACACCTGACCCTCTTTCCGATACTCGATGGCCGCCGAGGCGACGGAATTGGCGAAGCCCGTGATCGGCACCAGCGCACCCGCGCCGCCCCACACTACCAGCTTCGGATAGATGTTCAGACCCGTGAGCAGTGCGCTGACAAGCACCAGCAGCATAGAACACCACGCGGCTGCCGTCTCTCTGTCCAGTCCCAGCTTCTGTGTGGCGACATGCAGAACCGCCTGCCCCAGCACACAGATCAGCCCGCCCAGTACAAACGCCTTGCACATGCGGTACGGCAGACTGTACCTGGGTGTCACCCGCTCCACATGCTCCCTGTAGTCCTGCTCTTTTTTCTGCTGTTCCGTCCCGGTTTGCCGCTTTTTCTGCGTCATGGCTGTCATTCCTTTCCGCTCAGATGCTATCTTTCCTTTTTGATCCCCCGCCTTACCTGCCGCACCGCCGCGGACAGCGCAGGGCATTTCTCGCTCTTCTTTCGGCAGGAGCGCTATCCGCCGTACAGGTAAACCTGCTGTGTAAAGTAGACCAGACTGCCGGCCAGCTTGCCGAGCGCCACGGCGAGGATGGCTATCCCCAGACCGTGCCGGAAACCGATTCTCCTGGCGAACACCGGAATCGTGTTGAGCATTTCCGCGACGGCCAGGGCCAGACATCCCACGAAAATACCCGCAAACAGGCCGTACACGATCAGCAGCAGGGTGCCGGCCAGCCGCCACACCCTTTCCGTGTTCTCCCGGCCAAACAGCGCGTGTTCCCGCACAAACCTGCCGAGCCCGCACCAGTCCTCGAATACGCTGACGAAACCGCCGGCGAGCGTGCCGAGCACCACCATCTCCTCCAGCAGGAAGATCCTGCGCGCCACGTGCATTTTGCCGGCAAAGCGCGGAATCAGCCCCACCGAGATCAGCACCGTAAATACCCCCGCCGACACGATCAGGCCGCTGCCTGCCCCGATCAGGGCCAATAAAAGCTGTCTAAGAAACATCGATCGTCCTGCCCTCCCTGTCCGCCGTCTGGATCAGCGCCTTGTTGACGTCCTCCTCGTAGACGCGCATCTCCACCTCAATCGGCGTCGGATCTTTGGTGATACGCCTTCCGCCGATATGGTTGAAAAAGACAATGATGCCGACGGCGAGCCCGACCGAGTAGGCCAGCTCCAATATCCCGTAACCATCACCGGGGCTGCCCGTCACCATCTCATAAATTTTGCCAAACACTTCGTTGATACCGATATCGTTGTGAAACGCCATGATCGTAAAGGCCGTTCCAAAGAAACTCACCAGCGCCACAAAAATCAGTTTCCATGTCTGCAGCGGCCCCTTATACCTGTTCACATCGATCCGCTCCACTAAGACTGCCGTCTCTCCGATACTCTGCACGTCGGCATTCGGACAAACTCTGCCGATCTCCTCGATCACCTTAAGCAGGCTGATGACCTGTCTCTTTGGCTGCCCGGCCTTGAAACTGTGCAGCTTGATCGCCTTTACTTTCGCCAAAGTCTGCGGGTCGCTGCACGCCACCCCGGCGATGTCTTTCACAAAGACATCCTCGCTCTGCACTTCTGCGTTCTGCTCCGCTTTCATGTAGATTGTCGCCCTATTAGTTGACATAACTTTTCCTCACCCGTTTTTAAGTTTACATAACTTTTCCGTATTCTATGCGATTCTCGTATGGCATTGGTTTCGTGAGTTTACATCGCTTTATTTTACTCTGCCGCACCGCCAGAGAACACAGTATCAGTATGCTTTTTTTGCGGAGATTTTATGCGAAGAAATATGACTGCCCCATTCTACGAAGAATAATTCGAGATAAAAAATAAAGGCCGTTCCAAGAACAAATCCTTGAAAAGCCTTTATTTTCTATTCTCCGAAGCTGCTGACGGGAATCGGACCCGTGACCTCCGCACTACCAATGCGACGCACTACCGACTGTGCTACAGCAGCATATTCCGTTGGCGGCAGGCCGCGCCCGGCCACCGAACTGTAGTATAGCATAGGCGTTTCTGCTTTGTCAAGCCTGCTGCCTGCCCAATCGTTTTTTCAGCTTGCCCTTGATTCTCTGCAGGGCATTGTCCGTCGATTTCTCGTCTCTGCCAAGCACTTTCGCAATCTGCTGGTAGCGCATACCGGTCAGATACAGATCAAAAACCTGTTTCTCAAAACCGCTCAGCTCCCGCTCGATCTCGCGTTCCAGCTGCGCCGCGTTCTCCCGGTCGATCAGAACCTCCTCCGGGCTCTGTCCCGCGCGCTCTGCCAGCACATTGACCAGTTCCTCTGTCTCCTCCGCGCCCATGCCTCCGTTTGCGTACAGGGAGACATAGGTGTTGAGCGGCATATGCTTGCGCCGCCTGGAGGTCTGCACCGCCGTGTACATCTGTCGGGACACGCACAGATCGGCAAAAGTCAGAAAACTCGCGTCCCGCCCGCTGTCATAATCGCGCAGTGCCTTAAACAGGCCGATCATCCCCTCCTGAATCAGGTCCTCTCTGTCCGCCCCGAGGATATACATGGATTTCGCCTTGCTGCGGACAAGATTTTTGTACTTATTCATGAGATATTCCGTAATCCCGCTCTCCCCGTCCCTGAGGCGGACGATCAGCTCCTCGTCGCTGTACTGCCCGTATTCCTTTCCCATTCCGTCTTTCCTGTCCGACTTCCCGTCCGTCACCCTGCCATGTCCGCCGACACCGTGTCATTGTCCGAGAGCGCATCATGGCCGAAACCGGCGCCGTTACCGGACACGCTCCCCGCCTCAGGATCAAAGTATCTGATCAGTTCCGCGGCAAAATGCTCTGCCAGAATCCTGTAACCCTCATGGCTGCCGTGCACGCCGTCGGGCATATACTCCTCGACCACATCCACATCGTGGGAATCCAGGATGTTGGAGTTATACAGGTCTACCACCTGATAGTCATACTCTTTAGCAAGCGCAAGGATGACATCCACGAACCGCTGCTGCGGCAGCAGATAGTCCCTCTCGCTCATAAGATAATCCTGCAGAATATTGGGCAGAGGCGTCGCGAAAAAGACAGCCGCATCCGGATAATTCTCACGCAGCCCGCGCATCAGCTCATCCAGATCCCCGCAGAATGTCCGGGGCGCCCGTTCCTCAAGGGTCCCTAATTCTTTCTCGGAAGCGCAGAAACCATCATTTGTTCCGCCCATAACAATGATAATGTCCGTATCTTTGGGAATCTCCTCATAGCGGTCCACATACGCCTCCAGCCAGTATCTGCCTATGGAAGAGCCGCCGATACCCAGATTGTACACTTCTTCTGCCCCGAGCACGTCTTTCAGCTGAGAAGGATAAGAATACTGCTGATAGTTCTCCTCTTTCTCCAGATTGGCCGCAGCCGTGATACTGTCGCCGAGGCAGGCAATCTTTTTCCCCGAAAAGTCAATCCGGCAATCGGCGATCAGAGCCCGGTCCGCCTCGTTGACCAGCAGCGTCTCCTCCAGAGAGGTCCTCAGTTTTCTGCGTTCCGCCAGCGTCATATACCGCTCCGCCGTATTGCCGGACACGCTGTCACCGGAGACGCTGTTGTCCGACACCGCGTCATTGTCCGAAACACCGTTTCCCGACACCGCGTCATTGCCGGAAACGCTGTTTCCCGACACCGCGTCATTGCCGGAAACGCCGTTTCCCGACACCGCGTCATCGTCCGAGACGCTGTCGCCCGACATCGCCCCATTACCTGAAATTTCCGCGCTGTCCGCGTTTATGACCGGCACCGCCGCTTCATTGCCCGGCGCCGCGTTGCCGTCAACCGTCACATCATCCCCGGATACCGCGTCGCTTTCCGCAGCCGCTTCTCCCTGTCCGGCTTCCGCATTCTCTTCCGTCTCCAGGCTGCCTATGAACTGCCGCAGCGCCTCCCTGTCCCTGGCGAGCTCCTGAATCTCCATCTGCATCTCGCTGACGCGGGCTGCCGCCTCCTGATTCCGCTCATAGACACGAGCCGCTTCCGCCTCCTCCTGCTCTGCGGCGAGACGCCTGTCCGTATCGTAGACATAATATGCCCGAAAAACAACCGCTGCCGCCAGCACGGCGGTCAGCACAAGAATACATATCAACAAAATCTGATTGATCTTTTTCATCTCATTCTGCGCCTAACCTTTGCCTGACAATCTCATAAGCAAGCACGCCCGCGGCCACTGATGCGTTAAGGGAGTCTATGTCGCCCCGCATCGGAATCGCGGCGGCAAGATCGCATTTTTCTTTGACAAGCCGCCCCACGCCGCTCCCCTCATTGCCGATCACCATGCCGATCGGCCCCGTCAGGTTCAGGTCGTACATGCGCGTGCCTTTCATATCCGCGCAGACGAACCAAAGCCCTTCTTTTTTCAGCTCTTCTATCGTCTGTCCCAGATTCGTCACTTTCGCCACCGGCGTATAGTTGAGCGCGCCCGCGGAAGCCTTGGCTACCGTCGCGGTAAGCCCGGCTGCCCGGTTCTTCGGTATGATGACGCCGTGCGCGCCCGCCAGGTTCGCCGTCCGGATGATCGCGCCCAGATTGTGGGGATCCTCGATATTGTCGAGCAGAAAAAGAAAAGGCTGCTCGCCTTTCTCTTTCGCCCGGTTCAGGATATCGTCCACCTCCGCGTAAGCGTAGGCCGCAGCATAGGCGACGACGCCCTGATGCTTCCCCGTCTCGGACATCTGATCCAGCCGTTCTTTCGGCACATACCTGACAGTGCAGCCGCTCTTTGCCGCCTCCCGCCTGATCGTCATGACCGGCCCGTCCTGGCAGCCGTCCAGAATAAAGAGCTTGTCTATCGTCCTGCCGGAGCGGAACGCCTCGATCACGGCGTTCCTGCCCTCGATGGTAAATTCCGTGTATCTCATCAGATTTCCTTTCCCTGCCGCGCCGCCTGTTTTTCCACCACGGCAACGGCTCTGCCAATCAGCGCAAGCATTCTCTCCTGACGCCCGGCCAGATACAGATAGCCGCAGAGTGCTTCTAAGCCCGTCGCCTTGCGGTATTCGGCGCCGGATGCGTTTTTGGCCATGGTATGAGGTTTTGCGTTTCTGCCGCGGCGGTACACCGCCAGCTCCTCCTCGCTCAGCTCCTCCTGCAGCGCTTCGATCATCTGCGCCTGCACGCGGGCGTTCACATAATTGACCGTAGACTTGTGCAGACTGCCCGCCGAACGGTTGCCCCGCTCCACCACGATCGTGCGGATCACCAGATCGAACACGGCGTCGCCGATATAAGCTAACGCCAGCGGGGAGTAGGTCCTGAGATCCGTCTCCTTACAGGCGAACTCTCTCTTGATCGCCTCTAAGATCGTTACGCCCTCTTCCATTTCACTCCCTCGCGCGTGTCCTCCAGAAGAATCCCCTGCGCCGCCAGTTCGTCCCTGATCTCGTCCGCCCTGGCGAAGTTTTTCGCTCTGCGTGCGTCCTGGCGCTCTTGAATCAGCGCCTCCACGTCCGCGTCCAGAAGTTCTTCCTTTTTATCCACGATCAGGCCGCAGATATCGGACAGCAGGACAATCTCGTCCTTTAACGCCTGCAGGAAAGCTTTTGTCGCGTGCGCCGCGGCATGCGTGTTGACGAATTTTACCAGATCGAAAATCGCCGCGATGGCGTCCGCCGTGTTGAAGTCGTCATCCATCGCCTCATCGAACTGCGCGATATACGCCTCCGCCTGTTTCACGCTCTCCCGCTCTTCCTCCGTCATCTCCCCGTCGGCCGCCCCGCCCAGCAGGAAATTCAGATTGGCGACGCAGCCCGTGATGCGCTCCAGACTGTTCTTCGCCGCCTCCATCAGCTCCGCGCTGAAATTGAGCGGGCTTCTGTAATGAGCGGAGAGCATGAAGAAACGCAGCACCTGCAGATCATACTTCCCGCTGATGTCCCTGACGGTGAAAAAGTTCCCCGCAGACTTGGACATCTTGTGATTGTCGATATTTAAGAAAGCGTTGTGCAGCCAGTATTTGGCGAACTCCTTGCCGTTGGCCGCCTCGGACTGCGCGATCTCATTCTCGTGGTGCGGGAAGATCAGATCCTCGCCGCCCGCGTGGATATCAATCTGTTCGCCGAGATACTTTCTGCTCATGACGGAACACTCGATGTGCCAGCCGGGACGCCCCTGACACCAGGGTGACTCCCAGTACGGCTCCCCCTCTTTCTTTGGCTTCCAGAGCACGAAGTCCAGCGGATCCTGCTTCTGATCCTCGCCGGAGACTAACAGGGAACGCGCGCCGCTCTGCAGGTCGTCGAGATTCTTGTGGGAGAGTTTTCCGTAATCCTTAAAACTTCTCGTCCTGAAATACACCGTGCCGTCCTCGGCCACATAGGCGTGTCCTTTGTCGATTAACGTCTGTATCATCTCAATCATGCCGTCGATCTCCTCGGTCGCCTTGGGATGGACGGTGGCGGGCTTCACGTTGAGCCCTCTCATGTCTTTTTTGCACTCCTCAATATAGCGTTCGGAGATCACGGAGGCGTCCACGCCCTCCTCGTTCGCCTTTTTGATAATCTTGTCGTCCACGTCCGTGAAGTTGGAGACATAGCTGACCTGATATCCCTTGTGCTCCATATAGCGTCTGGCGGTGTCAAACACGATCATCGGCCTGGCGTTGCCGATATGGATCAGGTTGTAGACGGTAGGCCCGCAGACATACATGCTGACCTGACCGTCCTTAAGCGGCACGAACTCTTCTTTTCTCTTAGACAACGTATTGTATACTTTCATGCTCTCCTCCAAACCGAAGTCTCTCCGGCCGATTACTCTCTGCTTTTCTTCAGTTCTTTCATCTCCCGCTCCAGATCGAGCAGGCGGTTGGTCAGCTCCGCGTTGGCGCGCTGCAGCCCGGCGATATCCTCCCGCACGGGATCCGGCAGATTGATCTGGTCCAGTTCCTCCTGCGGCAGCATTTCATTGTTGCGCTTCACCACCCTGCCGGGCACGCCGACCACGGTGGAATTGGGCGGCACTTCCTCCAGCACCACGCTGCCCGCGCCGATCTTGCTGTTGTCGCCGATCTTAAACGAGCCGAGCACTTTCGCGCCCGTGCTGATCATCACGTTGTTGCCGACGGTGGGATGCCGCTTGCCCTGCTCCTTGCCGGTACCGCCCAGCGTCACGCCCTGATACAGTGTCACGTTGTCGCCGATCACGGTAGTCTCGCCTATGATGACGCCGTTGCCGTGGTCGATGAAAAAACCCCTGCCGATCTGCGCGCCGGGATGAATCTCGATCCCCGTCCTGCGGACCGCTTTCTGGGAGATCCATCTGGCGAGGAAGTAATGTTTCTTCAAGTACAGCCTGTGCGCCATCCGATAATAGATCATCACCTTGAAGCTGGGGTACAGAAACACTTCCATATTGGAGTGTATCGCGGGATCACGCTCACGTATCAGTCTGATTTCCTCTTGGATATTCCTGATAAAACCCATGTCCGATTCCTTCTCAAAAAGGTTTGTGCTTCTCTCACTACTATAAAATATGAAAAAAATGTTTGTTTGTCAATTCGATTTTGCCGGACAGCCGCCGCAGTTCTCACAGCCGCGCGCCGCAACGTCCTCACTGTACAGCTCCCTGGGCGTGGCGAGCATACAGATGGCCTGTGCCGAGATGCCCTCGCCGCTCCCCGTAAAGCCCAGGCCTTCCTCGGTGGTCGCCTTGACGCTGACCTGCGCGGTCTCAATCTCCAGAGCCCGCGCGATATTGCGGCGCATCTCGTCGATGTACGACCGCATCTTAGGGGCCTGCGCGATAATCGTCGCGTCGATATTCTCGATCAGGAAACCGTTCTCAGTCAGCAGTTCTCCCACATGCCCGAGCAGTTTCAGCGAGGATATCCCCTCGTACGCGGGGTCCGTATCCGGAAAGTGCTTTCCGATGTCGCCCAGAGCCGCCGCGCCAAGCAGCGCATCCATAACGGCGTGCAGAAGCACATCCGCGTCGGAGTGCCCGAGCAATCCCTTTTCATAGGGAATCTCCACTCCTCCCATGATCAACTTTCTGTTCTCCACCAGACGGTGGACGTCATATCCCATTCCGATCCGCATATGATCCGCCTTTCCCGCTCCGCGATTTTCTCCCGGTTCTCAATCTTCCTGTTTCTCTTCACATCTTAAAAGCACTTCCCGCGCCGCGCTTACGACAGATCTGCCGAACCGCTCACCGGCCCTGTCCGCCCTCGATTCTGTCCGTCGTCCTGAGGTAAAACAGGAGCGACAGCGCCGTCGCCACACCCCAGCCAACCGGCCACGAGAGCCAGATACCGGAAGCGCCGAAAGGCCCCGACAGGATGTAGGCCAAAATCACCCTGAGGATCAGGTCGGTGAACGTCGATACCATAAAGCACCGCATGGCCTCCGCGCCCCGCAGCACACCATCCGCGATCAGCTTCAGGGAGACGACGAGATAGAAAGGCGCCACGATCTTCAGGAAAAGTAAGCCTGTGCGCATCGCCGTCCCCGACGCATCCTCCAGAAACAGCCGCATCATCGCCCCGCCGGCACAAAAGTACAGCAGTCCGAAGCACACCGCCACCGTAAGCGCTATCTTTACTCCCGCGCGGAAACACTCCCTGATCCGCTTCGTCTGCCCCGCGCCGAGATTCTGCGCCACAAAGCCGGAGACACCGTTGCCGAAAGTGGTGAAGCCCGTAATGACAAACGTGTTGAGCTTCACCGCCGCGGAATAGCCCGCGATCACATCCGAGCCGTAGGAATTGACGAGACTCTGGATGAAAATATTGCCCACGGAGACAAAACTCTGCTGCAGGATGCTCGGCACCGCCACCAGCGCAATCTTATATAGCATCGCCCCGGAAAAGAGCGGTGTCTTCGGCTGCGTACCGTCCTGTCCCGGCATATCGTTCCGCGCCCGGCCGTCCACCTCCCGCAGTCTGACACGAAAGGCCAAAAGCGCCAGGACGCACGCTGCGCCCTGCGCGATAAAAGTCGCCCATGCCACGCCGGCCACACCCCAGTGAAAAACCGCCACAAACAGCAAATCCAGCAGGATGTTGCCCACCGAGGAGCCGATCAGGAAATAGAGCGGCGTCCTGGAGTCGCCCAGCGAATTGAACATGCCCGTCACCACGTTGTAGAGGAACAGAAATACAAATCCGCCGATATAGATCCGCAGATAGAGTGCCCCGTCGGCAAAAATATTATCCGGCGTCCGGATCGCACGCATCATGGGCACAGTCGTCGCAAGTCCCGCCACAGTGAGAAAGGCGGACAGGAAAAAGCCAACGCACAGGACCGTGGACACCGCTGTCTTGAGTTCCCTGTAACGTCTCGCGCCAAACAGCTGGGAGATGACAACGGAGCAGCCGATGTTGCAGCCCACCGCAACCGCCATGAAGATCATGGTGATCGGATAGGAGGCGCCCACCGCCGCCAGCGCGTCCTCCCCCGCAAACCTGCCGGCGATCATGCTGTCCGCTATGTTGTAGATCTGCTGAAATGCCACGCTGATGAACATGGGAACCGTATAGCCAAGCAATACTTTGCCGGAATCTCCCGTCGTCAGATCCTGTATCACGCCCCTGCGCCTCTTTTCCTCTTATGATGCCTGCCTGCTTGTGCCTCAATACGCACCGCGCTGTTCCCCGCTCTCTCCCCGGATGAGGGCTCACGATGACCTGCGCGCCAGAATATTGTCCAGCAGCCGGTCCGCCACATCCTCCTTGCTCATCAGCGGCAGTTCCGTGGTCTCGTCTTCCGTCAGGATTGTCACCGCGTTCGTGTCCGTCCCGAAACCGGCGCCGTCCTGCTTCAGGTTGTTGGCGACGATCATGTCGATCTTCTTCTTCCGAAGCTTCGCCCGGGAGTTTTCCAGCATGTGCTCCGTCTCCATGGAGAAACCGCACAGGAACTGTCCCGCTCTGCGGTGCGCGCCGAGCCAGGCCAGAATATCCTCCGTGCGCGCAAGCGCAAGCGACAACTCTCCGTCGCCTTTCTTCAGTTTCTCATCCGCGGTCTGCGCCGGCCGGTAATCCGCCACCGCCGCCGCCTTGACGATGATATCCTGCTCCGGTGCGGCCTCCTTGACCGCCGCCGCCATGTCCGCCGCGGACAGAACCGGCACGGTGTGCACGCCTACGGGCGGCTGCAGGCTCGTCCTGCCCGAAATCAAGGTCACCTCCGCGCCGCGCAGCATCGCCGCGCGGGCGACGGCATAGCCCATCTTGCCCGTAGAGTGATTGCTGATATAGCGCACGGGATCGATCTTCTCCTGCGTCGGCCCCGCCGTGACAAGCACCTTCAGGCCCGCCATGTCTTTCGGGGTCAGAGCTTTCACGAGATACTCACAGAGCGTCTCCGGCTCCGGCATCTTGCCCTCACCCGTATCGCCGCAGGCCAGATAACCCTCTGCCGGGTCGATCACTTCCATGCCGTAGCGCACGAGCGTCCGCAGATTGTCCTGCACGATGGGATTTCGGTACATGCGGGTATTCATCGCCGGCGCAAAGAGTTTCGGGCAGGTGCAGGCGAGCAGTGTCGTCGTGAGCATATCGTCCGCGAGACCGTGCACGGCTTTGGCAATCACATCCGCAGACGCGGGCGCAACCAGAAATGCGTCCGCCTGTTTGGCCAGCGACACATGTTCCACCTGAAATTCAAAATTCCTGTCGAAAGTGTCTACCAGACACCTGTTCCCCGTCAGCGTCTCAAACGTGATCGGGTTGATGAAATTGACGGCGTTCTTGGTCATGATGACGGTCACATCCGCCCTCTGCTTCTTCAGCATACTGGCGAGGGACGCGATCTTGTATGCCGCGATGGACCCCGTCACGCCGAGAAGAATCTTTTTCCCCTGTAACATAATCTCACTCCGTTTTTGTTTCCCTTTTCCCTGTTTTCCGCCATCTTCGTATAAAACTGTGACATTACGGCACAGTTTTGCGTGTCTCCCTTTATTCTTCGATATTCTTGTGATAAATGATGCCAAGCCCTTTCAGGGTCAGCTCATTGTCATAGATAATGTTCTGTTTGCAGTGCGGCACGATGCTGCCGGAGAGCCCGCCCGTCGCCACCACCGGCGCCTCATAGCCCAGTTCGTCGAAGATACGCTCGATCATGCCGTCCAGACAGGCCGCCTGTCCCATCACGATACCGCTCTTCATGCACTCGATGGTATTCTTGCCGATCACCCTCCTCGGCGCTTCCAGACTGATGCGCGGCAGCTGAGAGGTGCGGTTTACGAGCGACTCCAGAGAGACTTTGACTCCCGGCAGAATCATGCCGCCGATATAGTTCTTCTTATCGTCCACCACGCTGATGGTGGTCGCCGTCCCCATATCGATCATGATGATGGGCGCGCCGTAATAGTGCAGGCCGGCGACCGCGTTGACCACCAGATCAGAGCCGAGCTGTCCCGGATTGTCCATCAGGATATTTAAGCCCGTCTTCACGCCGGGGCCGACTAAGAGCGGCGTCCTGTGGAACAGCTTCTGCAGAGCCGCTTTCACAATATTGTTGAGCGGCGGCACCACCGAGGAAATGATGCTGCCGTCTATATCTTCTATACTGATGCGGTACAGATCGAAGAGCGTCCGGAATTCCACCACATACTCCAGTTCCGTCTTGGAGAGGTTCGTGGAGACGCGCTCCACGAACCGTACCTGCTCTTTCTCGATACAGCCGATCACAATGTTGGTGTTGCCGATGTCGATTGCCAGAATCATATAAATCTCCTTGTATTGTTGTATTGTATCCTGATTGTGCGCTTCAACCTACTTCTTCATAGCATACACCGGCTTGACCCGCGTCAGCGCGAAACCGACACCGGCCACGATGATCGCCGCGACGACCGCCTCCACGATACCGTTGAACGTCACCACACCCATGATGACATCGAGCACGGCCTCTCCGGCCACGCCGACCGCCTGCGCGTAGGCCTCCTTATACAGGATAAAGATGCCGCTCATGACGAAGAGCGTGTTCGTATACGCCCCCGCGAGCCCCGCATAGGCGAGCGCCACACTGGCGTTCTCCCTCTTGCTGCCGCTGAGCGTGAGCACGATCATCAGCACGATGCCGGCGATCAGCCCGATCACCGTACACACGGCCGCGCTCAGTGCCTCCGGGAACAGACGAATCAAAAATGCCCTGACCGAGACAAACAGAATCAAAGACGCCGCTGCATTCACGACAATCTTGCCTCTTCCCTGTCCGCCGCCGAGTGCTCTGCGGATCAAAAGATAGACAAAATAGGGGACAATGCCCACCAGAATCCTCGGTACAAAGCAGATGTAGAGGCTCTTGAAGATGCCGGACACGCCGACCATATTGTAGGCGAGAACGGGCGAAAATACGAACGCCGACGCCGTCGCCGCCTTGAATGTGTTGTTGATAAAACTGGTGAATCCAAATACGAATCCCAAAAATGCACCTTTCTTCGGTCCGAGAAATAGCGCTCCCAGGATGACCGGGATATGAATGATCGTCGCGTTGATCACGACAAGCGGGATATACCCCAGCGGTGTGAATGCCATAATCACAATTATGGCGGTGAACAGTGCCGTAAGCACGAGTTCGTAGGTCTTTTCATTTTTCATGGTACTGATCCTCCTGTTATTATTCTCATAAATGAGATACAATACGCTGATATAGTACCACATGGCTATTTTGTTGACAATATGTTTTTTTGCAGTAAACAGCTGCCTGACCGAGACGTTTCCCCGCAGGCGGAGCATACCTTTCCTCCTCCGGCACTTGTCAACCGGAGACACTTATGATATATTTGACGCAGACCAAACCGCCTGCGGCCGCGCCGCCGGCGCAGAATATGACAACGATATGACGGAGGCGCTTATGAGCGAATTAAAACCAATCAAAGAAGGCAAGGTACGCGAAATCTACGACAACGGCGACAGCCTGATCATGGTGGCCACGGACCGCATCAGCTGCTTCGACGTGATCCTGCACAATCAGGTGACGAAAAAAGGAACCGTGCTGACCCAGATGTCCAGATTCTGGTTTGACATGACGCAGGACATCATCCCCAACCACATGATCTCCGTGGATGTCAATGATATGCCCGCGTTCTTCAGACAGGACCGATTCAACGGCAACAGTATGCTGTGCCGCAAACTGAATATGCTGCCGGTCGAGTGCATTGTGCGCGGCTACATCACGGGCAGCGGCTGGGCGAGCTATGTCAAAGACGGGACGGTCTGCGGCATCAGGCTGCCTGAGGGTCTGCGGGAATCGGACAAGCTGCCGGAACCCATCTACACCCCCTCCACCAAGGCGGAGATCGGCGACCACGACGAGAACATCTCCTACGAGCAGAGCATCGATTATCTGGAAAAGCGCTTCCCCGGAAAGGGTGAGGAATATGCCGCCAAACTCCGCGACTATACCATCGCCCTCTACAAAAAATGCGCGGATTACGCGCTGAAGCGCGGCATCATCATCGCGGACACGAAGTTCGAGTTCGGCCTGGACGATGAGGGCAATATCGTCCTCGGCGACGAGATGCTCACCCCGGACAGCTCCCGCTTCTGGCCCGCAGAGGGGTATGAACCCGGGCACGCACAGCCCTCCTTTGACAAACAGTTCGCGAGAGACTGGCTGAAAGCCAACGAGGGGCATAACTGGACGCTCCCCGACGACATCGTGCAAAAGACCATCGACAAATATCTGCAGGGGTACGAACTCCTGACCGGGAAAAAATTATAGACAGCCAAAAAGGGAGCGTTCACCGCTCCCTTTCGCTTTTCCTCTATATCTGCCGCCTGCCGTCCTATCCCTGCAGTTTCCGTATCATCTCGTCCGTGATGTTCATGACTTCCTCCATCATCACATCCACCACGGCCACGCGCAGTGACTCCATCAGCTCCATACAGTCATCCGGAATCCGCAGCTTTTCCAGTTCCTGCATGGCGTCGTCCACGCCGTCCAAATCAAAGCCGTCCATGGCATCGTGCATGTTCTGAAGAATCTCTGTCAATTCTTCTTTCGTCGCCTCGCGCTTACTCTGGTTGCCGGCCTCCCCGTAGGGTTTCAGGATTTCCTTGTAGCTTCTGAGTTCCGCCAGCAGATCCGGCGTCTCGGCCATGATCGTCTCCACATCGCCCGCGTTGCCGCAGTCCTCCATGCGGTGGAACCACTCGGACAGCCCCGCGGCACCGGCCATGCGGGCCGTATTTTTCAGGGCGTGCACTTCTATCGTATAATCGCGGATCAGGCCGTCCGCCAGGCACTTCTCCAATTTGTTCGCCTTGGCGTCGATCAGCTTGTAGAAGTCTCCCAGCAGCTTATACCACATCTTCTCACCGCCGGAGTATTTGATGCCGTCCGCCGCGTTGATGCCGGGCAGCTGCGGCAGAGCGGCATCCTGCGCCTGCTGCGGCGCCGTATGGGGCTGCTCTCCCGGCGTCCCTGCCGCGGCATCGCCGCTCTTGTCCCTCTGCGCATTCGGATCCGCCGCAACAATCAGCTCAGGCGGCAGCCATTTCCTGAGACATTTGCAGATCTCTTTCATCTCGATGGGCTTCGCGACGAAATCGTTCATGCCCGCTTTCGCGAATTTCTCGCGCGCGTCCATGAGGGCGTTCGCCGTCAGCGCGATGATCGGCACGGTCTGGTGATATTCGTCCTCCGTCCGCCGGATCCGCTCGGTCGTCTCGATGCCGTCCATGACGGGCATCATGTGATCCATGAAGATGAGATGATACTTTTTCTTCTCCATCATCTGGATCGCCCGCTTGCCGCTGTCCGCCGTGTCGATCTGCATCTGCAGCGGCTCTAAGAGGCCGTCCGTGACCTCCAGATTGATCTCGTTGTCGTCCACCACGAGAATGGAGGCGTCCGGCGCGATAAAGTTCATATAGTCTTCCGCCTCCGGCCCGACATACATGGACTCGTGGTTGATCGTCCGGCAGAAATTCAGGCTGTAGAGCGGTTTGTTGACGGCGGTGACGCCCGCGGCGTTACACTCCTCCAGAAGCGGGTTGTGCAGCACATAGATCTCGCCCATCAGCGAGCTGTAGTTGTCCAGATCGCCCGCCAGCTTGTCATAGGACTGCTTATCCATGTAGAAACAGTCGAGCTGCTGTCTCGCCTCGCTCCACTCCTCATAGGGCACGCAGGTGACCCCATACTGCGCCGTCAGCGTCTCCAGCGCATCCCAGAGATACTTCTTGCTGAAATATCCGCCGACTTTCAGCCGTTTTCTGACCTCCTCGTCGTGAATCTCCGCCGCAGGCGTCTCATCCGACACTTTCTGGATAATATTGAAGTAGAACTCGCTGCCCTCTCCGTAGGTACTCCTGACGCCGATGTTTCCTCCCATCATCTCCACGAGCTGTTTGGAGATGGAAAGGCCGAGCCCGGTGCCCTCCTTGCCCCGGTTCTTCTTGCTGTCCACCTGCTGGAACGCCCCGAACAGTTTATCCAGATCCTCCTCCCTGATGCCCTGGCCGGTATCCTTGACAGACACCAGAAGCTCCATATTGCCGCCGGTCACCTTGCCCACGCGGATCTGGAGCCTGACGAAGCCGCTCTCGGTAAACTTGATGGCGTTGTTGACGATATTGATGATAATCTGCCTGATGCGCAGGCCGTCGCCGCAGAGTCTGCGCGGCAGCTTTTCATCAATGTCAAAAAGGATCTCCACATCCTTGCTCCCGATCCTCGTCAAAAAGATCATGCTCAGATCGCTCAGCATGAGCATCGGATCATACTCATCCTCCACCAGCTCCAACTTGCCGGATTCCATCTTGGAGAAGTCCAGAATATCATTCACGATATTGAGCAGGGCGTTGCCGGAATTCTTGATGTTCATCAGATAGCCCTTGTCCTGCTCCGACAGCTCCTCCCTGAGCAGAATCTCCGTCATGCCGACGATGGCGTTCATGGGGGTTCGGATCTCGTGAGTGATGTTGGAGACGAAAGTGGACTTCGCCTGATTCGCCGCCTCGGCCCGCTCCTTGAGCCCTTTCATGATATCCGCCTGCTCTTTCGCGTTTCTGGCATGATGGAAACTCTCCGTGATATCATTGAACACATACATCTTGCCGAAGTAAATGTTCTGTTTCGTGAGCAGACGGCTGCCCACCTCGTAGACGCGGTTGTCCCGCTCGATATTGGTCTTGTTGATGATACAGTCGTCCAGTTCCCCGATGATGGCGGGCAGGGAGGCATTGTTCTCCAGCGGATAGAGTTCCGCCGCTTTCTTATTTCTGTAGATCAGCGCATTGTCGTGATCCAGTACCACCAGACCGTCGGAGAGCTCATCGATCGCCTGATCCTGCGCCAGGGACAGGGTATCCAGTACCTTGTCCTTGTAGAGGTAGGACGAGAGAATCATCACGGAGATCAGCTCCGCCACCAGCGTCGGATCATAGCCGCCGAACCAGTTGAAGATATGGCCCGCCCAGCCTAAGAGCGTGATGCCGATGATGCCATAGAACGCCAGGATTCTGTGCCGCTCCGCCTCGTTGACCCACTGGCTGTATCTGTGTATGCAGGCAAGCACCATCACAGCCGCATAGAGCGCGACGCAGCTATAATAGATCATGCACACCGGCCCCGCTTTCAGGAGCAGATGCGGGAACAGCCCGCTCTCCGTATACTCGATGCTGCTGTAATACAGGCTGTGCCTGTCGCAGGTCAAAAGCAGCATAATGGAGGCAAGATGAAAGGCGCCCAGCGCCGCCGGCACCCACTTGGGCAATCTCACCTTGCAGTACTCCATCACGAACAGGAACATGGTCAGCACGCCGATCGGCCTGCCCAGATAGGCAAACTTCAGCGCCTGCAGGGACTGCTCCGGCGTGGCCGCCTGCATGATGAACAAGTGCCCCGTAAAATCAATGATAAGCGCCACCATAAACAACAGCAGCCTGATCTGCTGTCGCGACGGCCTCTGGTTCACCAGATAAAGCGCCTCCGCAAACAGTATCACAAGACCCACAAATTGGATAACGATCAGAAATGTCAGCATCGCTACGCGTCCTCTTCCACTTTCTTCTCAAATTCCTCAACCGGCATAGGCTTCGCATAGTAAAAACCCTGTATCATGTCGCAGCCCTGTCTGGCCAGGAAATCCACCTGCTCTTTCTTCTCGATTCCTTCCGCGACCACGCACATGTTGAGATCCCTGGCCAGCCGGATCGCCTCCCTGACCACAATCTCACCTCTCCGCGCTCCCTCCTCGTCGCCCTGGAAGAACTCGCCGTCCAGCTTCAGCACATCCAGCGGAATGTCTTTCAGCGAATTTAGCGAAGAATAGCCCGCGCCGAAATCGTCCATCGACACGCGGAAACCGTATGCTTTGAGCTGCCTGACCGTCTCCACCAGAATATCCTTGTCGTCGAAGAAAGCGCTCTCCGTCACTTCCAGTTCGATCAGCTCATGGTTCGGCCCGTAGGCGTCCACCAGCTCACAGATATGCTCCGCCAGTCCTTCCTGCGCGAAATGCGCCCGCGACACGTTGACGGACACCGGAATCATCTTCCGGCCCTGAATCATCCACTCCGCCTGCAGCCTGGCGACGCGGGAGATCATGTAATCATCCAGCTGTGTGATGAAGCCGGTCCGCTCGAAGATCGGGATGAAGTGGCTCGGCGTGATCAGTCCCGTGGAGAGGCTCACCCAGCGCACCAGCGCCTCCGCCCCCACCATCTTGCCGCTGGCAGGGCTGTATTTGGGCTGCAGATACACCTGAAACTCCCCGTTGTGCAGCGCCGTCTCCATGTTGTCCTCCACCCAGCGTTCCCACTTCTGCCTGCCCAGCATATCCTGGTCAAAGAAAGAGATGCGCTGCTCCTCCATGCCGTTCGCTTCCAGCCTGGCAGCGTTGGCATAGGTGTAGAGTTGTTCGATGTCCGCGTCCCTGCGCCGATGATACCATTTGCCGTCCTGATCCGCGTAGGGCGGTATCATATCGATTCCCGCGTGGAAGTGAATCTTCTGATTCGGCCGAAGCCCGGTCAGCTCCGCCAGCAGCGAGCGCACCCGCTTCCTGCAGTTCTCCTGCCGCTCCTTATCATCCTCGCCCGCGCAGGTAAGCAGCAGCCCGAAATCCGCGCCCTCGTAGCGGGCAAAGGACTCGTTTTTTCCGACCCGCGCATTTAAGAAACCGCTCATCGCCTCCAAAAGCTCGTCGCCCGCCTTGACGCCGTAGCAGGCCCGATAGTTCTGGTAGCGCTCCAGATGCAGATTCACCAGCGCAAAGGCTTTCCTGTTGTTCCATATCCTGCACAGGACGCGATGCGCATAATTCTGAAAATACAGCCAGTTCCTGCCGCCCGTCACCGTATCCAGATAGATCAGGCCGCTCATCTTGCGCTGCATGAGAGCCGTGCGGATCGTGTTGACAAAGAGCAAGACCATCGGAATCATCAGAAGCGCCATCACACCGAAGCCGAAGAGATAGACATAGACGATATCCTGCCGCTGCGCCTGCAGACTGCACTTGACATACAGCGTATACGACTGTCCTCTGAAAGGCACCCACAGCCAGTAATCCTGACGAATCACCGTCTCATCCAGCCACTGCGCCCGCGTCTCCCCCCGCTTCATCGGGTCGAGCACGCTGCCGACAATATCCCTGACGGGTATGGCCTGGATCGTGCGCAGCCCCTCGTCGGCGGCGATAAAACTCTTACTGTCCGCCACCGCGGTAAACTCGCGTCCCACCGTAAACTGCAGCCGCATCCCGAACTCCGGCTCCGAGTCGCCCGTGAGAAGCACGATGTTCCTGTCCCTGTCCAGGACGCAGATATCCCGGTCAGCCAGGATGTAGTCGTGCATCTCCTCCGCGGCTTCCTCCACCGTGTCGCCGCCGTCCATGAGCGCGCTTAAGATCCCGCTCACCTGCTGCGCATCCTCATAATGTCCCACGACTTTCGTCCCCATGATGCACATGACAAACAGGTACAGAAAAACCGCAAAAGTCGCCACACAGGCTGCGCCGAAAAACACCAGAATAAAAATCGACGGCCATACCCGCTTTCTGTACAGCTTTCCCAGCCGCTTCTCTCCCACGCTGTTCATGGAATGTCTCCTCACTTTCCTCATATTCTCCCGCGATGCAAAGACGGACACCGCGGGAGAACACTCTCCCACAATGCCCGTATATTATAACACACTATTCTGTAAATGTCTCGAAATTCTTGCGATAGGAAATGGACGAATCCGAAAGGAGTTATCGCCTTCCATACTTCGAGCCGCTGCTTCCCCGCCTTCGGCCGTCCCACTCAGCAGAGCGCCATATAAACTTTACAGATCTGCCCTGCATCGTAACTGCCGACCTGCCTCTGTGCCTCAATAACCCTCTCGATCACCGTAAATTCCTCCTCCAGTTCCTCGGCGATCACCGCCGCAGGCTTACACTTCTGTAATTTCCGGCAGACAAGCTGAATCAGCTGTTCTGCTCTACCCTCCTGCCTGCCTTCTTCCTTCCCTTCCAGCCGATAATCCTCAAACGCCTTACACATATTGTATCTCCTCCTTTCCACTCCGTTTTCTCTTTCCGTCCCGCAATATTTCTCCGGTATCTTTATATCTGCCACCACTTCCAGCAGTTCTTTCGTCTCCCGGTCAATGAGGCTGTATGCCTCCCGGTTTTCCTCCATTACCCTGCTCAGTTCTTCCTTGTCCTTGCCATAGCGTACCACCTCGAACAGCTGCCTGAGTCCTGTCCGATACTCATCAAACGTATCATGCGCATGGCAGTCATACAAATTCAGCGTGTAGTTCGTAACATACTGTTTCAGCCTCTCATCGATCTCCAGCAAATCGTGCAGGCATTTCGCTCCGTCCCAGCCGTGTTCCGTCCCGCAGTACACCACCAGCGTGATAATCGGAATGAACTTTTCGTCCCGCTCCATACCGGAAAAAAAGCATCCGTCCCGGGCGCCAAGTCCCCCACCCTCTCATGCACGGCTTTCCTGCGCCGCCACTGCTTGTGGTATCCAATGCTCTCCGAGAGCATGTTTCTTAATACCATACGATAGTCCGCATAACTCTGGTTCTGCAGGGATATGATATGAAGCAGGCCGCCCCGCCACATCCGCGTCTTGTCCGAGATCGTCTTATAGTTCTCTCGTCTGCCGGCCTCCCTGCCCAAATACACGCTCTGCATATCCGCAGGCTCCAACTCGTCCGCTTTCACCACCTGTACACCATGGAACAGCGCACCGTTGATCTGATCCGCAAATCTCTCGTTGTCGTCCAGATAATCATACTGGTATTCATCTTTCCTGCTCATCTTATTCCTCCCTTATCCGTATTCTTTCCATATAAGGGATTCCTGTCGGGACAGACGTGCGAGAAGATGTGCTGTCAGAACTGAAGACCTCCCAGATATGTGTACTTATACTATCATATCCGGGAGGAAATTACAATAGGTTTTCGGAAATTATATAAACGGTTTTTCGCATTTCTTCTCTGCTTACATACCTCTCAATAAGCGTTCCTCATTGACGGATCATGAATCTTTTATCCATGAAAACGGTATCCCCTGCTGTCCCGCCCTGTCACTCATACAGCCCGTGGATCACTGTGCGCGGCCTGGCAAGACAGTGATAGAATATGCCCGTCGTCTCACCCGAAAAATTGCCTCCCGTCAAGAGTCTGCTCTCTATGTCAGCCTCCGAGGTTCGGACCGACTGCCCGTATGTGGCTCTCCAGAAAGTCTCTTTCACGCTCCGGTGCATCTCATTAAATGGCGTGATCGCACCGATCAGCAGCACTGCGCAGTATGCCGCAAAAAGATACTTTCTGCCCTCGGCGCGCAGCCTCTCCCATGTCTCCATGCACAGAAGCATCAGAATCATAAGCGCCGGCACGGAAGCCCGCATACAGAAATCGTGCCCTTTTCCCACCTTGATCAGGGGACAGAGCAGCAAAATGCAGACAAGCAGCCGCACCAGCGGATCTTTCCTGCGGTATCTGCACACAAAATACAGATAAACACCAAACTCGAGAAAATAAAACAGCAGATATCGCAGAAGCTCGGCGCCCGGCTCCGATACCGTCGTTCCCTGTGCCACGACCGCCCCTGCGGCATTGTCCCGAGTGATCATCCTGCCGGACACGTTGCCGATCAGATAGAGAAAAGACACGCCGCCAACCACGATGATTCCTACAGCGTTCTGAAACGTAAACGCCTCTCTCCACCGCTTTCTGTCCTCTGCGACACGCCGCGTATACAGATAGACCGCGATCGGGATCATCCCCACGAAAGGAATCGTCGAGGGCAGCATCATGAGCGACAGTATGAACGGCGTGCTTCTGCTGTTCTTCTGCACCATGATCAGCATGACGGCCACCCAGGCGGGAACGGACTGGTTAAACACCCAGAACAGCTGTGAAGTCATGGAAGTATACTGAAAAGTCCAGGCCCACCACTCCAGATGATAGGATTGGACAAGATCGGCACCTTTCTGCGCCAGCAGCCAGGTGCCGGCATAATCCAGCCCGCTGAACAGGATCAGGAACGCCAGCGGCAGCATACTGACTTTTCGTTGATAGACGCAGATCAGGTAATATACAATGAAAATACCGAACACCGCCCAGACATACTGTGCCGCGTATCCCGCCGCCAGCCCGAACAACTTCCCGACACAGGCCGCCGGAAGCCAGAAGCCTATATAATAGATCAGCCCTCTGTCCCCGCCCCGGGACAGCACCGGCCAATCGTATTCCACCAGAGCGCGGAAAATCGCATTTCTGATCTCATGATCGCTGTTCTGAAAACAGTAGCCGCCTATGCCGGACAGGTACACCCACACCGCAATGACGCTGAGAGCCTGTATCAATCGTCTGCCGTCCTCTTTTCTCAGGGCGATGAAACACTCCTCCGCCGGCTCTCCGATGCTCTTGACGCACGCGAGCGATATCAGCACGCCGCAGGGCAGCGCCCAGTACCATCTCAGCCAGCCCACACAAAAGATGAGTACCGGCAGAACCAGATACATATAGATAACCGCACGTGACAACAGTTCCAGTCTACTCTGTCTCATCTTTCCTGCCCGAACGGCTCTCAGCTTTCCGTTCTTCCCCTTTCGCACTTCTGAGCGCCGTGACCGCGCTGACGCCGAAGATCGCTGCCAGCAGCACGGCAATCACGATCTCCCATATTGCCGAGTTTCTTCTCTCCCTCTCGGCCAGATCAATCTCCTCCAGAAAGCGCTGCTCCGCCTCCGCGACATCGTTCATCTCCCGCGTCAGTTCCTCCGCTTCGCCGCCGGCATACAGCCCCAAAGCCTTATTCGGGACATATCCCTCTGTCTCCTGATAGACGACTCTGCTCCACGCGCCGTCAGTCTCCTCCACGATGACGGCCGTTCCGGCCTCCAGAGTCCCCACCAGCGCAGCATTTTCATCCGCCTCTTCCCTCACCTCGGCCGTTTCCACCATCACCTGCAGCGTGCCGACCACAGAATCGCCCGCTGCGCATACACACAGCCCCGCCGACGCAAACAGGCACAGAAACAGCACGACAAGCGCCAGACTTCTGCATTTTTTCTCTTTCATATCTTCTTCCTGCCTCTCAGTTATTGTATAAAATTGTAAAATGTCCGTATGTATCCTTGTAGGAATAGAACTTCACCCATTTCTCCGCATATCCGTCGTCAAAGGCAAAGACCAGGACATCTCTCTCCGATACCGCACCACCGCAGTGCTCCGGTTCCTCCGGGCATTCCATCACACGAATATCCACATCCCTCGCCATAAACTGCAGGATGTCGGCAAACTCCAGCCCACCGTGATCCATATAGACTGCCTGCCCGCCGTTCTCACACAGTTCTGTAACCTTGTCCGCCACGCGCGTGTCCCGAAACGCCGCTTTCTTGAAAGACGTCAGATACAGGCTGTCGGCGCGGACTGCCAGCGCCAGCTCCACAGCGGCAAACAGAGCGAGCAGGCGTCTTCTGCCTGCACAGCTCCTGCACAGCAGCACCAGCGTACACACTCCCAGAGTGAGCAGTTCGCACAGAAGCCAGACGCCGGCATAGAAGCGTTCCACCGTATAATCCTGCTCCCGGTACAGATAGCTGATGCCAACCATAAAATAGCCCATGAATCGCTCCGTGCCCGTGTGGGCGATCTGACGCGCGACCAGCGCAAGCCCCGCCGCGTGCACCGCCGCCAGGACGGCTGTCACAGCCAGCGCCCTGCGCGCCCTCACCCTCCACAGAACCGCCAGCCCCACGACCATCACAAAAGGCACGATCATCTCACTGAATCTGCCATAGGTATAGTCGTCCACTTCCCCACAGCCGGTCAGATGGACCGAGGCGACCGCCACCTGGGCCGCCACAGTCAGCAGGAGATAACAGGCCATCTCTCCGCGCACGATCCGGGCCGTCTCCTCCGGCACCGCCGCCGTGCGCCGCCGCACCGCCCTGAATTCGCGTAAGAACCCGGCCGCACTGCGCAGCAGCCCATAGATCCCCCAGTAAAAAAGCCCAAAGGTGGCGAGCCCCAGATACAAAATCCCGCCGAACGCCGTGACCGCCAGATCACGCAGTCCTTCCGCCGTAAGTATCACGCGAAGTTTCGTAAACTGTCCGCTGTAGTCGTTGTCCGCAGCCAGCACGGGATCGATGCCTCTGTATACCGTCGCGAAAGCACGGTCCTTAAGCAGCTGGGACAGGGCAAACAGCAAGAGGGCCGTCCCGACAGCCACCGCAAGATGCCATCTTCTCTCCCCGCGAAACAGAATGTGGACACTCAACAACAGCAGAGCCGACAGCAGAATCCCCACGGTGCGCATATGAACCGTATAAGAATACAGAAGCGTCAGCATCAGCAGGAACAATGTCCGCAGTCTGCCGCTCTCCAGATAACGGGACATGAGGCTGCCCGCCGCGATATACAGGAACACCAGCAGCGACTCCGTCATCGTCATCTGCGCGTAAAACAGGTTCCACGGGACGAGAATCGCGAATGCGGCGAACAGCGGCACCGGCATGTTCCGATCTGGCAGGAGTCTCCGCACCGTGGAGACGAGCAGCGCATAGGATGCAAGCAGCAGCAGACAATTCAGGCTCACGGCAACCCGATAGGCTGTCACCGCATCCCCGCACAGCATGAATACGGGTGTCAGAATCAGGCTGTACCCGTATGAGAAATAGGCTCCCAGCGAGGTGATATCCGACCAATCATAGCCGGCGGCCCAAGCCGCATACGACCAGTACGCGAACTCATCCGGAAATATCAGGAATCCGTAGATGTCCCCTAATTGGAAAATGAGAAAGCCAAAAAGCAGCGCCGAGACGAGAATCGCCCCTCTGCCTGCCGGGGTTATGCTCCCCATGTCCATCCTCTTTTGCCTCTCTCCCATGTGTCCCGCCTTTCGCCGTCCCCACACCAATACGAGGGGGCAGTATGCCCCCTCCGTCTGTTAAATCCAATCTTTCTCCGGTCGCAAGACCTTTACTTCGCCACGATACCGTAGGTGCCAAGACCCGCTTTTACGGCGAAAGTAACCGTCGCCGGATTGCTGTCCTGATCGCTCAGAATCGTGATAACGCCGCCCGGCTGTACACATACGACAGAGTATGTCCTGGCGGTGTCCGCATTTTTCGGGAGTCCAACCACCATGCCGGCACTGCCGTTGGTCAGGGAGATGATCTTGCCTTTCTCCTTCGCGCCGAGCGTGACATTGATTGCCGACACAACCTGTCCGCCCAGGGACTCCGCCGCCGCGTTGACACAGTTCATCGCCAGGTTGCTCTTCTTGGCGTTGGTGTCAAAGACGATGACATACGGTGTCTGGCTGCCGCTTAAGCCCAAACTTGCTTTCACCTCCGCGAGAGGCGTCGTAACCGCTACGCCCCGAAGCGTGTCAACTTTGATCGCACCGGCTACGGTACTCTTAACCGCCGTCCCTGCTACGGAGACATTGCCGCCCGCGGACACGAAATTCGCTGCCGGCACTTCGGGAACGCTCTCGCTCGTGCCTGCCGTCTCGGCCGGCTGCTCCGCCGCCACACTCACCTCAGCCCTGATCTCCTCGGAGTCGTCGGAGTCGTCGGAGTCGACAGAGTTGTCGGAAACGGAAGACGTCTCCACGACAGGATCCTTGCCGGAAGATTCCTCGCTGACAGTCGGCCCCGGCTCAGTTCCGCCGGAACTGCCGGAACTCTCAGCGGCAACCGTCAGCGTGGAACCGATCAGCATTGTCACGACCAGCATCGCCGTCAGCAGTTTCTTGATACTTTTGCTTTTCATACTCTTTCTCTCCTCCTTGTGGAATTTTTTCATCCATCATTATACTCTCCGCTTCTCCGAATTGCAACTATTAGTTATTATTTTCAATAACTATTAGTTAGTTATCTTCTCATGCTGATACGGGTAGAATAAAGGCATAACCAAACGATAGGAGCGCTTATGGACAGAAAAGTATTGGGAAAACGCATCCGCGAAGAACGCCTGCGCGTCGGCCTCACGCAGGAACAGGTTGCGGAACGTATCGATGTCTCGACCACCTACATCGGTTTTGTCGAACGCGGCGAGCGTTCCGTCACGCTGGAAAAGCTTGCCTGTCTGGCAGAATGTTTTCATGTGCCGATCGATTCCCTGATCAGCGAATCCACCGCTTCTGTTTCCGACGAAGCGCAGTTTGAAAAGCTGCGTATGCTCTGGAATATGGCTGCCGCCGAGGATCGTTCCCTTATCCTGTCCATCGCCGACGTGATCGCGAGACGTCAGACTCCGTAACCCAAACTTTCTCTCCGGCTCCCTCCAGATCTTCCATAAAGAGCGCGTCAAACTTCCCGTAAGTCAGATGCAGGCCTGTCTGAACGTTCTTTTTTCATATATAATGGCAAAATAATTTGATTCCCAATTCATCTATAATGAAATCCCCTGCCTCTTGCACAGAAAAGGTGTCAGATAAACCGGCAGATACCTGAGCCCGTCAGCTCTGTCAATATCCTTCTGAGAAAGGATGACGCACTCGCCGGCATGACTCGAGTATTTCTTCCTGAATTCCATCAGAGATTCATGTCTGCCTGTCCCTGCGGACTTGACTTCCAGCGCTGTAATCTTCGTCCCCCGGGCCAGAAGAAAATCTATCTCATAGCAATGTGTACTGCCCGCCTTTTCCCAAGTATGATAATACAGTTCCCTTCCCGACGACGCTATGAGCTGGGCGACGAGATTTTCATACAAATATCCCAGATTGGCCGGCAGCTTATCCGAGAGGAGTTTGACATAAATCTCATTTTCAGCCGCCGGTCTGTCGATAAACATCAGCGTGATAAACAATCCCGTGTCCGCAACATACAGTTTGTAGCTGTCCGCATCTTTCGTGAGCGGCAGGCTGACTCTCGGGTCCGTGACATTGTAGGATGGCAATACCGTTCCGGAATCGATCAGATCATAGACAAGCGCCTCATCCTTTGACGTTTTCCTGTGTCCGACCGCCTGGGTCAGCCGGTAACGCCTGCTCCCTCTGGAAAGCTGCGCCGGTATGGAATGATAGATCGCCGCCAGCCGGCCCGACGGGTCCAGTCGCTTGAAGTCATCCTCATAGAGCCTGATGATCTGTCGCTTAATCTGGTCTATCATCGCAAAGTTTTCACCGTTCACATAGGCCTCGACCGCCTGCGGCATACCGCCTACCGCCATATACAGTCTAAGATCGCGCATGAGTTTTCGGTTCGTCTGCTGGCCGATGCTCCTGTTCTTTTCATATATCCCGCCAAGCACCTCATAGCTGTTTCCCGCCGCCTGACAGAATTCCTCATAATCCATCGGATATACGTGAATCTTCATTTCCTCGGATGGAATCAGAATATTCCTGACATTCTTTTTAATCGAGATCAGCGATCCCGTCTCCAGATAATGATATCTCCCGTCTTTCACCAGATGCTTGATCGCCTGCCTGGCCTTTGGAAACAGCTGCACTTCGTCAAAGATCACCAGTGATTCATGCTCATACAGATTGACGCCGCGCACCGCCTGCAGCCTTAAGAAAAACATATCAGGGTCATGAATATCGTCAAAGCAGGCGAGTTCTTCGTTCGACGCCCGGGAAAAATCCACCAGAATATAAGATCTGTACTCATTCGCGGCGAACCGCTCTGCAATCGTGGATTTTCCAACCCGCCTTGCACCCTCCAGCAGTACGGCGTATCTGTCGGCGTATTTTGTCTTCCACTGTAGCAGTTCGTCATATACCTTTCTCCAAAAAAACATGCCGTCCACCCTCCTTCAAATGCAGTATTTGCATTTCTTCAAAATTATAATATTGTATTTTGTGCAATTCTTCAAGATTTATTTATCTCATTTCATGCATTTCTTCAAAATTTTGTTTGCTTATCTGCAGTACTCCTCCACCTGCACCCTGTCATTCTTCACGCGCACCGTCACCGCGCCGCTCTCCTGCGTGCCCAGAACCCGGCAGCCGGCCTCCCTCAATCTCTGAAGCAGTTCTTCGTGAGGATGTCCGTAGTGGTTGTTGTGTCCCGATGAGATCAGGGCAAGTTTCGGGCTGACCGCCCGCAGGAAAGCTTCGCTCGTGGACCCGGACGAGCCGTGATGCGCCACCTTGAGCAGTTCTATGTTATGTAAACCCATAGCCTGTATTTCCTGTATCCGCGCGGTCACTTCTTTCTCTCCGGCCCCCTCCAGATCCCCCGTAAACAGCGCGTCAAACTCCCCGTAAGTCAGATGCAGCACGGCAGAGTAGGCGTTCGGCTCCGTCTCTTCGGAATCTTTCTGCGGGTGCAGACAAGTTAACATAATGTCTCCGCACCGCAGCGCGTCGCCGACACTCAGATACCGCACGGCAGCACCCGCCGCCTCGGCCAGACGTTCCAGTTCATGATAGGCCTCATTCCGTCCCGCCTCTCCCACATCGGGCAGACAGAGCGTCCCCACGCTGATGCCGCTTTCCCCTCTCTCTTCCAACAGGTCGGCGACACCGTTTATATGGTCGCTGTCGGGATGGGTGACGACGAGGGCATCCAGATACGCCGCTCCCTCATGTTTCAGATAAGGCATGATCTGATAACGCCAGACGTCGCTCTTATCCGAACTGCCGCCGTCGATCAGCATGTGTACGCCGCTCTCTTCAGCCAGATAAATACAGTCTCCCTGTCCCACGTCCACCATCGTGATCTGCAGGCCCCGCGGCAGCCTGATCGTCAGCGCGAGCATCGCGCACAGCACCCCCTGCCAGAACAGCAGTCTCGGAAGCCTGCGATTCCACAGCGCCAGTCCGACCAGGACAGCGGAAAAAAGTACCGCCTGCCATAGCTTCGGACAGCCCGTGATCCAGCTGCTGTCCGGCAGCCTCAGACAGAAATCGCAGCATTTCTCATAGAACAGCAGGAGAAGATGCACCGGACAGGCAGCCACCGGGCCGAGCGGCAGATACAGCGCGGCCGCCGCCAGCGTGACCAGCCCGCCCATGAGCACGAAAGTCATGCAGGGAATCACCAGCAGATTCAGCAGGACGGAGTAGGGCGGGAACTCATAGTAGAAGCACAGGTACACCGGCAGCGTAGAGAGGGAGACCGCCAGCCCCGACACAAACGCCCGCTCCGCCCTGCCTCTCCCGAAGCGGTTGTCCTGCGCTGCCGGCAGGAAAATCCCGATGCCGCATATCGCCCCGAAAGAGAAGAGAAACCCGCTGTGCTGCAGGTACAGAGGCTGCTGCACGAGAACGGCAAGCGCCGCCGCAGTCACGGCTGTCAGCAGATCGTAGGTCCTCCCGATCAGCTCCGCACACAGGCGGATGCCGAACATGATATAGGCGCGCAGCATGGAGACGCCCATGCCCGTCATCGTCCCGTAACAGTACATCAGCCCGATTGTCGCCGTGATGTAAACCGCTTTCGGCAGGCGCAGCTTTTTCAGCAGACGATAGACCAACATCCCCAGCACGGACAGGTGCAGGCCGCTGATCGCCAGGATATGGCTGATGCCGTTCTGCCTGTACAGTTCTTTCAGACCGGCGTCCAGCGTCCCTTTCTCACCCAGCAGCATCGCTTTCACCACGGAAGCGTCCCTCTGCGTAAAACTCGCGTCCGCGAGCAGAGACAGATACTCTCTGAGGCGGTACATGGCGTCCCGAAAAACATCATACCCGACGCTCTCGTACACGATGCGGCAGTCCATGATCCGCCCCTGCTGCCCCATCATACGATAATAATCCGCCGCGTCAAACTCGCCCGGGTTGGTGGCGTGCAGGAAAGCCCGGAAGTTTCCCTCTACCGTCACCAGGCTTCCCATGCGGGGCACGCTCTTTTGCTCCGTATAACACAGAACGCCAGTCACCCCGCCGGCATCGGCCCACCGAAACTCTTTTCTTTTTTCTTTCCAGAACTGTTTTTGTCTGTATGGTGAGATCTTCTCGGAATCCGATAAGAATTTCTCCAGAACAGGAATTTGACTTTTCTCAAGAATCGCTGTGTCAGAAAGCGTCAGCACAATCTGCGCGCCGCCCTCAGACTGCCTGCGTTCGATCTGTTCCACAAACCCGACGGCCGTCACATGCTCCCGATCCAGGTTGGCCGCGGTCGGCGCCCCTCGGGCGGACAGGCAGAGAACCAACGCCACCGCCGCCGCATAGACCAGGCCGGCCGCGCATAATGGTCTTCGTATTTTCATATATCCTCTCATTCCGGAGCATCCGCCCTCAGAAAACAGACGCCCCTACTGTGTGACGAGCAGATCCAGATTCCGCTCATAGACATCGCTGAAATTGAATTTCTCGCGGTAGGAGATATTCGTCTCGCCGCCGATGGAGATCTGTACCCTGTTGACATTGGAGAGTTCCACCAGCGAATTGACAATGGAGTAGATCGTCGCCTCCGCGCTTACATTGTATGGCTGGCTCATAAAAGCTTCATCTAGGTTTACATAACAAGTTCCGTCCCGAACCGTCACGCCGATGATTTTGGTCTGCGGATTGATCGTCGGATAAGCGCCCGCCGCCTCCGGCCCGGCAATCAGTTTTTCCACCACCAGTTTTTCCAGAGAAATATTGCTGCTGTACACCACGTTCCTGCGGTTTTCCTCCACCAGCCCCGCACCGGACGCGTCGGCGAAATACAGCTTGAGATTCACTTTCTCATAGGCGTTGATCTCGTTGCCCGCATTGTCGATAAACATATCAGACGACATCGTTCCGATGGCGGCACCGCTACTGTCGGTCAGCAGCTCTCCCTGCACCGTAAAGATTACATAGGTGATGCCGGGAATCTGGGTCAGTGTCCTGACAATCGCCGCCCTCACGAGCACTTCTTTGACAGTGTCCATCTCTCTGTAATATCCGTCAAAGTCCAGAGTCAGCGTCCCGTTGTCCAGCGTGTAGCCGAGGAGGCTGAAACCGCCCGCCAGGGGCGCCTTGTACTCAAACTTGGCGGGGACCTGCGCCAGCTGCCCCAAAAGCTCTGTAAGGAGCGCCTCCGTATCCTGCGTCCCACTGACATATTCCGCCGTGAGCGTCTTCGTCTCCTCATTGTTTACATAATATATCTGATAACGATTCCCGTCTTCGGGCTGCGCCTGCCCGGCGCACGCTGCGCACAGTATCGCCGCCAACAGACAGCCGGCCCACATCCATACCTTTTTTTTCATAAGCTCTCTTCTCTCCGGGAGGCGGCAGCTATGCCGGAATATAGGAAAGCGGTATCTTCACCGTGAAAGTCGTGCCCTCGTCTACCTTGCTCTCCACTTTGACAGAACCTCTGTGCATCAGGATCGCGCTCTTAGCGATCGAGAGTCCCAGGCCCGTC
Source organism: uncultured Lachnospiraceae bacterium (assembly GCA_947588995.1). Lineage (GTDB taxonomy): Bacteria > Bacillota > Clostridia > Lachnospirales > Lachnospiraceae > UBA3282. The sequence continues at coordinate 86,095 of CANPZI010000007.1, forward strand.
CCGCCGATCTCGCGGGAACGCGACTTGTCCACGCGGTAGAACCGCTCATAGATCTGGTCGAGGGAATCTTCCGGAATGCCGATACCCGAATCCGCCACCACCACGGTAAAGAACTGGTGGTCCGCGTCCAGCGTCACTTTGACCCAGCCGTGCTCCCTGTTATATTTGATGGCATTCTCTATCAGGTTGGAGATGACGAGGGTAATCTTCACCTCATCCACCGCCGCCGTCACCGGACGCAGGCTCTCATACACCAGCTCCACATCCCGCTTCTGCGCGATAGGCCGCAGCCTGCGCATGATCAGCTCCACCAGCACGTTGATGTCGACCTCCGCGATATTTAAGTCCGCCGCGGTCCGATCCATCTTGACCAGGGACAGCAGATCGCTGATAATCTTATCCTCCCGCTCGATCTCCCCCGCGATATCAGACATAAAATCCTGATACACCTCAATTGGCACGTCGTTCTGCGCAAGCAGGGAGTCCGCCAGCACTTTCATGGAGGTGATCGGCGTTTTCAGTTCGTGGGAAACGTTGGAGACAAACTCCTGCCGGGAATCGTCCAGCACTTTCATCCTGCCCAGCACTCTGTTGAAAGCGTCCCCGATATGTTCCGTCTCGATACAGTCTCTCACCGAGATCGGATCGTCAGTATAGCCCTCCTGCGCCTTGTCGAGCGCCGCGGTAATTTTTTCAAACGGATGGATCAGCATCTTCGCCGCGAGGACGGAAGCTACCAGAATCGCAAGCATGACGATCACTTCAATGATCAGCGCCTGTCTGTTCAGGGTGTCCATCGTGGCCATGATACTGTCCGTGGAAGCGCTGACCAGCATGACGCCCCGCACGATCTCCCTTTTTTCAGGCTCGGCGTTCCCGCTGAACGTGACCGTCTCGGTGATGGGGATCGTCATCTCAATATAACCGTTGTCACGGTCGTACTTGCTGTCGCTCTCCCCCTTGATGCAGCGCACCACTTCCTCGGAGATGATCGTCTTGTTCTCGCTGATGCCGTAGGTATCCTTGACAATGCGCAGATCACTGTTGATGACCATGACCCGTCCGTCATAGAGACCGGAAAGCTGGCTCAGCTCCGCATTGATCACCTCCGACGAGGTGTCCTGCATATAGTGATAAGTGAGCAGATGATTGGCCAGAATCCGCAGCTGCGCGGTAATATCGGATGTCCTGATATTGACCGCGCGCCGCTCGTAACTCTGCAGAATCGCATAACGCATACTGACACAGGGAATCAGTCCGACGATCAGAAGAATCAGAAAAATTCTCGTCTTAAGACTTCTCAGACATATGATTTTGCGCAATTTATCTCCAAGCACTTTAAGCAAAGTAATAACCCACACCCCATTTAGTCCGCACATAGACCGGCTCGCCGGGAACGCTCTCAATCTTCTCACGCAGTCTCCTGATATGTACGTCCACGGTCCTGACATCGCCCGGATAGTCGCTGCCCCAGATCATCTGCAGCAGTTTCTCCCTGCTGTAGACCTTGCCCGGATTCTTCATCAGAAGTTCCAGCACTTCAAATTCCTTGGCGGTCAGGTTGATCTCCCTGCCGTCGATGGAGACTCTTCTGCCGTCGCAGTCCAGGCGCATACCGCCTTTCTCCAGCATCCGCCCGCGCTCTTTCTCTTCCCTGCCGCGGCCGGTTCTTCTGATGATCGCCTTGATGCGCGCCTTGACTTCCAGAATATTAAACGGTTTCGTGATATAGTCGTCCGCGCCGTAATCCAGTCCGAGGATCTTGTCCATATCGTCGCCTTTTGCGGTCAGCATCACAATCGGGACGGCGGAGAACTCACGGATCTGCTGGCACACTTCAAACCCCGTCATCTTCGGCAGCATCACATCGAGCAGAACCATATCGTAGCGGTTCTGCTTCGCCAGTGCCAGCGCTTCTTCGCCGTCGTAGGCGCAGTCCACCTCCATACCGTCCTGTTCCAGGCTGAAGCGGATGCCTTTTACGATCGCTTTCTCGTCGTCAACTACCAAGATCCTCTGTCCCATATCCCTGCCCCTGTCTTCTATCTTCTCTGATTCTCTGCATCACTTCTCCTAATGCCCGGATACCGTGATGAATTCCCTGATCTTCGCGTAAGTTCCTTCCTTGATGCCGCTCACGTTCATGATTTCCTCTGCAGAGCGAAAAGCGCCGTTCTCCTGCCTGTACGCCACAATCGCCGCCGCGCGCGTCTCACCGATGCCGGGAATACTGCACAGCTCAGCCGCGGACGCCGTGTTGATATCGATCCTGCCGTCCGCCGCGGACGCAGACGTTCCGCTGCCCGCTGTGTCCGCATTCTCCGCTCCCTGCGGCGTCTCCACGCCCGCTATGCCGGCCGCCGCCACATCCTCCGTCTGTGCCGCCAGCTCCGCCGTCTGCTCCAGCGTGGGAATGATCAGTTTCGCGCCGTCCGAAAGCTTCTGCGCTTGGTTTACATAACTTTGATCCGCATCCGCCGAAAATCCGCCCGATGCCTGCACCGCTTCATAGACCCTGCTGCCTGCCGGAAGCTCATAGACGCCCGGTGTCTGCACCGCCCCGCAGACATGCACCCAGATCGTCTGCGCTTCTCCGGCGTTCTCCGCATCCGCCGCAATCTCCCTCTCGCCCGTCTCCTCATCGACGGGCACAGAGACTTCGTTCGCCGCCAGAGCGTCCCCGCCGTCCTGACAGGAATCCGCCGCGGCGATATTCTCCATCTCCACGAGCTGCTCCCTGCGGGTACAGCCGCACAGCGTCAGACAGATCAGCCATAATACCATATTGATTTTTCTTTTTCCGTACATAGTTTCCTCTCCGAACCCCGCAGGCCTTCAAGGAAGTTCCCGCCATGCACCGTATTTTTATTGTAGTGGAAAAAAGAGGCCGTGTCTACTTAATTTTTCTTAAGAAGCAACGAAATTGTCCGCAGGCCTGCGCTTCAGTTCCACTTAAAAATCACGATTCCCGCGATCGCAACGCCCATACCGACAATCCTGCGCAGCTCAAGCGGCTGCTTCTCCACGCCAAACATACCGGCCAGCTCGATCAGATAGGCGACAATGAGCTGAGAGATCACAATGATCATGACGGCTCTCGCGGGCCCCAGCATCTCCATGCTCTTGATAACCGTGTAGGTGATAAAGGCGCCGATCGCGCCGCCGAGAAGCATATATTTCGGCTCCACCCTCCACAGCGTCCCGAAAGACGCGCGGTCCGTCACCAGCCATGCCGCCAGACAGACAAGCAGCGCGCTGAACTGCACAAAAGCACTGGCCACCCAGACGCCGGAAGTCTTCGTCACCTGTGTATTAAACACCCCCTGCACGCTCATAAGCGCGCCCGACAACAGCGCAACGACAAATCCAAACATACCGTAACCCCTTTCCGTGTATGAGCCGCCCGCGATGCGGACGCCCCATACAAAACATAAGACAAGGCATCCCCTGCCTTGTCTTATCATATCCTTTCCGTGCGTAAAATATGCGCTGCGGCATCTGTCTCCTTATTCCTCCTGCGCCGCATCTTCCACCGCCTCCGCGGTATCTTCGTCCACGTACTCACCCTCGTCCGTCTCCTCGACCTCCTCCGGCACGTCGAGATACTCCTCCTCATACGCCTCACCGGTCACCTGGCCCATGATCTTCTCGGACAGGGCTTTTAAGTCGCTGTTGGCGTCCTCACCGTCCCAGATCTTGGCGAACGCGATTTCCAGTTCCACCCAGAAGTTGCTCGTCTCAATCATCTTCGGCATGGGGATCGAGCACATGTACTCCTGCCGGAAAGCCTCCTTGTTCGGATCGCTGTAGGTGTCCCCGCTGTCACAGACAGGCAGTTTGCCGGTTCTGTCGTACAGCGTATCCGTAGCCTGTTCTGTCAGGTAGGCGCAGAAATCGTTGGCCATGTCTTTTTTGGCGCTGTAGCCGTTCACCACCACACACTGCGTCACGGAGAGCGAGGCGCTGTGCAGATCTTCGCTCACATCCGGCATCATGGAGATGCCGTACTCATAGGAGAAAGTTCCCTCTGCCCGGGCCGCCTCGATCTTGGAGAGCGCATCCGTGGTCGCCACCGTATAGAGGATCTTGCCGTCCATAAAATCCTGCAGGACACCGTCGTAGCTGATCTCCTTGGTGTCGATGGAGAAGAACTGATTCAGGTTCTGATACACCCGCAGACACCGAATCGCATCCTCTGTGTAGATGTGGATCGAGTCCGCCCGGTCGCCGTCCGCGCCGCCCACATCGATCGAATCTCCGACGAAAAAGTAGGTGTAGAAAATATCGGAAACATCCCACTTGAAGATCGCCTCCACCTGCTCCGGCGCGTCGTACATGTCCGCAAAAGACAGGATATCGTCGATCGTCTCGGGGAGCGCCTGTGCTGCCCGCTCCTCCACTTCCTCCTCAGAGACGCCCTGCTCCGCCTGCGTCTCCTCTGCCGCGGCCGTCTCCTCCGTGCCCTCCTCGGGCTCGGCGCCGCCATCTAACTGAGCCTGCGCCTCCTCGCCCTCGACGGCGTCGCGCTCCGCCTCCAGCTGCGCTCTCGCCCAGTCTTTCAGATAAGTCTCATTGTACAGAAAACAACTCGTCTCGAAGTAAAAAGGATAGGCGATCTGCTTGTCATGGTAGGTGACGGCCCGTATCGCCGTCTCCGGAAAAGTTTCCGCCAGAGGCATATCCGCCGCCGGGCGGACCTCGGAAGCCAGTCCCGCCAGATAGGCTTTTTCCAGCGAATCATTGCTGACAATGTACATATCCGGCACCTCGTCCGTGTGCAGGGAGGCCTGGTTGATCGTTTCCAGATACTCCCGCCCCGGCGTATAGACCGGTATGACGCGCACCTCATCCTGACAGTCGTTGTAAGAGACTGCCACACTGTTCAGATAGTCTGTCAGCGCCTCGTCCGCATACCACAAGTACAGAGTTTCCCTATGTCCGAAGAGCGAGTCGTCCTCCGCCGCACTCTCCTCGTTATGCCGCATCGTAATGCCAAGTCTGCCGACCCCATAGACCGCGCCCAGGCAGAGCGCGATCACCAGGATCGTGATCAATCTTTTTCTCATATCGTCCGTTTTGTACCCTCTAACAACCGCCGCACACTTCCCGTATACTCTCCGTGAGAATCGCGGCCATGTCGTCCACGTTCTGCCTGTCGATGATCAACGGCGGCACGAATCTGATAATGTCCGTCCCCGCATTGATCAGGACAAGCCCCTTGTCCATCGCCCTCGTGATGATATCGCCGACCGGCCTGTCGAACACAAGTCCCTGCATGAGCCCGACGCCGCGCCGCGCCCTGACGCAGGCAAACTGCTCCGCGACGCTGTCAAGACGGCTCTCCAGATACGCCCCGACCTCTCTCACATGAGCGGTAATCTCCATCTTTTCATACAGTTCCAGCACTTTGCAGACCGCGGCGCAGGCCAGCGGATTGCCACCGTAGGTGGTGCCGTGATCGCCCGCCTTTAACGAGTTCTGCCCCACTCTCTCCGTCATCAGGAATGCGCCCACCGGCACGCCGCATCCCAGCGCTTTCGCCGTCGTCATCACATCCGGCTTCACACCGAATCGCTGCCAGGCAAACATCTCTCCGGTGCGCCCCATGCCGCACTGAATCTCGTCCAGAATCAGGAGAATGTCACGCTCGTCGCAGAGCGCGCGCACCCTGTGCATAAACTCCTCCGTCGCCGGCCATATGCCTCCCTCGCCCTGCACCGTCTCGAAGAGGATGGCGCAGGTGCGGTCCGTCGTCTGCCGCAGCACGCTGTCGAAATCGTTCAGATCGGCAAACCTGATATTGCCGATCATGGGCTCAAAAGCCTCTCTGTAATGCGGATTGCCCGTCACCGACAGCGCCCCCATCGTCCTGCCGTGAAAAGAATGGTTCATGGCAATGATCTCGTGGTCCGTCCTGCCGTCTTTCAGATAGGCGTATTTTCTGGCCGTCTTGACGGCGCCCTCCACCGCCTCCGCGCCGCTGTTGGTAAAAAACACCCTGTCCATGCCGGAGACGGCTTTCAGCTTCTTCGCCGCCTCAATCGCCGGCACATTATAGTAGTAATTGGAGGTGTGGATGATCCTGTCGATCTGATTTTTCAGCGCGTCATTGTACTCCTGATTATGATACCCCAAAGCGAACACCGCGATACCCGCCACGAAATCCAGGTACTTCTTTCCGTCCATGTCATAGAGATACACGCCGTCGCCTCTCTCAAAGACCACCTGATAGCGATTGTAGGTGTGTAACAGCGCCTGCTCCGCCTCGTCGATATAATTCCGCATTGTCTGACTCATGCTCTCGTCCCCGCTTTCACCTGCACAGCCCGGCCGTCTGCCGCAGGATGTTGTACAACAATCTCCTGCTCCTCCAGCATCGCCCTGTCCGCGTCCGCGATAATGGCCGTGCCGATACCCTTGTCCGTAAAGATTTCGAGAAGAAGACAGTGGGCAATCCGCCCGTCCAGAATATGGACCCTGTTGACCCCTTCTTTGATGGCATCCGTGCAGTTGCTCAGCTTCGGCAGCATTCCGCCGCCGATACAGCCGCTGCCGATCAGTTCGTCCGCCTGGGACGCCGTCAGCCTGGAGATAAAACTGGATTTATCGTTGATGTCCCGATACAGCCCCTCGATATCCGTCAGGAAGACCAGCTTGTCCGCGCCCACCGCCTTGGCGATCGCGCACGCCGCGTCGTCGGCGTTGATATTGTAGGTCATAAAATGATCGTCCAGACCGATCGGCGCCACAATCGGCAGGAAATCTTTCTCCAGCAGATCGTAGAGCACTTTCGGATCGACGCCTGTGATCTCGCCCACATAGCCGATGTCCTCTCCGTCCGGACACTTCTTCGCACACTGCAGAAGCCCCGCGTCCTTGCCGCTGATGCCGACCGCCCGAACGCCCAGCTCCTCCACCATCCTGACCAGATTCTTGTTCACCTTATTGAGGACCATCTCGGCGATCTCCATGGTCTCTTCGTCGGTCACGCGCAGGCCGTTCACGAATCGGGCCTCCTTGCCGACCTTGCCGACCCAGCGGCTGATCTCCTTGCCGCCGCCGTGCACAATGATCGGCTTGAACCCGACCAGCTTCAGAAGCGTCACGTCCTTGACGACATTCTTCTGCAGCTCTTCATTGCTCATGGCGCTTCCGCCGTACTTGACGACGATAATCTTGCGGTTGAATTTTTGGATATAGGGGAGCGCCTCGATGAGGACCTCCGCTTTCTCCATAATCTTGTCCATTTCTTTCTGTTCCATGTATCTTTCCCTCACGCTTTCGTTCCGCCGTCCGCGCAGACTGCCATTGCCATGCGGACGCGGACGATTGATCAGCTCCTGTAATCCGCGTTGATCTTCACATAATCATAGCTTAAGTCACAGCCCCAGGCGGCGGCCTCCGCGTCGCCCATGTGCATATCCACCAGCACCCTGACTTCCGGGGAAGAGAGAATCGCGGTGGCTTCCTCCTCACTGTAGTCCACGGCTGCGCCGTCCCGATAGATGAGCATGCTCTTTTCCCCGCTCTCGAAATAAAGTTCGATCTTCTCCGGGTCGAAGTCCACGCCGGCATAGCCCAGAGCGCACAGGAATCTGCCGAAATTGGCGTCGTGCCCGTAGATCGCCGCCTTGCACAGATTGGAAGAAATCACGGAACGGCTCAAACGCCGCGCATCCTGCTTGGTGGCCGCGTGGATCACTTTCGTCTCGAAGAGCGCCGTCGCGCCCTCCCCGTCGCCGGCCATCTTCTTAGCCAGCGCTGTATTCACACAGTTCAGAGCCTGCCTGAACCTGTCATAGTCCTCATTTTTCTCCGTGATCTCCGGGTTGCCCGCCAGACCGTTGGCCAGCACCACCAGCGTGTCGTTGGTGGAGGTGTCGCCGTCCACGGAGATCATGTTGAAAGTATCCGCCACGTCCTCCCGCAGCGCCTCCTGCAAAAGTTCCCTGGAGATCGCGATATCCGTGGTGATGAAGCCCAGCATGGTACACATATTCGGATGGATCATGCCCGCGCCCTTGCTCATGCCGCCCACGGTCACGGTCCTGCCGCCGATCTCAAACTGTACCGCCGCCTGTTTGGATACCGTGTCGGTAGTCATGATAGCTTCCGCCGCATCCGATGCCGCCGCCGCCGTGTCCGTCTTCGCCGCCGCCAGCTTCTCCACGCCCGCCAGAATGCGCTCTATGGGGAGTTGGTTGCCGATGACGCCGGTAGAGCCCACAAGCACCGCATCCACAGGGATGCCGAGAAGTTCCGCTGTCTTTTCCGCGGTCTGACGGCAGTACGCGTAGCCCTGTCTGCCCGTCGCCGCGTTGGCGATGCCGGTGTTGACGACAGCCGCCTGCACATAGGGGGAATGAGCCACCACTTCTCTGTCCCAGAGTACGGGAGCCGCTTTCACCACATTGCTCGTGAATACGCCCGCCGCCCTGCACGGCACACGGCTGTACACGATGGCCATATCTTTCCTGTTCTCATATTTGATCGCCGCCTCTACGCCCGCGGCCTCAAAGCCCTGCGCCGCGGTGACGCCTCCCTCTGTCATTCTCATCTGTCCGGCACCATACCTTTCTTATCTGACACCGGCGCGCGCACGCGGCGCGGCCGGATTCATACGCTTTTCCTATTCTAATACATTTGTCCGCCCATGGGAAGTCATATTTTGTTAAAAGCCGTAATATTCTCCGCATTCAGCGTGAAATCGTAGTAGTTCAGATCTTCTCTCCCGGTCCAGCCGATCTGCCGCCAGAACGCGTTGCCGATGTCGTTGGCCGTAAAAGCGATGAGGGAAACTTTGTTGATCTTCTCCGCTTTCAGCGCCTCCATGCAGAAGACCACCATCGCCTTGCCGATGCCCCGCATACGGTATTCTTCCGCCACGCACACATGATACAGGCAGCCGCGCCTGCCGTCGTGACCGCACAGGATCGCGCCCACAATCTTCCCATCCTCCTCCGCCACCGCGCTGGTGTTCGGATTCCGCAGCAGAAAACGCTCCACGCCCTCCCTGGAATCGTCTATGCTTCTGATGGCAAACCCTTTGATGGTAAGCCACAGTGCTTTCACGCCGTCATAGTCCTCTGCCGTCATCGGCCGAATCAGTGCTGCCATGTCGTCTCTCTCCCGTCTCTGTTGCCTGTCTGCGGACGCCGCCCGCCATACGAACGCCGTCGCGCAGTACCATTCCACTATAGCACGCGCGCCGCCCCGGCGCAAATCCTTTCTTACTATATTGCATAATCATACGCTGTTTCTGCATAATATGCAACCATTTTTTGTTTTTGTGCATAAAAATAAATAATATTCATGATTTTATGCATAAATTTACACTTGCATTCCGGCATATCTTGATGTATATTGTTATACAGCAATGCGTGATGCAACAAAAGTACAGACAAAAACGGAGGAAATCATCATGAAAGAAAAAGTAGTTCTCGCTTATTCCGGCGGACTGGATACGACCGTTATCATTCCGTGGCTGAAAGAAAATTTTGACTACGAGGTCATCTGCGTGTGCGGCAACTGCGGCCAGGGAAATGAACTGGACGGCCTGGAGGAGAGAGCTCTCTCCAGCGGCGCGTCCAAGCTCTACATCGAAGACCTCACGGACGAATTCTGTGAAGACTTTATCGTACCCTGCGTACAGGCGCACGCGGTATACGAAAACAAATATCTGCTCGGCACATCCATGGCAAGGCCCGTCATCGCCAAGAAGCTTGTGGAAATCGCCCGCAAGGAAGGGGCGACGGCAATCTGCCACGGCGCGACCGGCAAAGGCAACGACCAGATCCGTTTCGAGCTGGCAATCAAAGCCCTCGCTCCCGACTTAAAGATCATCGCCGCATGGAGAAATGAAAAGTGGACGCTGAACTCCCGCGAGGAGGAGATCGAATACTGCAGACAGCACGGCATCAACCTGCCTTTCTCCGCGGATTCCAGCTACAGCCGCGACCGCAATCTCTGGCACATCAGCCACGAGGGTCTGGAGCTGGAGGATCCCGCCAACGAGCCCAACTTCGAGCATCTGCTCGTGCTCGGCGTAACGCCTGAGAAAGCGCCGGATGAGGGCGAGTATGTGACCATGACCTTCGAGAAAGGCGTACCCACTTCCGTCAACGGCAAAAAGATGAAAGTGGCGGACATCATCTCCACACTGAACGAGCTGGGCGGCAAGCACGGCATCGGTATCGTGGATATCGTAGAGAACCGCGTGGTCGGCATGAAGTCGCGCGGCGTGTACGAGACGCCCGGCGGAACAATCCTCTACGAGGCGCACCAGCAGCTTGAAGAGTTGATTCTCGACCGTGACACCTACGCCCTGAAAGCGGATCTCGGCAGCAAGTTCGCCCAGATCGTCTACGAGGGTAAGTGGTTCACCCCGCTGCGCGAGGCGGTGCAGGCATTCATCGAATCCACGCAGCGCTACGTGACGGGTGAAGTGAAATTCAAACTGTACAAAGGAAACATCATCAAGGCCGGCACGACGTCACCGTACACGCTCTACAATGAAAGTATCGCCTCTTTCACAACGGGCGACCTGTACGACCACCATGATGCGGAGGGCTTCATCAACCTGTTCGGCCTCTCCTGCAAAGTCCGTGCCATGAAGATGCAGGAGAACGGCGAGAAGCTGATCTGAGCGTATCGCCGGAACCACAAAAGGGTATGCTGATCTTATGAACGCTGTTAGCTTGATACTCGTGTATCTGTTTGCGATCAATTTCATCAGTTTTGTGACAATGGGAGTGGACAAAGCGAGAGCCCGGAAACGCCTGTGGCGCATTCCGGAGTCCACTCTCTTTGTGCTGGCCCTGATCGGCGGCAGTATCGGCTCCATCGCCGGCATGTACTTTTTCCGCCACAAGACCAGACACTGGTATTTTGTGTACGGGATGCCCGCCATCCTGATCGTGCAGATCCTGATCGTGATTCTCCTCGCCACGTCGCCGATCGAATTTCTGGTGATGTGAAACGTACTTTGACCCGAGAGGGCAGACATGCTGTCCGCATTAGGAAAACGGGTTCTGCAAGCGAAAACTCCGAGGATTACAGCGTCACAATCACGCCGCCGTCGTTGGCATACATACTGCTGACCCCGGCGGTGTCCATGATGACGACATCCCTGTAGGAGGCGCGCTTCTCCATCAGCTCCCGCATGTATTCGGCCCGCTCGGGACAGTTACAGTGGCTGATCATGAGCGTCCGCTCCTCCGTATCCGCCACATCCGCCACGAGACAATCCGCCATTCTGGCCAGAGCCTTATTCGTGCCGATGGCCTGCCCTTTCTGCTCAATCTCTCCGAATGTTCCCACCATCACCGGCTTGATATTGAGCGCCGAAGCCATCAGCGCCTTGACGCCGGTGAGTCTGCCGTTCTTGCGCAGCGTCTCCAGATTGTCCAGCACGAAATAAGTGCGCATCCTGCGCTTGAAAATCTCGATCTTCTTCACTGTCTCCTCGAAAGACAGGCCGGCCTCCCGGTACTGCATGATGCGCATGGCCAGCTGCGTCTCTCCGCAGCTGGCAGACTCCGAATCGACCACATGGATTTTCCGCCCGCCGCACTTCTCAAGATACATATCCTTTCCCGCCACAGCGCTGTTGTAGCTGCCGCTCAAATGGGAGGACAGCGTCACCACGTACACCTCCTCCGCGTCAGCGCCGTATGCCTCCAGATACTTTTCCGGCGACGGGCAGGCGGATTTCGGGCACTGCGGACAGGCGGCCACCTGCGCCAGAAATTCTTTCTGGTCAAAATGCTCGTCGTCCATCACCTGATAATCACCCACCTCGAGGCGAAGCGGCACGACGCGGAATCTGTCGTCTTTTTTATACTCTTCCTGAAGCTCGCAGCAGCTGTCCACTACAATTTTGTAACTCATAAAGCCTCCATAACCATTCTACATAGTTTTTATTACCACATATAATAACATGAGGGTTCTGCTTTGTAAATAGCGGATCAGAAAAATATAGCCGGAACGCTGTATTTGCCGAATAGGATATGGTATAATATCCGCGAAAGCAATGAGCCGTGCGAAGACGGCGAACGGAGAAGCGGCTGCTTGCAGACGTATTCTCCGGACGACGGATTCATAGGGCGAATGCCCGTGACCGAGAGAACACGAAGAGTTCTCGAGGGAGGCACGGCTATTTACACGAAACGAGCCATAGGGCGAATGCCCGTGACCGAGAGAACACGAAGAGTTCTCGAGGGAGGCACGGCTATTTACACGAAACGAGCCATAGGGCGAATGCCCGTGACCGAGAGAACACGAAGAGTTCTCGAGGGAGGTACGACTGATCAGAGTACAGGATACAAGACACGGAGGCAGATTATGGTCGCACTGAAAATCACGAATGTCAGACAATTCATGGAGAAATTTCTGAAAGGCGGAGACTTCGACTCTTTTCTTCTGGAGGAGGCGGTCGTCAGCACCTACAACACCTTTCACATAGACGGCCGCCAGAACAGAGCGTTCTACACGGCCGAGGAGTGGGACGACCACGAGATCCGTCCCTACGACTTCTCCCTGTGGAAAACCATGCGCCCGCTCTGCTTCGACCTGATCAAGGGTACACACACGCCCACCGCTTTTCGCTTTGTGCTGCACCTGATGCCCGACTACGCGGACTCAATCCTGCGCGGCGGCGAGACGAATGTGACGGCCGAACAGGTGAAAGCTTTCGTCCTGACCGTCAAATACGACGGCGCCGGCCTCACGCTCGTGACCGGCACCGCTTTCCACACTTTCCTGCCAGACAGGACGCCGGACGCCCTGTGGGACGCTGCGCTCAAACAGTTCCTCTCGAGAAAGGAAATTGCGTTTGAAGAATTGTAATATCTGAGTGGAAAACCGTGCGGCGCCAGACACGCCTTTCATCTGTAAGACGCCGCACAGCGCATACTCATATCCGCCGCCGCCATGACCATCGCAAAGAGCAGCATAAGCGCCAGCATGATCACGGCGGCGAAGTCATAGACCACCTTGCTCTCCTGTCTTGCAGAACTGCGGCTCTCCCACAGGATCTCGCAGCCAAGTACGATGAAGACCACGGGCCAGCATCGGAAGATGTATTCATACCGCAATGAGGGCACGAAAATGTGGATCAGAAAGAGAACGCCATAGCAAAGCAGCGTAATCCCGAAAGTCACAGTGCCGACTCTGCGGACACGATAAGTCTTAGTCTCTTCTCCCACAGCCCTCACCTCACTCTCCCGCCGTATCGTTCGGAGCCGTCTGTTCCTGTTCCTTCTCCGTCCCGGATATATGCCGCTCCTGCGCTGCCCTGTCCGGCACGGTTTCCACGCGCGCCGCATCTTCCATATTTCTCATATCTTCCATATCTATCACTTTCCCGCCGCGTATCAGCCTGAGGCCGATCCAGATGACGGCGAACGCGAAGATCAGACGGGGCAGATCATTATTTACAAAGTAGCTGATCTCCCTCAGGAAGACATTGTCGGCTCCGAATATCCCGAACAGCCAGCCAAACGCCACATTCCACAGCATGATAACGCCAATCACGATCATCACGACAGCCGCCGCCTTTTTCTTTCCCGCAAGGACGCCTTTGATCTCCTCCATGTCATTCCCCAGCCCGTAGAAATACCGGTCCGGCATATTCGCAAAATCTTCGTCGCTCATCGCGCCCAGATGATTCGCGTGAAAGAAGCTGTAGACATACATGACGACCGGAAAAATCGCAAACACGCCGATCTCCATAATCGCCACCAAAGCTGTCAGGATCGCAAAACCCAGCATCAGGCTTACGCCCATCTTCATAAATCCCAGATACATCTCGCCCATCCCGGGGACGAACGAACATAAAAACAACAAAAAACGGTTCCTTTTTCTTTTCATATTCCGTCTTCCTCCATTCTGAAATGTCACAGCTTTGCCGCGCGCGGCGCAAACGCAAAGCCTCCCGAGCCGTCTACCGCGCGTCCGTCTTCCCCGACAGACTCTCGCCGATAGCCGCGATCCTCTCTTTCATCTTCCCATAGAACCCTTCCGGCCCGCCGCGCTCCTGTCTCGCAAGATAGCGCTCCCACTCGGCCTCAACGCTCATCCGGCGCTCGGCCGCCATTTCCTCCTGCTCCTCCTGCTCCCGCTGCAGATTGTAAGACAGCTCCGCGCCAGCCGCCCTGTCTGCCGGCATAAAGAGCAGGACCGCCAACGCCGCCGCCATCCCTGCAAGCACTTTCGCGCGATATATAAAGAGCTGTCTGTCCGCCGCACGCCGCCGCTCGCGCCTCACCCGCGCCAGAGTCTCTTCTCTCAGACAGGCGGGCGCATGCAGCAGTCCTCCCGCCTCGACACTCTCCATCAGTCTTTGGAACGCCTCCTCGGAGAAGCTGCCGCTGTCCTGTGCGAAATTTCCCCGCTCTTTTTCTCTCTCCCGCATCATGCGCCGTCCTCCTTCCCCATGTACATCTTCCTTAGCATCGCCCGCGCGCGGTAGATCTGCGTCTGCACCGTCTTCCGCTTCATATTCCTCTGCGCCGCGATCTCGGCCGCATCCAGTTCATCATAGTAATACGCTTTGGCGATCTCATCATAAGGCGGTTTCAGCAATCTGCACCTGTCAAGCAGCGTCTGCCTGACCTCCCGCTCCAGCACGACGCTCTCCGGCGACTGCTCCGGGGCGTTTCGCGCGTCTTCGCCCGCATTCTCCGTCGGAACACTCCTCCTGCCCGCGCTCTGCAGATAGTCGATGCACTTGTTCGCGGCGATCCTGCACAGCCACGCTTTCTCATGCGCGCCGTCGAACTGTTCCAGATGCCTGTACGCCGCAAGGAAAGTCTCCTGCGTCAGATCCTCGGAGGCAAAGTAATCCGCCGTCATCCGATAACAGATGGTAAAGACCAGATGTTGGTAGGAATCGATCAGCGCCGCTAATTGTTCTTCCCGATTGATATGCTCTGCCCCCTTCCTGCATCGATCTGTCTATTATAACGAGACAGCTTTCGGATCGTCTTCGGATTTTGCAATTTTTCCTGTCAATTCTATATATCGAAAGACACTCTCATCATCTCCGGTATGGAGGTGATTCCCTCGAGCACATACTTGGTCGCGCTCATGCGCAGGGTATTCATCCCCTCCTCGAGCGCCTTATTTTTGATGTCCTCCGCGGTGCCGTTTTTGCTGATGATCGTTTTCAGCGGCTGTGTCACTTCCATGATCTCATAGACGCCGATACGGCCCTTGAAGCCCGTGTTGTCACACCGCGGACAGCCGCAGGGTTCATAGACGGTCACATCCGCGTCAGGCTCCAGCATCAGAAGTTCCAGATCATCCGCCGTCGCTTTCTTCGCTTTCTTGCATTCCGGGCAGAGACGACGCACCAGACGCTGGGCAATCACGCCGATGGTCGCGTCCGCGATCAGATAGGGCTCGATTCCCATATCCGCCAGACGGGTGATCGTGCTCGCCGCCGAGTTCGTGTGCAGCGTGGACACCACCAGATGACCCGTGATCGAGGCCTGTACCGCGATGGACGCCGTCTCCTGATCACGGATCTCACCGATCATGATGATATCCGGGTCCTGACGCAGGATGGAGCGAAGCGCCGATGCGAAAGTCAGGTTCGCCTTGTTGTTGACCTGCACCTGATTGATACCGTCGATGTTCGCCTCCACAGGATCCTCGACGGTGATGATATTCACGTCCTCCTTGTTCAGCTCGCTGAGCGCGGTGTACAGCGTCGTGGATTTACCGCTTCCGGTAGGCCCTGTAACCAGCAGGATACCGTGCGGGTTCATCAGGATATGGTCGAATTTCTTCAGTTCCTCCGGCCGCAGGCCGAGCTGGCTCTTCTCCCTGGACAGAGCGTTCTTCGAGGTGAGACGCATAACGATCTTCTCGCCATAGACGGTGGGCAGGATAGATACACGGATATCGTACTCTCTTCTGTCCACGACCTGCGTGATACGACCGTCCTGCGGCTTTCTCTTCTCAGAGATATCCATGCCGCCGATGATCTTGATACGGGCCACCATGGCGGGCAGCAGGCGCACGTTGTAGGTCGCTTTCTCATACAGCGCGCCGTCGATACGATAGCGGATGCGCACCTGACGCTCCATCGGCTCAATATGGATATCGGAGGCTCTCTGTCTGACCGCCTGTTCGATCATACCCTTGACCAGCTGCACGATCGGGGAGTTGTTGACGTCCTCGCTGTAGAGGTCCTCCTGCTCCTCCATCTGGCTTTCTTTTTCCCTGGTGTACTCCTCCAGCGCGGAATTCACCTCAGCCTGCCCGTAATAGCGGTCCAGAGCCAGCATGACGCTGCTCGTCGTCGCCACCACCGGTTCTACCTGCATGTTGGTGATGATATTGATATCGTCCAGAGCCGCCATATCCATCGGGTCGGACATCGCGACACGCAGCATCATCGTCTCCGGAGAATACTCAAAAGGCAGACACTTGTACTTCTTGAGCACATTGACGGGCACCAGCTTGAGCACTTCCTCGTCGATCTCTACATTCTGCAGCTCCACCATATCGTAGCGCAGCTGGCTGCTCAAGGCTTTCGCGATGTTCTCCTCCGTCACGAACCCCTCGTCCACCAGCACCTCGCCAAGCTTGCGCCCCGTGCCTTTCTGGCGCGCCAATCCCTTTTCCAAATCTGCTTCGGTGAGTACGCCGCTGTTTACCAGAACGTCGCCGAGACGCATCTTTTTTCTGTTGACATCCATAGTCACAAACACCTTCCCTAATCTGTATGACCTCAAACCGCTTATGTCATTTTTATTTTATCACAGAAGGCCGCTGTATGCCAAGAAATATTCTGTTTTTCGTCCTCCAAATTATCTTTTCCCTGCCGCCGCATGCCGGCGCCGGACTCTGCCCTATCACTGCCTGACATAGAGGCCGCCGGTCTGCCTTGCATAACCGTCGGCGCACAGCTTCAAAAGTTCCAGGCACAACTCGGAGATCGTCAGGGCATCCCCGTAGGCATCCGCATATCTTTGGCGCAGTTCTTCCGTCGTCTGCGGCCGGTAGTCCAGCAGTTTCCCGACCCTGCCCTGCCTGCCGCCCGGAAGAATGCCCGCGCGCTTTGTCCGCTCTGCGGATACGCCCTCGCCCGCCTCCACACCCAACTCCCGCAGCAGTTCCTCCGGCGATTCGACAAGCGCCGCCCCCTGCCTGATCAGTCTGTTGCAGCCCCGGCTGAGCGGATCCGTCACCCGCCCCGGCACGGCATAGACCTCCCGCCCCTGTTCCAGCGCCATATCCACGGTGATCAGCGTGCCGCTGCGCTCTTTTGCCTCCACCACGAGCACGCCGTCGCACAGTCCGCTGATAATACGGTTTCTGGGCGGAAAAAGCAGAGAACGTGGCTCAATCCCCGGCGGATACTCGGAACAGATTCCGCCCTGCGCGATCAGTTGCTCATAGAGCCGCCTGTTCTCCGGCGGATAGCAGATATCCACGCCGCAGCCCAGCACCCCCAGCGAATAGCCGCCGGCATCGAGCGCCGCCTGCTGCCCGATTCCGTCCACACCCCGCGCCATGCCGCTCACGATCTGCACATCCGACTCCGCCAGCGCCGCCGCAAACTCTCCGGCCACGGCTCTGCCGTATGCCGAACAGTTTCTCGCCCCGATCAGCGCCAGCGTTTTCCTCCCGTGCTCCGGCAGCCTGCCCACATAGTATAACGCGCACGGCGCGTCGGGGATCGCCGCCAGCTTCTTAGGATACTCCTCCTCTCCCAGCGAGACGAAAGAGATGCCTCTCTCCCGCAGTTTCCCGTACTCTTTCTCCACGTCGAACACCGGCGCAGACGCCTCCAGCGCGACAGCTTTCTCCCGATACCGCCCAGTCAGCTTCTCCGCCAGATGTCCCGAAAGCGCCAGCCTGTAGATTTCCTCCGGCGTGCCGGTCTGCAGAAGCGCCCTGACCAATCCCCTGCTCCCCATACCGGAACCCTGAAAAAGCCAGTGCATATACGCCTTGCCCGTTTCCCGTTCCGTCATTGAAACACCTCCATATTCCTGTAGCAGACCGCCTCCGCCAGATGCGTCTCCCCGACACGCTCGCTGCCCTCCAGATCCGCGATCGTCCGCGCCACCTTGACGACTCTGTGATAGCCTCGGGCGGAGAGCTGCAGGGAGGCGAACATTTTCTCCATAAACCGTCTCTCTTTTCCGCCAAGAGGACAATATTTGTCCACATCGGCGGCTTTCATATCCGCATTGAAGCGTATCTTCGTGCCTGCGAAACGCTCCGTCTGCCGTCTTCTGGCCTCCAGGACCTGCGCACGCATCCGCGCGCTGTCCTCCCCCGTCTCATGCCGCGCGATATCGCAAAAAGGCAGCGGTTTGGCCTCCACGCAGATATCCATCCTGTCCAGAATCGGCCCGGACACCCGCCGCAGATAACGCCTGATCTCGCCGGGTGTGCAGCGGCAGCGCCCCATATCCGGATAATATCCGCAGGGGCAGGGATTCATCGCACCCACCAGCATAAAATCCGCGGGATACTCATAGGTGGCGCGGCTGCGCGCGATCTGCACCCGCCTGTCCTCCAGCGGCTGCCTGAGGATATCGAGTGTCTCCCTCTTAAACTCCGGCAGTTCATCCAGAAAAAGAACTCCTCTGTGCGCGAGACTGACAATCCCCGGCGCCGGTATCCTGCCGCCGCCCACAAGTGCCTGTCCCGTAACCGTGTGATGGGGACTCATAAATGGCCGATCAATCATAAGTCTGTGATCCGTCGTGCGCCATTTCGGTTTCAGCATTCCCCTGATACTGTAGACCGAAGCCACCTCGAGCGTCTCCTCAGGAGACAGGGGCGGCAGAATCGCAGGGATGCGGCGCGCCAGCATCGTCTTGCCTGACCCCGGCGTCCCGACCACCAGCAGGTTATGAAATCCGGCCGCCGCCACTTTCGCCGCCCGCTTCAGGCTCTCCTGTCCCCTCATGTCCGCAAAATCTTCCCTGCTCCCGCTCTCCTCTACGGCCTCTCCCGCTCCAAAGCGCGGCGGCACGGCGTCTTCGCTGCCCTGTCCGGCGCACGCCTTTCCCTGTCTGCCCGCGCCGTTCAACACTTCTATCGTCTCCTGCAGGCTCGATACGCCGATGCTTTCCGTGCTCTCCACCAACATACCTTCCCACGCATTTTCCGCCGGCAGAATACAGCGTTTCACCCCGTGTGCGGCCGCCTCCCGCACGATAGGCAGAACGCCTTTCACGGGCTTGATCTCCCCGGACAGCCCCAGTTCTCCGATCAGCAGTGTGTTTTCCGCCGCTCCCGGCGCCAGCCTGGACAGCGCCGCCATGATGCCTACCGCCACCGGCAGATCAAACATCGTTCCGCTCTTGTGGATATCTGCCGGCGACAGGTTCACGTTGACACAGGACGGCGGCAGGGATATGCCCGCATTCTTAAGCGCCACCTTGACGCGCTCCCTGGCTTCCCGCACCTCCGAGCCCGGCAGACCCACGATCTGAAAACACGGCAGCCCCTGGGAGATATCCACCTCCACCTGCACCATACAGCTGCGGATGCCGCAGATCGTCCCTGATGTAATTGTACTGAACAAATTTTTCCCTCCTTTTTGGCAGCTACAGACTCCCGTGATGTCCCTGCCCCTGTTTGTTCGCTGTCTCTGAATCACTGGCGATACGCCGGAATAACAGATATCGCAGACTGCGGCGGTTGTGCGCCCGCTGCGATATATTCAGAATGACGTTTATGTTGTTTACATCATAAAAGGACTTGGCAGGGTTGTCAAGTCCTTTTTGTTTGGGTTATGCAAATATTTGCAGAAACTATTGCAAGAAGCAATTACCGCTCCATTGACGGATGTGTAAAAAATGTGTATAATGATAATATAAATCCGAAAGGAGGAGATAATGAAACAGAGAGATTTGGTAAAACAGCTTGAAAAAGCGGGATTTGTATTTTACAGGCACGACGGCAGCCATGATATATACAGACGCGGAGATGACATAGAACAAGTACCGCGGCACCGTGAAATAAACGAAAAGTTAAGCAAAGCGATATTACAAAAATGGGGCTTACAGAATATCTGATGACTAATCGGTATATAAAAAATAAAAGCGGAAAAAGGAGAAAAAAGATGAAATATGTATATCCGGTTATTTTTACCCAGCTTCATGATGACAAAGATACGGTTTTGATAGAAGTTCCCGATTTGGAAATATTAACGGAAGGCTTTGGCATGGCGGGCGCTGTCTGTATGGCAAGAGACGCGATCGGCTTGAAGGGCATCAGCATGGAAGATGCGGGAATGAATATTCCCACCCCACGTGAATATGACAGTATTGATGCAACCGCGGGCACTTTTGCAGAAGACGGCACAGGATGCGTTTCTCTGGTGGATATTGATTTTGCGGAATATCGACGGCGGGCAGACAATAAAACGGTGCGTCGAAATGTTACTCTTCCAAATTGGTTGAATCAGGAGGCTGAGAACGCGCATATCAATGTCTCCAGAGTCTTGCAGGAAGCGCTTATGGTAAAGTTAAATGTATCAAGATAAATCCTCTTACAAGAAAGCCATGCCATTCATAAGCCGACTCTGTCGGCTTATTTCATGCCGGGCGTGCGAACTGCTCTTACAGTTCACCCGCGCCTATTCGCAAAATCGCCCCTGCGTGCTCCTCGCTGCTGTCGCAGCTTATTTTGCTCATAAGCGGGCGCTCTCTCCGTCAAAATATCCCCGTCCGGCTTCTTATCTCTACAAGAAAGCCATGCCATTCATAAGCCGACTCCGTCGCCTTATTTCATGCCGGGCGTGCGAACTGCTCTTACAGTTCACCCGCGCCTATTCGCAAAATCGCCCCTGCGGGCTCCTCGCTGCTGTCGCAGCTTATTTTGCTCATAAGCGGGCGCTCCCTCCGTCAAAATATCCCCGTCCGGCTTCTTATGCAAGCATAAAGCCGTCCGGGGATATTTGACGGGTGAACTGTAAGATTACATCACCTTATTCTGCATCGCGTCGGGATCCTGGGCGAACTGGATCGCCATATCCCGGTCTATTTTGCCTTCGTAGAAGAGCTGCACGAGCGCGTCGTCCATCGTGATCATACCCATCTTGCGGTTGGTCTGCATGACGGTCGCGAGCTGATGGGATTTGCCCTCGCGGATCAGGTTGCGGACGGCGTGGTTGGCGTGCATGACC
Source organism: uncultured Lachnospiraceae bacterium (assembly GCA_947588995.1). Classification (GTDB taxonomy): domain Bacteria; phylum Bacillota; class Clostridia; order Lachnospirales; family Lachnospiraceae; genus UBA3282. The sequence continues at coordinate 107,255 of CANPZI010000007.1, forward strand.
TCAAATGCCGCCACACGCCCATGTCCGTCCATCGTCGGTACGAGCTGCTGGGAAATAACCGCCTCCAGCACGTTGGCGAACTGCACTCTGATCTGCTGCTGCTGATGGGGCGGAAAGACGTCGATGACACGATCCACGGTGCTGGCCGCGCCGATGGTGTGCAGGGTGGAGAGTACGAGGTGGCCCGTCTCTGCCGCCGTGATCGCGACGCTGATCGTCTCGAAGTCGCGCATCTCACCCACGAGGATGACATCCGGGTCCTCACGCAGCGCGGCGCGCAGCGCGTTGGCGTAATTCTGGGAATCCAGACCGATCTCTCTCTGATTGACCATCGCCATCTTGTGCTGATGCAGGTACTCGATGGGGTCCTCCAGCGTGATGACGTGCGCATCGCGGTTGTTGTTGATCTTGTCGATGATCGCCGCCAGCGTGGTGGACTTACCGCTTCCGGTAGGGCCTGTCACGAGGATCAGGCCGCGTTTTCTCTCATACAGGTTGATAACGGACTCCGGCACGCCCAGCACTTCCGGGGACGGCACCTGGGTGCCGACCAGACGCAGCGCCAGCGCCGCGGAACCCCTCTGTTTGTACACATTGACACGGTAGCGGCCCAGTTCCGCTATGGAGAATGACATATCGTATTCGCCCCGCTCCTCGAAGCGCTCTTTCTGCACGTCGTTCATGATCGAGTAAGCGATGGCCTGCGTATCGGCAGGCATCAGGCGGGGAAAATCCATCGTGATAAGCGCGCCGTTCACACGCATCTTGGGCGGGATTCCCACCGTGATATGTACATCCGACGCTCCCGCGTCACAGGCAACTTTCATAATCTCTTCTATGGTTGGCATTGTCGTCTTCACCCCTTTTTTTCTAAGATACCGGCACGTACTCCGGCTCTTCCACCTGAATCCCCTGTTTTTTCAGCAATTCCATATCCATCACATGGCGGTTGTCCATCGTCTTCATGATGTCCTTGATCTCCAGATCGCCGTATGTGACGCGGTTGCTCAGATCCACGATGCTGTTGTCGCCGAACATCAGGATCATGGGCTCCAGGATATTCTCTTCGTTGGCGGTAATCACCAGCGCTTTCTCGCCCGTGTTGAGTTCCACGCTGACCCCCGGATACAGGATATTGACAGCGTGTATCAGACCGTCCACAATCTCCCTGTCAAAGGCCTGCGGATTGTCCAGCAGATGCTTCAGCGCCGCCACTTCGGACTCCGGCGCTTTCTCCGCCTGCATGGCCGTCATCGTGTCGAAAGCATCCGCCACGGCAAGCACCCTGGCGCCGTTCACCATCTTCATGGCCGAGATATCGTCGCCGGTTTCCACGCTCTCCAGCGCCCGCTGCGCCTGCGAGCAGATGCGCTTGATATTCGGGCTGGAGGAAAAGACCAGATCGATCAGGTCAAACCCCTGTATCTGTGCCGAGCGGACGGCCTCCTGCTCCTCCGAGGTTAAGACATCCTTATCCGCTATGCTCTTCGGCACCGTCAGCTTGCCGATATCGTGGATGACCGCCGCCTGCACCGCCTCCAGCTGCTCATCGACCCTCATATTCAGAACATGTGTGATCATGGCGCACAGAATCGAGACATTCAGGGAATGTTTATAGATATAGTCTTCTTTGCTTCTGAGATTTTGGACAAAATTGATTTTCTTGTCGAGATGCCCGTAGTTTTTGATGATGTTCGCCGCAATCGTCGGCAGTTTGGCAAGCCGCTTCGTCTGCAGGATTTTCTCCATCTCCTCCTGAATGGAGAAGACATTCATCGTCTGAAAACGCTCAAAATCGATATCCGCCTGCGTCATGGGCGGAACAGGTTCCGCCGGTTCCAGCACAAAAATACCGATCAGCCCGAAATTCTTGATGCTCTCGATGCCCTGTGTCGTCAGCTTTGAGTTCCGCTCATACAACAGGACGCCGTCCTTGTTGTAGATCGGCCGAGCCAGCCGCATCCCTGTCTTTAAGTCCGTCTGCTTTACAAAAAGCATTTCTTGTTTTCCTCCTTTGTCGGCCTGCTGTTCACAGCGTCTCGTAAGCTGCCTTAAGCTTCTCAAGAGCTCTTTTTTCTATTCTGGACACATAACTTCTGGAAATGCCGAGTCTGTGTCCGATCTCCCGCTGGGTCGCCTCGCGCCCGTCCACCAGCCCGTATCGCAGAGTGATGATCTCGCGCTCCCTGTCGCTCAGCGTCTCATGGATCAGGCCGGCGAGTCTGCTCAGTCTGTCCGCCGTCTCCATCCTGTCCACCACGTCGTCCTGGTCCTGCTCGATAATGTCCAACAGGTTAATCTCGTTCCCCTCCCTGTCCGTGCCGATCGGCTCATAGAGGGAAACCTCCCTGGAAATCTTCTTGCGGGCGCGCAGGAACATCAGCAATTCATTGTCTATGCAGCGGGAAGCGTAGGTGCTCAGTTTGCCCTTGCCCGCATCGAAAGAATCGATCGCCTTGATCAGCCCGATCGTGCCGATGGAGATCATGTCTTCCATCTCTTCGTCCACATTCTGATACTTCTTGGCGATATGGGCGACCAGACGCAGATTGTGTTCCGTCAGAACCCTCTTGGCCCGCGCCCGCTCGGCCTCACCGCCCGTCTCCAACAGACTTAAGTATACCGCTTCTTCCTTCGCAGTCAACGGTTGCTCAAATGTTTTCAAAGGAAGCCCCCAAAGTCCATTTACTCTATTCTATGAACCGGCGGCGTTCCGAGTGCCTTTCCACCCGAAAAAGGACCATGCCCGCTCCAGGCACGGAGCCGGGAACGGTTTCCATAAGTTCATTATACAAACACAACTTGCAAAATACAATATAAATATACGCACATTTGTACGCTTTTCAGGTAATGTACATAAAATACCCGCATTTCAGCCAAACAAACTGTTCTCGCGGCATTCGCCAAACGGACCGGCAGGCTTGTCAGCCCGGCTCATTGCTCACGCAAACAAAAACTGCGCCATGACATAATTGCTCACGTCGATGCCCCGCTCTGTCAGCCGGACGCGGTCATGTTCCCGGGTGAGAAGACGCTGCGCGCAAAGCTTCCCGATAAGCTCACCGTAAATCTCCTCCAGGCTGACGCCGAAAGCGGCATTAAACGCCTGTCCGCTCACCCCACACATCATGCGCAGGCCCAGAAACATAAATTCTTCCATCTGCTCCGGCACGCTGAGGTGTGCCACGGCAAAGGCATCCGCGTCTTTCTCCCTGACCGCCGCGGCTGTCCCACAGTCCGGCCCGCGCCCGATCTGCCCCGCATAGTCCCGGTATCGCTCCATCGCCTGCGGATTGCTCCATCTGACATTCCCGACCATGGAAGAAGCTCCAAGGCCGAATCCTACATAATTCCCGCGCTGCCAGTATACCTTGTTGTGTCTGCACTCATAGCCGCCGCGGGCATAGTTGGAGATCTCGTAGCGATGATAGCCGAGGGAAGCGAGATACTTCCCTGTCAGCGCATACATCTCCCTCTCCTCCTCGTCCGTCGGAAAACGGAACTCCTGCTGCCGCGCAAACAACGGCGTGTGCTCTTCCAGCGTGAGGCTGTAGGCTGAGATATGTTCCGGCGAGAGCGCCGCCACCCGCCGCAGCGTCCGCTCATAATCGGCTATATCCTGATCCGGCAGCGCCGCCATCACATCGATATTGATATTGCCAAAGCCGGCCCTGCGCGACATCTCATAAGCGCGCACAAACGTCCCGTAGTCGTGTACCCTGCCGATCCTCGCAAGCTCCGCGTCGTCCGCGGACTGCAGACCGATGCTGAGCCGGTTCACACCGGATGTGATGTATTTCTCCAGCTTCTCCTCCGTCACGGTGTCCGGATTCATCTCCACAGTGATCTCGACGTCATCTGCCAGGCGATAGCCGCTTCGGATCGAATCGAGGACGGCACGCAGCGCGCCTGCCGGCAGCAGAGACGGCGTACCGCCGCCAAAGAAAATGGATATCACCCGATATTTTTTGTACTCCGGCGCGCTCCGCGTGATTTCCTGCCGCAATAAGTTTACATAACTTTCTATTTCTCCAAATGCCTTATCGCCAATTCGGTTGACATAACTTGTTTCAGACTGTTCTTTAGCGGGAAGCCTTTCCTTTCCACAGACAGAAAAAGAGAGGAAATCACAGTAGAGACATTTCCTGACGCAAAACGGTATGTGAATGTAGATGCTCAAATTCTCCACGCCGATCCCCTGTCTTTTCAATAACGACTGATATTTTTATTATTTGTCATCCAGCTTCAGCACGCTCATGAAAGCGCTCTGCGGGATCTCCACGCTGCCGATCTGCCGCATGCGCTTCTTGCCCTCTTTCTGTTTCTCCAGCAGCTTCTTCTTGCGGGTGATGTCGCCGCCGTAACATTTGGCGAGCACATCCTTGCGCATCGCTTTCACCGTCTCCCTGGCGATGATCTTGCCGCCCACCGCGGCCTGAATCGGGATCTCAAAAAGATGCCGGGGAATCTCCTCTTTCAGCTTTTCACACATCTTCCTGCCGCGCTCATAGGCGCCGTCCGCATGAACGATGAACGAGAGGGCATCCACCTCCTCGTGATTGATCAGAATATCCAGTTTTACCAGTTTGGACTCCTCATACCCTTTGATCTCATAATCAAAAGACGCATAGCCCCGCGAACGGGATTTCAGCGCGTCAAAAAAGTCATAGATGATCTCGTTGAGCGGCAGTTCATATTTGAGGAGCGCCCGCGCCGCCTCGATGTATTCCGTGCTGACATAGCGGCCGCGCCTCTCCTGGCACAGCTGCATGATCGGCCCGATGAACTCCGTCGTCACCATGATCTCCGCACTGACAACAGGCTCTTCCATATAGGCGATCTGTGACGGATCAGGCAGATTGGAGGGGTTTGTCAGCTCGATCATCTCTCCGTCGGTACGATGGACTCTGTAGATGACGCCCGGCGCGGTCGTCACCAGATCGAGATTGTACTCCCGCTCCAGCCGCTCCTGTATGATCTCCAGGTGCAGCAGCCCCAGGAAACCGCAGCGGAAGCCGAAACCGAGAGCCACGGAAGTCTCCGGCTCATAATTCAGGGAGGCATCGTTGAGCTTCAGCTTCTCCAGCGCGTCCCGCAGGTCAGGGTACTTGGCGCCGTCCGCCGGATACATGCCGCAGTAGACCATGGAATTGACTTTCTTGTAGCCCGGCAGCGGCTCGGCGCACGGACGGTTTAAGTCCGTCACCGTATCGCCCACCGCCGTATCTTTCACATTCTTGATCGAGGCGGTCAGATAGCCCACCATGCCGGCTGAGAGTTCCTCGCAGGGAATGAACTGACCGGGGCCGAAATAACCGACTTCCGCCACCTCCGCCGTGGCGCCCGTAGCCATCATTTTAATTTGCGTCCCCTTGGCCACCCTGCCCTCCATGATACGGCAGAACACGATCACACCTTTGTAGGAGTCGTACACGGAGTCGAAGATGAGCGCCTGAAGCGGATTGTCGGGACTGCCGCCGGGCGCGGGAATTTTCTCCACAATCGCCTCCAGCACATCCTCAATCCCGATGCCGTTCTTGGCAGAAATAAGCGGCGCGTCCTGCGCCTCGATGCCGATCACGTCCTCGATTTCGTCTTTCACCCGCTCCGGCTCGGCGCTGGGCAGATCAATCTTGTTGATCACCGGAAAGACGTCCAGATCATGATCCAGCGCCAGATACACGTTGGCCAGGGTCTGGGCCTCAATGCCCTGAGCCGCGTCCACGACCAGAATCGCCCCGTCGCAGGCCGCCAGCGCACGGCTCACTTCATAGTTGAAATCCACGTGTCCCGGCGTGTCGATCAGATTGAAGATATACTCGTTCCCGTCCTTGGCGTTGTAGATGATCCGTACCGTCTGGGCCTTGATCGTGATTCCGCGCTCGCGCTCCAGCTCCATGTTGTCGAGCACCTGCGCCTGCATCTCCCTGCTTGTCAGAAGCCCTGTCTTCTCGATAATCCTGTCCGCCAGTGTGGACTTGCCGTGATCGATATGGGCTACAATGCAGAAATTCCTGATTTTGCTCTGATCTATGGCCGCCATGCTTGTCCGTTTCCTCTCCTATTTTGAGCCTGCGCCACCCTGCTTTCACCTCTGAAGCGAACATCCTAAAACCATGCGAAGCAGGCTGCCGAGCCTGCTTCAATTGTACTACACTCCGCAGCATCTGTCCACCGTCACCGCGCGGGCTCTCTGCCGCTCAGCACCAGATCCAGCACATGCGCCAGCGGTTCGCAGGCATTCATCGCCTCCTCCACCGTGTTGTTCTGTGCCCCCAGCTCGATCAGCAGCGTCTTCGGACAGACGTGCATGTTATAGCGGTAGGCTTTCAGATAGATCCGCCGCGCCAGCCCCGGATAATACTCGTTGCAGGCTGCCTGCATCTGAAAAGAAAAAGCCAGATTATCCGCCAGATACGGGTTTTCAAGATAGGCAATCTCCCCCTTGGAAGTGCGGCTCAAGCCGTTGAAAAACATAAACTGTGCCGTGGGCCTGCCCTGCAGATCGACGCTGAGCCTCCTGTCCTCGGGAACGGCGTCTCTGTGCAGGTCTATGACGACCTCCACCGAAGGATATTCCCGAAGCAGCTCCTCGACGGCAGGCAGCGCGTTGCTGTAGGCGTAATCCCTCGATTCTTTGTCATAGCTGGCGGTGTGGTGCAGCACATTGTAGCCGTACCGCTCTCTGAGAATCGACGCGAGATATTCCCCCACGCCGACGATGCCCGTAGACGGATCCCCCGCCACGGAATCGGCGAAAGCCTCCTGCGCATGCGTGTGATAGAGCAGGATCTGCGGTTCATCCGCGCTGCCCTGCACACGCATGTCCGGCGACAGGAGAGCCTCCACGTTGAGCAGATCTTCCCCCGCCCGCGTCGTACTGTCCACGGCATAAAAAGCCTTGATCAGCATTTCATAGCTCTGCAGTTCGCTCCAGTCATAACTGAAGCGCTTGGCCTCCGCGGGCTGAAACGGCGCCTCTGCTCCTCCCTGCGCCGTCCCGGACTTTTCCTCCTCCGCCCGCTTTTCTATGTATCCTCCGTTCTCCGCAAGGAGCGCCTCCTCCAGTCCTCTCTCCAAGTGCATGGCGCTCTCGTCGTACTCCAGACCGTCTTCCGCAATCGCCTTGCGCTCCTCGTCGCTGCCCTCCATCATCATCAGTCTCGCATAATCGCTCTCCGCCGCCGTGTCTTCCGCCTGTCCCCGTCCCGCGCCATATAACAGTACCGGATATTCCGCAAGGATCCATCCATTATATATATCACTTGTTATTCTATTCATCTCCCCGCCCTGCATCATGCGTATTGCCGGCAGATAAGGCTCCATCATCATCTCCTGCAGCCACGCCGCAAGCACTCCCTCTCCGCCCTCTTTCTCCTGCCCGCCTCCCGCGTCCAATATCTCTGCCAGCACAAAGAAAACGGATAATATAACAATTGCTATGATAATAAGTCCGGGGATTTTCTTTTTCATGTCCATACCAATTCATATATATGCGGCACGGACATGACTTCATGCCATATCGCTTCAGCTCTCCTCCGGCCCGCTCAGCGCCTTGTTGATGCCGTCGCACAGAATATGGCTGATCTGCTGGATCTGCTGGTCCACATCCTTGGTCGTGACGTACATATTGTTCAGTTCTTTCAGGGCCACAGGCCGCTCGCCCATGGCATCCCCCACAATGGTCGCCGCATCCACCACCGTGGGGACGCCCAGCGCCAGCACGGGGACATGCAGGCTCTCCTGCGTGATCGCATTGCGGTGGTTTCCCACGCCAGAGCCGGGATGGATGCCCGTGTTCGTGATCTGGATCGTGCGGTTCAGGCGCTTCGTGGAGCGGGCCGCCAGCGCGTCGATCACGATCACCGTGTCCGGTTTTGTCTCGTTGATCACACCCCTGATGATTTCCGCGGACTCCATGCCCGTCTTGGCCATAACACCCGGTATCAGACTGCTGACCTGATGCATGCGGGAACGGTTGTAGGCCAGTTTGCCGTACTCCCGCACGATATGTCGGTTGACCAGCAGATTGTCCACCACATTCGGCCCGAGGGAATCCGCCGTCACCTCACGATTGCCCAGACCCACCACGAGAATCGAGTGTTCCCTGTCGGGATCCGGCAGGATGCCCCGCAGTTCATCGGCCAGCACAGTCGATATCTCCTGATGATAATCCTCCTCCGGCTCCGTCATGGTCGGGGCTTCCAGCGTGATGTAGACGCCCTTGGGTTTGCCGAGCATCTTGGCCCCGTTTTTCGTCTCGACTGTCACTCTCGTGATGTGAACGTTCCCCGTCTCGTCAAACCGCTCTTCCACGGCCACCCCATGCAATTCCTGTGCTTTTTCCTCAATGCTCTCCCTGGCCTCCAGCGCCAGATCCGTCCTGACTGTCGAACAGCTGTCCATCCTCTGCCCCATTTCCCGCATGTTACCTTACTATATGCGTATCCGGTTTCGTTGGTTATTTCCTTCCTGTATTTTTTGCAAAAATAAACAAAATATGTATTGACATTGGGAATCCCATAAACTACAATAATATGCGTGTGTTTCTATTAAGACGTCCGTGTCCGGCTCTAATGAGACACGTCCAAATAAATACAATCGGAATCGGAGGTGTGATCATGGCTAACATTAAATCTGCAAAGAAGCGTATTCTGGTCAACAAGACCAAGGCTGACAGAAACAAAGCGATCAAGTCCGGCGTCAAGACTGCTGTCAAGAAAGTCTACGCTGCGATCGAGGCTAACGATAAAGAAGCTGCCAAGTCAGCGCTTATCGCCGCAACGTCCGCGATCGACAAGGCAACCAGGAAAGGTGTGTACCACAAGAATACTTCTGCGAGAAAGGTTTCCCGCATGAGCCTTGCCGTAAACAAGATGGCTTAAAGCGGCGCAAAACCGCGGCAGGTACAGAAAGACAGCAAAAAGAGATGGCTGTATGCCATCTCTTTTTGCTGTCTCCTGTTTCGGGAAGCCGCCGCTACCTGCTGTGGCCGCCCCCGCCATGGCTGCCTCCGCTGTGGCCGCCTCCCCCGCCGCTGTGACCACCGCTGCCGCCGCTGCCGCTCGTCTGTATCTTGTGCTGTGTCACGGATTTGCGCAGGAATCTGTCCTCCCGAACCCGGAATGCCGGCTGCCTGCCCTCCACATAAGTGACCGCCGTGACAGTCTTATCGCCGCTTTCGGGCCGCCAGTTGCTCAGGATAAAGAACACCGCCGCTATCATTCCCGCAATCCACGGAATCAGACCCGACAGGTTCAGACGGACAATGTGCAGTCCCATCATGTCGTGATAAAAATCATTGACGTAAGTCTTATACGCCCGGTAAGGATTCTTCTCCACATATCGGTACACCTGATCCAGCAGATGATCGATATCCGCATCGGCATACTCCGCGTGCGCCCGCCCTGTCGTACAGAGCCAGGTATAGATCCTGCCGTCGTCCTCCCGGTACCAGTTGTCCACCAGGATCACGCCGTCCCCGTTCGGCCCGTCATAGCCGAAGCCCTTACTCTCATAGAACTCCTCCGCGTATACCCTCACGAACTCGTCATAATCCGTATCGGGATCGATCCGCCGCGCATAGTCTTTCAGAGATTCATTCAGGGTAACCAGCACGATATCGCACCCGGTCTGTCTCTCCCGTCTGGCAATCAGCCGGCGCAGCTTCGCTTCCTCCCTGTCCGTCAGCACGTCCCCATAGTCAAACACACGCTCCTTTTCGGTACATTCCGTGTTCGTCCGCTCATGGTAAGACAGCGAGGCGAGGAGCATATGCCCGGCGCTCAGAACCCCGAAGAGAAAGAGCACAGCCGCCAGTATGATATACAGCCATTTGAAGTAACGGAAATACGCTTTCATCATCGCACCTCTCTCACAAAATCTCCAGGAAATTCAGCGCCAGTCTGCAGATTGCCGCCACAATCACAAACACGGACGCCCCGTAGGCAAGCACCTTGCCCCGCGAGACAGGCGTCGTCCCGACCACCTTGCCCGTCTGTCCATTGATATGGAACGCATAGGTCTTGCCGCGATAGCGGTACAGGTACTGCCACACGGGCATAAGCGCGTAGTGGACGCCGTCAGCGTGCATCTCCAGCTTCCTGTCAAGCGTCCGCATGCCGGTATACCCCTGCAGGGAGCCGCGCAGCAGCTCCTCCGAGGCTTCCCTGGCCTTGGCTTTCGCCCTCTCTTCCAGTTCCCGCGCATCCTGATTGTAGATTTCCCCATAAAATCCGGACATATATTTCGGCGCGTAGTCTGTGAGCGCCCCGTAATCATACGGCTCCATCAAGTCCATGACGCCGTCCGCCAGCTCATAGGAAGCATCCGCGGGTATCCTGTCAAAATCCACATCCATCTGCCGTATCACTTCATAATAGGAAGTCTCCACATACTCGGTGTCGCCGCTTGTCCAGCTTCGCACCACCGTACCCTCGCCCGCAAAGTCATAGTGCGCCTGATAGTCATAGAGCCAGAAAGGCACATACCGCCCCTCCATCTTTTCCAGGCTTTTGGTTGACATAAAATCTGTCGGTGTGAAAAGCCTCCGCCCGAACTCTCTCTCCATCGCCTCCACGGCGCTGTCCTTGTTCAGGCAGAAAGGCAGGATCCAGCACGGCTCATATTCGCCCTCCACACGCTCATTGAACACCAGATAACTGCCGCAGTGTTCACAGCGGCCCGAAGAGGCATACTGCCGCACCGCAAGCGGCGCGCCGCAGACAGCGCACTGTGTAAGCGACCCGCCCTGCACCGCATCCTCGCTGTCCAGACTTTCACAGTGAGGACAGTACATATGTCCGCGCGACGGCTCATACACGACATTGCCGCCACAGTTTTTACATTTAAATACCATTTTTCATCCTCATTTTGAAGCGTTCGTCGCTCCTCTATTCCTGCCCGTCCCAGCAATAAGTACACAGCCTGCACCTGTCGATGCCGACAGAGGCAATCATATCGTCCAGGCGGTGATAGCGCAGGGACGTAAAATTCAGCTTTTCCCTGATCTTTTCCAGCATTTCCCGATACTCTGTGCTGTCGGGATCCGCATAGACATGCAGATTCGGATATTTATTCTCCCCCTCCATCTCCCGGATCACACGTCTGGCGATCAGTTCCATCTCGGAGGTGGAACGCGAGAAATTCAGGTACTTACAGCCAAACAGAAGCGGCGGACAGGCCGGTCTGATATGTACCTCCCTCGCCCCGCTCCGATAGAGGAACTCCGTCGTCTCCCGAAGCTGTGTGCCCCGCACGATGGAGTCGTCGATGAGCAGCAGGCTCCTGCCCTTGATCAGATCATGCACGGGAAGCAGTTTCATTCTGGCGATCAGATCCCGCCTGCTCTGTATGGTAGGCATGAAAGAGCGCGGCCACGTAGGGGTGTACTTGATAAACGGCCTGGAGAAAGGAATGCCGGATTCGTTGGCGTAACCGATGGCATGAGCCGTCCCCGAATCGGGAACTCCCGCCACGATATCCGGCCGGACATCATCGCGCTTCGCCAGCATCGCGCCGCAGCGGTAACGCATCTGTTCCACGCTGATTCCCTCGTAGGAAGACGACGGATAGCCATAATAGATCCACAGGAAAGTGCAGATCTTCATCTCCTTGCCCGGCGCGGCCAGGGACTGCACTCCCTCCGGCGTGATCACCGCAATCTCACCGGGACCCAGCTCCCTAAACGGCTCATATCCCAGATTCAGATAGGCAAAGCTCTCAAAAGAGACGCAGAAAGCTTCCTCTTTCCTGCCGAGCGTCACCGGCGTGCGCCCGTATCTGTCCCGCGCCGCATAAATTCCCCTGGGCGTCATCAGCAGCATCGTCATGGAGCCGTCGATCAGCTCCTGGGCATAGCGCAGCCCCTCAATCAGGTTGTCCCGCTGGTTGATGAGCGCCGCCACCAGTTCCGTGGCATTGATGTCTCCGCCGCTCATCTCCAGGAAATGCCCATGCCCGCTGCGGAAAAATTCCTCCACAATCTCGTCCTTATTATTGATTCTGCCCACCGTAGTGATGGCGTAGGTGCCGTGATGAGAGCGGACAATCAGCGGCTGCGGCTCATAGTCGGAGATGCAGCCGATACCGAGACAGCCGTGCATCGTGTTTGCGTCCTTGTCAAACTTAGTCCGAAAAGGAGCATTCTCGATATTGTGAATCGCCCTGTCAAACCCCTGCTCTTCGCTGTAAACCGCCATACCCGCACGGCGTGTCCCCAGATGGGAGTGATAATCTGTCCCAAAATAAAGATCAAACACACAATCGCTCTTCGATGCCACTCCAAAAAAACCGCCCATAGCTGTCCCTCCGTCCTCTCCTCGCACGCGGCGGCTACAGCGCCGCCTCAAACCCGCAGTTTCCGTTGTCTTTGACCTGTCTCAGCGCCTGACGCGCCCTGTCATGGATGCTCTTCACATCATCGCCGGCCCTGCCGAACGCCGCGCCCGCGCTGACAGACGCCGGCGGCATCTCTCCCGACGGATGTAAGAGCCTGTCGTTGACGATACCGATCCCCCGCCCGATCTCACCCGCGCGTCCGGCGGATACCGTAGGCAGCCACAGAGCATACCTGCCGCCCCCGAAACTGCCGGCACAGACATATTCACCGAATATATCCCGGATCACATCCCCGGCATACCCGATGACGGCGTCCCCCGCTTCACGCCCGTAGACGGCATTGATCTCCCTGCACCGGTCCACATCGCACAAGAGCAGACAGCCGCCGGTTCGTCCTCCCTTAAGACTGTCCGCGACCACGCGCTCAAAAGCGCGCCTGTCGAGCGTCCGAAAATGCCCGGCCTCCCCGGCCGTCTCTTCCCGGTATCCCGCGTCCGCGCTTCCCGCCTCCCGCGGCCCGGCTGCCGCAGCGTCCGACGGCTCCGCGGCGGGATTATCTCCCCGCCGTCTTCTTTTGGTCAGCCCGCGATACCATCGCGGTATCATACTTTCTCTCATAACCCTCTTACTTTGTCAAATACGGCAGCCTCAACCGAGCGTCACGTCGATCCGCTCCACGGCGCCGTCCCGCACATCCCGCGCCGCCTGTCCCGCAATCTCTTCGCCGTCCGCGCTCTCTTCTCTTCCGTCGCGGTAACGCAGCCTGTACGACGCAATACGGTATTCGCCGGGAATGTAATCCCTCTTTTCGCCCAAGTGGTAAACGACTCTCGTGTCCCCCAGAAGCACAGCCTCCACCGTACCGTTCTCCTCGAGCAGATAAGACGGCAGCGCCGGCTCCAGCCCCAGACGCAGTTCGCCGTCCCGCACCCGAAAAGGCTGCCTGCCGAACATCATGATAATCCACATATTGAGAAATTCCACCGTGGAGCCGCTCAGCCGCGCCACAAAGCCCTTGCCGTGCAGCTTTTCGTTAGGATTTCGGCTGCTGGCGATAAAGGAGGAATTCTCATAGATACTCCTGCCGTATGTCTCCCTGTCCAGAAAAGGAATCGCGGCCTTATGGAAATCCTCAAAAAATTCCCGGTACATCTCCGACTTTAACAGTTCCAGAAGATACTTGTACTCCATGTGCAGCCAGATCGATTCATTCTCCAGCCAGCCCGGTGTGAAAGCCCTGGCGCGCCCCAGCTCAAAAGAGGCTTTCTCCAGGGAGGCGTTGACCTTGTACATGGACAGCCTGCCGTCGTAGAGATCACTCCCTCTGACCTGCTCATACAGTCCGCGCTTCTTTGACATCGACTGATCCAGCTTCAGATACCGCACGGGCCCCTCCAGGAAAAGAGGAATCCCGCACACCTGAAAATCGAGCGGCATAATGCCGTCCTCACGCTCCTCGTAATCCGTCACCTCGTAGCTAAAGTAAGTAGGACAGATGCCTCCGCTCATGGCGCACGCTTTCTCAATACCGCGCAGCACGATCTCATGCCACTGAGTCAGTATGCCGATGAGCTCTTCGGACATAAAAGTATCTGTCTCGCCGCTCATCCCCGCATAGACTGTCTCTCTGTATGCCTCCTTGGCATCGTTGATCCTGTTCCAGAACGACATAACTTTCTGCTGCGTCATCAGCGCTTTCTTCTCCTGCGCCGCAATCTGCGCCGCCTGTCTGATGAAGCCCGCCGGCTCCGCGAGGATCTCCACCTTTCCCGGATGCCGCTTCAGAGCGCCTATGGTGTACTCCAGATTTCTGGCCAGCTCGCAGCTCTCCGCCACGGAGGAACCGAAAAGCCCCGGCAGACCGTTCAGCGCGTCATACCAGCCCGGCTTGCCGCCCTCCATCTCCACGCCCATACCGTAAGCGTCCAGCGCGGCAAACTTCGTGACGGACAAAAGCAATAGCTTCTCCATCAGCGTGACATACAGCACATCGCCCTCTCCCTGTCCGGCGCAGACCAGACTGCCGTCCGGCACATCCAGCTCCTCGACGGCGCCGTACTGGCGGATTCCCTTGTCGGTCTTCACGCAGCGCGCGGTGCGCTTTTTCACCGCGGCCTGCGGCCTGTAATAGCTGTAGGCTTTCTCGTAGAGCAGTTCCTCCTCTTTCTCCGGATAGACGGAGAGATAGCTTTCCAGCAAATCCAGATTATAAGTCCAGTGATCCGACCAGTAACCCTCTCCGAATCTGCCGTTCACGACGCCGTCCGCCGCCTCCATAACCTGTGCGAACAGCCTCTCCGTCTCTTCCGGCCGTCTGTCCGGCACATCCAGCTCCCGATACAGCATCCCCGGCGTGAACGGTTTCGCCAGCTTCCCGCGCAGCCGCTCTCTCATCTCCTCGCTTTCCCCGGCAAAGATAGCGTCCGCTTTTCGCTCTTCCAGACGGTAGGTGACTTTCTCCACGCCCAGCGGATTGTAGCCGTCCGGCTGGATCAGGCTGTAAAAAGTATGGATACTCTCGCGTCCCGTAAAAGGGGCAAAGAAGACGTCGCACCTGCGGTTCTGGTTCACATCGCGGAAATTGCCGTTTCCCTGGGAATAGAACTCCGGCAGCATACTGAAATAGTTGTAGTCCCTCTCCAGATCGCCGTGCTTTCGGGAATAGACATAGAACACTTTCTCCCCCGGCAGTCTGATGGGATAGCCGCCCCGCAGCACATTGTCCATGTAGGTGTACTCACAGTAGGCGTCAAAATCCTCGTTGGCCGTCGTCGTGCGGATATGGCGGCAAAGCTCGTGCACCAGCTCATCGGCGCGCGCCTTTTTCTGCTCAAAATAGGTATCGTCGAGCTTCCTGTCCGCAAAGGCAAGCAGGAGTTCTTTGTTCTCCACCTGCCCGATCAGCTCGTAGATCGTCACACTCTCCCCCGCCTGCAGCACAGTCTCCGTCCCATAGAAGCTGCAGGGGAAGACATTCTGACGCACCTGCGTCATCTGTTCCAACTCTTTCAGGCCATGCCCGATAAACCCGACAGGGCGCTCCAGGGATAAATCGTAGGAGAATACCACCTCAGGGTCGGTGATCGCGTACAGCGGCGTGCCGTCCCCCAGCACCCCGACGGAAAAATTGCCGCCGGTGACCTCCGTCACCGCCGCGGAGTCCACCGTGCTCGCCCGCACGCGCATGAAAGGGTGGCCGCCCACATCCTCCACCTGCATCCAGGCTTTCATCGTCTGCCCCATCATCTTGATGCTCTCCATATCAATTCCATAGGGGATGCAGGCCGGCATACCGTCGAGGATTTCCAAAGCGGCCGGCTTATCCTGCGTATTCGTGATACACACCCTGCGCACCAGCGCGCCGATCTTCTCATCCGGCAATGTATAGTAGCTGACGGATGTGCGGATTCCCTCGCCGCCGTTGTCTTCCTCGATGGCCAGGCCGTTCATGGAGATTTCCATCGTGTGCGGTATCTCCTCGTCCCGAAAAGGCTCGAACACCCTGCCGTCTTTCTTGACGAATGTCCGAAAACCTGTCTTCTTCACGGTCTGATAGGCCTGATGCGCCGGCGAAAACTCCATGATCGCGTGATCCTTGTTCTCCACGCCAAAGCAGGCGACGCACTGTCCGCGGTTTACATAATAACACCAAATCGGGATGCCCCGAATCCCGCTGATTCCCGGCAGAAAACTGGCGAACGCCGATTTCCTGCCGTAATTCTCCAATCGATACACTGTCTCTTTCTCTCCCATGCCAACCTCCGTTTCCTGATCCATCCGTTTTCGCAAACTCTTCGTATCACATCGCGTCCCCGCGCAGCGCCACCCTGACTTCATGCGTCCTGTCCCCGGGCAGCGCCCCGATATGTTCCAGCGGAATCCTCACGCAGTCCGCGCCCGCCTCCAGCACTTTCCCGTCCAGGGACACACTCCCGATCCGATAGGCGCCATACTCTTTATCCTGTTCGTTGACATACACGACATGCCATCTTCTCCCGCCGAAGTTCAGGGTGAGTCCGGCCTCTCCGTCCTTAAACTGCTCCCGCAGAAGTCTGGGAGCCAGCACCAGATCGCCGCACTCTCCCCGCACGCCGAACATCTCCGTAATCACCGTCAGCATCAGCCAGCTGGCCGCGCCCGTCAGATAATGGTACATCCCCCTGCCTCTATCGTTGAAATACTCGGGAATCCCCGGATAGATCCGGCTGACCTCAAAGTTCACCGCCTGCTCGTACAGCGTCCCAAGCGCCTTCCAGCCCTCTTTCGCAAAGCCGCGCCTGTAGAGAGCGTTGCCGTACATCGTGGTCATGTGGGAGAAAACCGCGCCGTTCTCCTTGTGGCCGTAAGCAAAGCCGAACATCCTGCCCAGATCCGTCTTCAGTTCACCAAAATCCGTATTCAAGCGATAGCCGCCGATTTTCTGCTCATACAGATATCTGTCCGCGGCCCTGACGATCTGCGCCGTCTGTTCGTCCGTCGCCGTGCCGGACATCACGGCAAACACCTGCCCTGTGAGCATCATGCGCGCACCGTCCGCCGTCAGGCCCTCGCACTGACGCCCGTTGTCGTCGTAATAACTGTTGAACCAGCCGCAGCCTTCGCCGTCAATCCATTCCGTCCTGCGGATGTGCTCCCTGATCCACGCCGCTTTCTCCCGCAGACTCTCCTGCACCATAGCGCTGTCAAGGCGCACTTTCTTTCCCGAAACCCTGTGGAAGCAACTGTCGCAATACTTTGCCAGAAGTTCCTTTTTCTCTTCTATATTCTCATACAACGCCGTGCCCGCCGCAAAAAGCGGCTCCGCCTCCGCGAGAACCTCCACCGCGTCCATGTGCTCCCGCTCACACAAAAGCCCGATCAGTTCGGCCAGAATCTCCAGATTATCCGCGTAGGCCGCGGTGAATGCCACACTTTCTCCTCTCTCCTGCGCCATGTCCAGCGCGTCGTTCCAGTCCGCGCCCCGCAGCCGCATGTGATTGTGCTCGCCCACCTCGTAGAAAACCGTCAGGTTCTGCACGAGGATATGCTCCAGAATCGTGCCGCTGTAACGCGCGCCGTCCGCCGTCTTCAGGACGGGATCGCCGTCGGGCTCCCATTCCTCATCGATGCGGGTGCCCCGCGCCTCCTGCTTATCCTTGAAATAGGTATTCTCTTTTAACAGGATCGACAGATCTCCCGTCTGGTCGATATACAGCCTGGTGGTCATCAGCGGCCAGAGGCCGTGGTCCATCCATACTCTGGTGATGTTGTTCCTGTCCGCAATGAACTCACCCTGCCCGCTGCCGATGATCGTCGCGTTGCTGCCGTCAATACGCACCCCGCCGTAGTTGTCGATCAGCATCTGGCCGACATTGTCGGGGTCCATGATCAGCAGCGCCAGACAGTCCTGCCACAGATCGCGCCAGCCCCGGCCGCCCTTGCCGTAGTCGTGATGGGGCAGGAAAGAACAGCCGTAGATCCTGCGCAGCATCGGCTGGAAACTCACCCAATACATAAAGTTGTCAAAGCGGGCGTCCGCCGTCTCATAGGAGACGTTGATCCTGTCTGTCCAGCAGCGTTTCGTCTCGTCGAGGGCCCGAAGCACCGCGGCGTCGTCCGCATACTGCGCGAGCATGGCGTCAATCTGCTCCCGCTCATCCGCCAGACCGATAAATATCGTATAACTCCTGCTCTCCTGCGGCTGCAGGGTCACTTCCGAGAAGCGCAGCGCGCCCACGATCTCATAGCCGTCATAACACTTCCCGGCTGCATCGTAGGGAAGATGCCGGAAAACACTCTCCGGCTGCTCGAAACTGCCTCCCTCGCCGATATAGTCTTCAACCACGGGCATAAATCCGGCCGGAGCCGCACCGTCCTGCTCCATGCCGCACACATAATAGGTGATGTGATTGCGCTGATGCCCGCGCTCGTCAAAGGACAGCGTCGGTGTGACAAGCACCCCCTTTTCCGTCGTCCGCGCTCTGTGCAGCAGGGAAGTCACATGCCTGTGATCCCGCAGATTATCCGCGCTCCTGCCGTACAGCGGCACCGCTGCCGTGGGCGTCAGGGTAATCGGCCCCCTGTTCTCATTGATCAGCTCCACACGCATGATCTCCACAGCGTACGCCGACGCCGGCACGAAAGAAGTGATGCGCGAGCATACGCCGCAGGCCGCCTCCCGGCGCTCGATCTGCTGCCACATCGGCCCCGCCGTGAGCACGCTGTCCGCCTGCCTGTCCGCAAAACGCATCGCCTCCGCCTGCGCCGACACGCCCGTTGCCGAATAACAGTCTCCGTTCCTGAGCCGGAACCAGAAATTTCTCGTGGACTTATTGTTGTGCAGCTCCTCCGCACTGACCGGCTGCAGAACAAACTCGTTCTGGCCGCGTTTTAGGTCTCCGCCCAGCCTCGGCGTGACCGCCCCTTTCAGTCCCTGTTCTCCGGCAATGGGAAAATACAGGTAACTCACATTCTCCGGCCGCTCCAGGCGAAACGTGCCCTTGTCGTCCAAAAATTCATAGGATTTCCCGTTTTCCGTGCGCATATGCTCTCCCCCTCTTTGTTCTTTGCATCTATTCTCATCATAAGGAAAATCGGGGAAAATTACAACGCAAAAATCATATTTCCCGGGAAAAAAAGAAAGCTGCGACATTAAATCGCAACCTGTTTGGGTGAAGTATGCTTTATCATCCGAAGAAATTTGCCATCACGGCAAGTCTGTCTGCCACCGAAACATTCAACTCCAATACTTTCCCACATATCTTCCGGCCTCCTCGGCGGACAGATTCAGCTTCTCAACCAAACGGCAAACCGCCTCCTCTTTCGTGCTGCCGAACTCGCGGATTGTTTCCACCATTCCCCGAATAACCTGAGCCATGCCTTGCTTTATCCCTTGTTCTATTCCCTGTTCTATTCCCTGTTCTATTCCCTCTTCCAGCCCTTCCTGCCTGATGGTTCTCTCGTACTTCTCCGCATCAAATTCCGCCAACAGCATGCCGATCACCTCCGCTCTGTGCTTCCTCAGAAACTTTCT